>JAAYQG010000175.1 GCA_012519415.1 Treponema sp. | reverse complement strand
TCCAAAATATAATAGCAATAATAATCATTGTAATCAATTTTTAATTATGCAAATATAATAAAAAAAATCGAAAAATGCAAGCAAATTATGTAAATTTTACAATAAATATTGATGGCAATGCTTACAAGGGAGTATTAGAGCTAAATGACGCTGTTGAGAAAGTAACTAGCAGCGTTGAAAGCGCAACATCGGGATTTAAAAAACTTGGAGCTAACGCATTAAGATTTGATGTTATTACAAATTCCATTAACAAAATCTCGCAGGGATTAAACGATACTATTCAGCCTGGTATAGCATTAAATGCTTCATTACAAGACTTGAGTGCAATTACTGGTGTAACCGGCAAAGGATTAAAAGAAATAGAAGGCTATGCAAGGCAAACTGCTAAAACCTTTGGAGTAGATGCAGCGCAGGCGGTAGAGAGTTATAAATTGGTATTAGGGCAGCTGAACCCTGAAATCGCAAAATCTCCTAAAGCATTGAAGGATATGGGAGAAAGTATTGCGGTTTTGAGTAAAACAATGGGTGGCGACACTGTAGCAGCCGCAGAAGTATTAAATACAGCAATGAACCAGTTTCAAGTAAGCCTAGAAGATCCAATTAAGGCTAGCGAAGAAATGGCTCGTATGATGAATATTATGGCGGAAGCAGCAAGAGAAGGAAGTGCGGAGCTTCCGCAAATAAAAGCCGCATTGGAACAATGTGGTATGGCTGCAAAAGGTGCTAATGTCAGCTTTGAAGAAGTAAACGCAGCTATTCAAGTTTTAGATAAAGCTGGTAAAAGAGGAGCTGAAGGAGGTGTGGCTTTGCGAAACGTGATGAATATTTTAGCGAGAGGACGTTTTTTGCCTAAAAACGTTAAAGAGGAGTTGCAAGCAGCGGGCGTTAACATAAATATCTTAGGCGATAAAACCAGGTCTCTTACAGAGAGATTACGACCGTTGAAGTCTGTGATGCATGATTCTGCTTTATTCAGCAAGCTTTTTGGAATGGAAAATACGAATGCAGCCATAGCTTTGATAAGCAGTATTGATGAGGTTGATGAATATACTCGTTCTATTACAGGCACTAATACAGCCTACGAGCAGGCTGAAATTGTTATGGAGAGTTATGCAGAAAAACAGGCGCGTATAAAAGCTCAATTCGACGACTTTAAAATATCTATATTTAACGCCACAGGAGACTTTGGCATTTGGGTGCAGGTTATTGCAAGTTCACTGGTTCCATTGGCGCAACTATCTCCATTATTTATAGGCATTGGTAAAAGCATTAGATGGTGCACAAGGAGCTGGGGTGGATTTGTAAAAAGCATAAAAGTTGGAGTATTAACTGCTTCTTTAAGACTAGGTGTTTTAAAGAATTCTATAGCTTTAGCTGGAGGTATGTTTCAATTTCTACGCGTAACTGCTACAAGCGCTTGCAGAGGTATAGGAGTGGCAATTATGAGTATTCCTATAATTGGTTGGATAGCGGCTATTATAGCGTTGTTAATTGCGGTATTTAGAAAGCTGTGGAACAAAAGCGAGGGTTTCCGCAATTTTGTCAAAAAGGCAGTAAATTGGATTTCAGAAAAATTTGGAGTATTCGCAGGTGTGATTAAAAAGTATTTTGTAGAGCCTATTGCCAAAGCATTTATGTGGCTGAAAGACCTTGTGCATAAAATTTTTGGAAGAATAAAAGAGGTGTATGACAAGTCAATAGGTCGAATTGTTGATAAAATAGCAGGTCTCTTTAAGTCTAGTGAATACCAAGACGTAGGTGAGGCATATAGTGAAGCAGGAGAAGGTGGTTCAAAGCTAACTGAAGCTGAGATTATAGAGCGATACAGGCAATATCTAAAAAGCAAAGGGCAAGATCCAGGAAACAGAGTTATAACTATAGATGAGGTTAAGAATGCATATAGAGATTATCAGCGCAAAAAGAATACAGGCGGTATCACATTGATTGCAAATAATGATTTGTATGGTGGCAGCATGGGTAATTCGGCAGGTGTGAGTGCGGGTAAGGCTCAGCAGATAAATATCACGCTTAGAAGCATGGTGGAAACCATGAATTTTAATGGGAATTTAAAAGAAAATGCAGCCGACGTTGAGGCTAATTTGAGAGAAATGTTGGCAAGAATTTTAGGAATGGCAGAAACAGCAGCATAATGAATAGGGATATATTAAAAATACCATTAATAGCAGCAACTGAAGCAGTTGGAAAAAAGCATCTTGTCTCAAGATTGCAGCCATCTAATTTGGCTCCAAACAGAACGGATAATATAAATAACGCTCAACTTTATGCTGAAAACAATACGAACAATCCTTATCCATTGGTGTCTGGCATAGATTTGTATGGGAAAGATTTTTTAGTACCAATCACAATAAAAGGTCAAACAGATACAATTTATTTACCTGAAGCAATTGTGAGTATTAGTAAAGATAGAAATATAGTTGCAACTCCTGTTTTGAATGGCAAAGGAACTGTAAAGGAAATGATTACTGACGGAGACCTGAAGCTGTCAATTAATGTGGCTATTGTAAGCACAATGGATGATGGTTCTTACGACGAAGGCTCTATGAGATATAATGATGTCTATCCATAT
>JAAYQG010000174.1 GCA_012519415.1 Treponema sp. | reverse complement strand
GCCAAAATATTTGTCGGACGTAAAAAATTCTTTTTTGGATTTCAGTTGCGGATATTTTTCTTTTAAAATAGCAAACTTGAATTCACGGAATGCGTCCGACGTTCCGGACATAATATTGTAAGGAATATCTTTAAATGCGTACGATATAACTTTTGTTTTTTCTGTTGTGTCCTTGTTTGCACTTTCAATGTCGCCGAACAAATTGATAACACTGCCTCGTGTGTCTTTTTTGGTAAACGTGTGGACGAGCGTTTTTTTACTGCCTTCCAACTCTTTGACATTCGAGCGGTCTTTTTGAATACGCTTATTGGAAAAAACAAAGCCTTTTTTATACAGCACAGATTCTTTAAAATGTTCTTTAAGTTGATAATTGAGCTTAATCGGTTTTTCATCTTCCATGCCCGTTGAAATAAGCGCTTGTCGCAATTCCGCAATATATCGTGAGTCATTTTTGGAATGGAAGTACATTGTTTCTAAAATACGGTTCGGGTGTTTCAAATCATAGTCGTACTTTCTTTTAAAACGTTCTTGGTCATCTGAAATTTGGAACGGGCAGTATCGTGCACCGCGCCCGATAAGCTGTGCTTCTTTGATTGTATACGGCGACACTTTTGTACCGCTTTGGCGGGTGTCGTATAACCGTACAATGTCAAAAAGATTTAAGACGTCCCAGCCTTCGTTCAACATATCGACGACGAAAATGCAAAAGCGGGTAGTTGTAGATAATTTTATCGAGATATTTTATTTTGACATTCGGATCGTTTAATTCACACGTTGCGGTAAACTCAAGCATAATATGTTCTGTATTTCGTGCAAATGCATTTAAGACAGAATATTCCCACGAGTTTTTTTCTTCTTCCTCGCTTTTGTTCAGTTTTTTTGTTTGTGTATTTACGTGATGCGACTCGTCCGAAATAAAAACGATTTTTGTGTTTTCAAAATCGTCATAGGTGAGGGAATTTTCTTTTGGAAAAAAAAGGTCAAGGTGCAATTTTTGCGTTGTTGTAAAATAAATGTTAATGTCGGTAGAATCTTTAGGCAAGCCTGAAAACGATGCGACAGGTTTTATCGCAATTTTTTCGCCAAGATATTCTATTTCATCGGTAAACAAATATTTGCCCGACGTTTTATTTAAAAAATTTTCTTTTGTTTTTTCGACAATGTTCGTTTGATTTACAAAAAAAAGAAAGTTGCGATATCCTTTTGTGTAGAGATATAAAATAAGTCCCGCCATGATAACCGTCTTTCCCGAACCGGTTGCCATGTGAAACAGCGTGTGAATCTGTTTGTTTTTTGAAAGCTGTTTGTTTTCAAAATAATTGACAAAATACTGAAACGCTTCTTCCTGATATTCGCGCAAAACGATGTTAGGCGACAAACCTGTTTTTATAAACTCCGGTGTTTCTTTTAATGTTCCATATTTTTTTAATATATCAAGTTCTTCATACAAAAAC
Organism: Treponema sp.; assembly: GCA_012519415.1. GTDB lineage: Bacteria > Spirochaetota > Spirochaetia > Treponematales > Treponemataceae > UBA1240. Next base: position 3,685 of record JAAYQG010000174.1, on the reverse strand, counting down.
TGCTTCGTCATTTTTTATCTCCGTAAAAAGAACGTGTAAACTTTTTATCCGATTCGCTTATAGTAAAATCTGCGTTGTCGATATCAGCATAATTGATATACAGTTTGTTTTTGTTGATAAGTTTTATCAATGCTTTTTTTTGCTCGTTTAATGACAGCGTTTCAAAGTCGTTATCTGCATCCTCCAGTTCCTGTGTTGTAAGGTAGGGGACAATCCGTTTGTCTTTGTATATGTCATTTTTTATGTTCGAGATAGTTTGTTCTGTTGCGTGTTGAATTGTGTCGATTAAAACGTGTGCGTCTTCTTTGAGTTCGCAATAGACGAACGAACCGCCACCTTGCCAGTCGACGTCTTTTGAAATACCGCCTTGATCATATTCTATTGTATAATATTCCTCCGTGGGTTCTGAAACTAACTCTAACTTTTTCTGTGTCGTTTTATTTTCTTGCAAAGATACTTTTTTACCAATCACTTTTTTTAGTCGTTCAACACTGACAGTTTCGATGTAGTCCATTTGTTCAATGCCGATAAAGCGCCGATTCATTTTGAGAGCGACAGCTTGTGTCGTAGCGGAACCCATAAAGAAGTCAAGGATGAGATCGTGTTCTGAGGTTGTTACTTGAAGAATGTTTTTTATTAAATTTTCCGGTTTTGCGTAATCAAATTCATCTCGTGTAAAGAGCGCATCTATTTCATCATTACCATCTTTGTTTTTTGTTTTTAACATTAAGCTTTCTATAAAGTCACGAATTAAAAAATCACTATATACAGCTGTAGGTTTTTCTTTTTTTTCATCTTCATCTTTGAACACTCGTCTAAATGGACGTTCTCCTGACATAAAATCATAATCATCGGGAAACCCAATACCGCCTGCCTGATAATATTCATCAAACGTTTCTTTTGTAACTGCCCATGAGCGTTTTGGATTAACAGGATATTCTTTTCCTGTTTTCGGATTAACCATTGTGAAATCGGAGTTGGGACGTTCTTTTGTTGTTGTTTGTTTTGTTAGGTCGGCTGTTCGCCAGGGTCTTCCCGGAAAATCGTCGGTTTCATAATATTTTCGTTCAACTTCTCGCCCGACAACAAAATCAGATTCACCTGCTTTTGTATATACCAAAATCCAATCAAAGTCTTGCGAAAGATTAAATGGTACGTCTGATTTTCCGTCACGTGTTTTTCGGGGAAGAGTTGCTACAAATTTCTCTTTTCCAAAAATATCATCTGCAAGAACTTTTAGATAATGCATCCCGTCTTCGCCCATATGTATCCAAATACTTCCGTCGGGTGACAGAAGTTTCCATGCTATCTCTAAACGATTTTTAAGGAACGTCAGCCAAGTTGACATATGGAAATTTGAGTTATATTTAAAACTGTCTTCACTTATTGTTTTATTAAAATAGTACGGCGGGTCAATGTAAATCAGTTTTACCTTTCCCTCGTATCGTTTTAACAAACTCGATAATGCAATCAGATTATTTCCCTTAATAATTAGATTGTCATCGTCTGTAAATTCAATGTTTTCTTCAATGCCGTCAGCTGTGTATCGTTTCGCATTCGTGAACACTTTTGGGGCGAGCATGTTTTTTACTTCATCGATAGCAAGCGTTTCATTGTACATTATCTCCTGGCGTTTTTGATCGTCCTTATCTTGTCCGCCTTCAAGTACGCAATCTTTGTACGGAAAGTCGAGTACGACATCGCTCTTTACGGAAATAAACTCGCGGTCGCTTGCGAGTCCGATTTTGTTTGTGTATGAGGTATATGAGTCGGGCAGAAATTCTTTTGAGTCAATAAGCCATGCGAATTTTTGTTTGTCAAAAACGAGTGTGCCGTCGATGTTGCTGAAGAACGTCGCTTTAATATCTTCGTTCGATAAAAGCAAGCGCAACAGTTTCGGCTCCATCGTCATGATGTCTGCATATACTTTTGCTTTTAAAAGTTCGCCATCTTCTGCGATATATTTTTGTTTGCTTTTTAAAACGTTTGCTACGGTTTCAAGTATTGTTTCTTTCATGGGATTTCCTTCAATTCATAACTTCCCAGTATCCTGTTCTGTTTGAACCTATTCTTTTTATATAGTTGTTATTTCTCAAATACGAAATATTGTTTTGAATAGCTGTTCTTTTTAAACCTAATATTTTACCTAATTCTTGATGGGTGATACTGGGATTGCTTCTAATCTCATCCAGAACCTTTTTCTGCGTTTCATTGAGCGGAGATTTATCCCCCACTTTATCCCCCACTTTATCCCCCACTTTATCCCCCACTTTTGTTCTAAGCCTGTTGAATGGAATTGTAACTACAATGGAGTTTTCTCTAAATTCAAATGCTTCCGTTCCATAGACATCTACTATTTTTGGTACGCCTCTTCCTGACCGTTCGCTAATGTGGAGTTGCAAAAATATGTCGGAAAGCTTTTGATTCACCGGAATAGATTCGCCGAGAAAAAAACCTTCTTTTGTCTGATTTTTAGGAAGTGGTCCTCGTGATAAAATTTCAATCCTGTTATTGTAGATAGTAATCATAGGTGCATTGCCGTCAATCCACTTGTTGTGCACAAATGCATTAATAATAGCTTCTCTAAATGCATTGTTATCGAAAAACGGCACATCTTTTCGCGCAGATACTCTATTTTTTTCATCAGCTTGTATTAAATTGATAACATCACCATATTCTAAGACTTTATCTAAAGACAAAAGCAAACATGTGTTTCCAAATTCCTTTACGGAAAAAAGGTCGCTCGCCTTATTGTTTCCGGAAAATACAGATACACGAATGGGTATACGACTGTCATCTGATATCAATTGTGCCAATAGGTTGTATTTATTGTCTTTGTTGCGTAAAGAGAGATTTTTCTCAAACGTCTTCGGTTTTAACTCAATGCCTTTGCCGGCGTAGTAGGTAAAAAGTCTTTCAAAATGTAAATCCTGGTATTCTGCTTCAACATCCTGTATTCTGGGTTCGTCTTTTCTCAAAATTTCAAATAAAGCGACTTCTCGTTCAGGATATTTAACTAAATTGACTTTACTTGAGCCGATTCTAAGATAGCGTTTCGTTTCAAATGATGTTGGTATTTTTGCTGCCGCCGGTATTTCTAAAACAACAATTCTTTTTCCTTCAATTGTAACTTCGTGAAACAAAAATAAAATATCGGGAGTAATTTTTCGGGCTAAAAAGTGTTCCAAAGGTTCTTGTTTGACTGTTTGACGAAAATTAAATTTTGTACCGACTAATTTATGGGTTTTATCATGCACTCCCCAAATTAGGTAACCAAAATCTTTTTTGTGAAAGGCGGCAGCATTTGATAAAGCAGATATGTATTCTCCGATAGCAGTCGGTTCTGTTCGGTTTTCTTTAAACTCAAACCATTCTTCTTCGGTATCTTGTGCAATTAATGCTGTAATAATCTTAATATATTTGTCTTCTGACATTGTCCCTGCCCTTTGTGTGGAGTTTCATTCTGCACACGTTCTATTTTACTGTATTGCACGAGAAAAACAAGGGCGTGCTCACCTTTAAAGCAATATTTACTCGGGTAATGCTGGTTTTGTTATGGCTGTAAAAATACTCATGCAGATTAAATCTCTCCGACAGGATAGGCAAGAAGGTTTTCGCCAATGTACATTTTTTTGTCAATTTGACAGAGAATAATTTGCGTGCCTATTTTGTATCTGTCTACTTT
>JAAYQG010000173.1 GCA_012519415.1 Treponema sp. | reverse complement strand
ATTTATATCGTTCAGACTTAATAAAAGGAACAAATAATGATAAATGATAAATATTTGTTCCTTTTATTAAGTCTGAACGATATAAATTAAGATTTTTTGAATGTATGTGCAGGTTGAAAATCGGTAAGATTTCATTTTTAAAGCATAAAAAAGGCTTAGTTAAATTATTTTTAGTATGCCACTCAATTGAAAAATCTTGCATATTGTATGCTGAATCCGGATTTATAAAGCCGATTGTGCTTTTTGTCGAATCTTCGACATTCCGCTGGTCTATGCCGCCGACAAATTGACCGTAAGCTGCGGCATCAAAAACAGCTTCAAAAATATCTGCGCCGTCTGAAAGCCGATTTAACTTTGTGTGCATTATGCCTTTGTGCGAATACATACTTGCTTTATCTTTCGTATAGCTTTTGGGCACGACAGGCAAAGTGCCGCAAAATCTGGGGCATTTATCTAAAAAATCTGAGAAAGCAAACATATCATTTTTTATGTGAATAGTGTAGTGTCTATTATAAAAATTGCAGAATTTTGCAAGACTTTTGCTGTTCGGAATAAACATAAGACCTGCAATGCAGCGTTTGTCTCCGTCTGCTGTTAAAAGAATTTTTTCAGCATTAGAAATATTAATGAATCTGTTTTCAAAATCATTTATCGTTTCATAAATTAAATTATCATATTCAAAATGTAAAAGATTAATTTCGCCGCTCTGGTGCATAAATTCTTGAATTAAGAAAAATCGCTCTACAACATAGCGCCAAAAACCGCCTCTCCAGTTATTATGAGCACTTCGATTAAATGTAAGATAAAAACGATGACTTAAAGATTTTTTTAGTTCTTTTTGATAAATTATACGCAAATTTGGATAGATATTTTTTAAAATATTAACTTTTTCGGACATAGTGTCTAAAATAAAATACAGCATAGATTTTTTATTGTAGAGAAAAAACTGTTCTATGCAGTCTGTTATGTATGGGGAAAATGTATTTCCGCTGTGTATAATTATTGCATTCATAAAATTCCCTTTCTATAAATATAAAATTCTTTTAATTGTATCAACAAAATAAAAACTAATGAAGCTTTGTTATGTCAGATTTTGTTCGTGCTGAATGTTTAATATCTTTGTATTTTGGGCGAAATAGTTGATTCAACGGATATGAAAGAAACGCAATTATTTTATAAAATGGAATAAACCATTTTTTAGGATTATCCCATTTTTCAAATGAAGCTGTATCAAAAAATCTTCCCAATAATGCAATATCAAATTTATTAGGATTCATTCCTATATATCTTGCAGCATTTCGATAACTTTTTAGATTTTGTAGCTGATATAAAGCTGGATATTTATAAGAAATATAAGTGCCGTAAGTTTCAAATTCGCTAAAACCTAGCTCATTTGAAGAAGAACTTGCCGCAAATATTATTTTTTCGATTATTGAATTTCCTAAAATTTCTGCTTGTGAAATTTCATTCAATAATTCTTGCATAATTTTTTTTGAAAAAGTCATTTTTTCAGAAATAAATGAATAATCAACTTTTTTTTTCATATTCAAAAGTTTTTCTATTGTTTCAAAATATGCAACGTGATGTTCTGTTTTATAATGTATATATGGTTTAAAATCATTTGAAAACAATTCAATTGATTTTAATGGAATTGTGTCAGCATCCCAAACTGTATAATAATCAGAACAGAAAGAAGAAAAGCACCAAAACATTTTTAAAAACTGTTGAAAATACCAACCTGTTCTTTTGGGTGGTATCGAAGTTTTTGAAATTATTTTGCTTATTGTTTCAAAAGTAATTCCTTGTATTATTGCATTTTCATCTAAAACAACAATCTCATTTTTCAAGTCTTCAAAATCACTGAAATTATTTTCTGCCGTCAATACATATATATTAACAGGATTTAAATATTTTTTTATATAAAAAATATTCTTTTTTAGAATATCTATATTTTTTTTTGCCACTGGAATTATAATTTGTGGATTCATATGAAATTATCCTTAAAAAAATTAAGACTTTCTTAAACTATCTTCATTTTAAGGAAGTCATTTGATTTCATTTTACATCTCTTTAATCTGATTCTGCCAGAAATCAAGCCACAAAGCAGAATTGTCTGCTTTATTTATAGTTTTTTGATAAATGTCTATAAGCTCATCTTCTGTTTTTAGTGCAAATTCGTTCCAGTTTTTTACGCAAACTATTGGAAGTTTCAAGTTTGCAAATGAACGGTTCATTTCATTATCTTTTACAAGAGGAATAGTTCCCAAATACATAGCTTCCCATGTGCGATGACAGTCTAATCCATTCCCGAACGGAGAAGCGATAAACATATATTCTGCTGCAATTTTTCTATAATTTTTGGAGCTTACAAACGATATGAGTTCTTGTGTAACTGGTTTTCTCCAAAAAGCTTTGTAACATTCAAAACGCTCGTCTGGATTTGTCGATAAATTCAGCGAAACTAGAACTTTCGGTTTTTTTTCAATTTTATTTAATTTTGTGCGCATTTTTTTAAAAGATTTTATATTTCCGGCATTATGAAAACGCTGATTCTCAAGTCCGATTGGAAGCGGTACAACTTTTGGTGAAACTGCTAATATTGTATCTGTGCAATTTTGCGCAAACCATTTCAAAAGAAGCGGTGAGGTGGCAAGTTCTGCAAATTTTTCGTCGATATTTGTGTCCGAATTGTGGCTTATAAGAATAAATTGCGTCTTTATATAAGGCAAAATTTCTGATTGAAATTTTAACAAATAATTGCTTTGAACAAAAATCACAGCAGAAGGCGATAAATCTGAAACTGTATTTTTTAGATTTTCAAAAGATGAATCCGAATCTGCCGTAATATCACTTATTTTTCTAAAAGAATCGCCGCTTAAAAACGGTGCGCTTGAAGGTCTTTTATGAAAACGTAAGTTTAATTTATAACAGATAGAGCGTTCAATTTCAAATGGTAGGGAACTTAATAATTCTTTTAAATTCACTTAATTACCTTTTTAAAATATTTAATTGTTTCTTTTAATCCGTCATCAAGCGAAATTTTGGGTTGCCAATCGAACAGATGTTTTGCTTTTGTAATGTCAGGTTTTCGCTGTTTTGGGTCATCTTGTGGCAACGGCATGAACACAAGCTTTGATTTGGAATTTGTAAAACTCAATACTTTTTCTGCAAGTTCAAGCATTGTAAATTCCCCCGGATTTCCTAAATTTACAGGACCTGTAACGCTGTTAGAAGTAGACATCATGCGTATGAAACCTTCTACTAAATCATCTACATAGCAGAATGAACGAGTTTGTTTTCCAGAACCGTAAATTGTTATATCTTCGCCTTTTAGAGCTTGTACAATAAAATTGCTTATAACTCTGCCGTCATCCGGATTCATATTCGGTCCGTATGTGTTGAAAATACGCACTATTTTTATACGCGTGTTAAATTGACGGTGATAATCCATAAAAAGAGTTTCTGCACCGCGTTTACCTTCATCATAGCAGGAACGAATACCGGTCGCATTTACATGTCCCCAATATGTTTCAGGCTGTGGATGAACAAGTGGATCTCCATAAATTTCAGAGGTTGAAGCTTGCAAAACTTTTGCATTCCATTTATTTGATAAATTTAATGCATTTAATGCGCCGAAAATACTTGTTTTAAAAGTTGCAATAGGATTTCTCTGATAATGTGGCGGAGAAGCTGGACACGCAAGATTGTAAATTTCATCTGTATAAAATGAATAAGGCAATTCTACATCATGCGAAATTATACTGAACAAGCTGTTTTTTCTAAGTTCTGATATGTTACATTCTCTTCCCGTAAAATAATTATCAAGACAAATTACTCGGCAGTTTTCAGTTAAAAGACGGCGACATAAGTGTGAACCGATAAAGCCTGCACCGCCTGTAATTAAAATAGTTTTTTCGTTCATTTTGAAATTCCTTATAAAAACAACTTGTCTAAAAATCTTTGCTGAAATTTTATGTAATTATATGTTAATTATTTATTCCCAAAGAAGATAAACATCTTCAAGATTTTCTGTAATATAATAATCTGTAAGTCCTTTGCTTGCAAGTACAGGGAGTAGTGCGGCATAAAAGTAGTCAAAATTGTAATTTACATTTATGTTGACAACTGTTCCTGTTGCTATGCAAAAAGGTTTAATAATTTTTTTGAAAATATTTGCAAATGAACCTAAGGGTGCTTTTTTGCATCTTTCACCTAGGTGGATGTGAACAAAAGAACTTGTTTTACAAGTATCAATAAGTTCAATTGATTTAAAGCAATCATCAAACGTATTATGAGAAAAACTTATTGATACGGGTTTTCTAGTTCCGATTAGTTCATTTTTCTTAACATAACTCAAAATTGGTCTATCATGTTTAGAAAGTGCATATTCACGCGGAGTAACTAACACCGGCGAATTTGCATTCGTATAATATTGTCTTAATGTGTCGTATCTGGCGGTATCGGGTCTTAAAAAGCCTTTTTCTGCTTGAGGGTGCCATCTATGGTACATTTTATATTTTTCAGGAAGCCAGCATGGTTCGTTGCCTGTGCGTTTGAGCCTATTTGTTAAATCTAAATCTTCCATTCCCCAGTATTTTATTTTAGGGTCATATGTTCCAAGTGCGCTGAATGTACTGCTTCTTATACATAAAAATCCGCCGCAAGCACTTTTGCCTGCAGATTTAGCTTTATGCTTGTCGTTGTTTTTGGGAAGCCAATAAGATGTAATTGTAAAAACATTATGTTCTTTTAAATTAAGAAAAATCCATTCGTATGGATTTGAATCAAAGAGCATATCAATGTCGGTTGTTGTAATATAAGCTGTTTTTGCGCGCGAAATGCCAAAATTTAATGCTTGGCCACGACTCCATGGCTGACCTTCTGTTTCTGTTTTAACATAGATTATATTCAGTTCTTTGCATATTGATTCGTATTCTTGTGAATAATCTGAATAAGAACCAAAATCTGCTATTAAAATTTGAGAAGTAATTCCACATTTTCTGCAAGATTCAAATAATGTTCTAATTCTATCTGAATCTCTATTTCTAATAGTGGCTACTATTGTGTTGTCGTTCATCAAATCTTGAACTGAAGTAATCATGAATTTGCACGTCCAATACAGTAATAGTTAAAGCCGAGTTCTTTCATAGCCCTAGGCTCGTAAATATTTCTTCCGTCAAAAAAAACAGGGGCATTAAGTTTCGATTTTATAAGCGTAAAATCAGGTGAACGGAATTGTTTCCATTCTGTAACAAGAACTAAAGCATCTGCATTATCAATCACATCATACATATCATCTATGTATTCAACTGCATCAGACGGAATATCTGAAAGATAATGCTTTGTTTGTTCAAATGCTTCAGGGTCATATGCTTTAACTTTTGCACCTGCTTTTATCAAATCTCTAATTAATGTTAGAGAAGGTGCTTCTCGCATATCGTCTGTCTGTGGCTTAAAAGCAAGTCCCCATAATGCAATAGTCTTTCCTTTTATTATATCTTTTCCAAAATGTTTTTCAATTAAATTAAAAAGAATATGTTTTTGGCGTTCATTTACATCTTCTACGGCTTTTGCGATTTTCATTTCAAAACCGTTTCTTTTGCCTATTGAAATTAATTCTTTTACGTCTTTTGGAAAACAAGAACCGCCGTAACCGCAGCCTGCATATAAAAAACTCATACCGATTCTCGAATCTGTTCCAATTCCTTGTCGAACAGCTTTGACATCACCTCCGACAACTGAACATAACTGTGCAATTTCATTCATAAAGCTTATGCGTGTTGCAAGCATTGCATTTGCGGCGTATTTTGTTATTTCGGCAGATTTTATGTCCATACATAAAAAAGGATGCCCGTTTCCTATAAATGGAGCATAAAGATTTTTCATAATTGTTGCGGCTACATCATTTTCAGCACCGACTACAACTCTGTCAGGTCGCATAAAATCTTCTATTGCAACACCTTCTCTTAGGAATTCAGGATTTGAAACAATGTCAAAATTTATTTTTAAGTTTCTTTTATCAAGCACTTTTTGTATTTGAGCTTTTACTAAATCAGAAGTTCCAACAGGAACTGTAGATTTATCTACAATAATAGTGTAGCGTTTAATATGTTCTGCAATACTTTCTGCTGCTTTAAGAACATAAGATATATCTGCAGAACCGTCTTCTCCGGGAGGAGTGCCAACAGCAATAAAACAAACTTGAGAATTTGGAATGGCTTCTGCATAATCAGTCGTGAATTTAAGTCTGTTTTCTTTTGCATTTCGTTTGACCATTTCTTCAAGTCCTGGCTCGAAGATTGGAATATCATTATTTTTTAGGCGATTGATTTTATCTTCATCTATATCAATACACCAAACTGTGTTCCCCATTTCTGCAAAACATGTTCCACTCACAAGCCCCACATAGCCGGTGCCAACAATAGAAATTGTCATACTTTTCCTCGTTATTATATATTTTGATATTTTAATTAAATAAGAATTGAAGCTAGTCTACTAAATAAATTGGTTATTATCAAGATTTTTCATTAGAAAACATGAATAATAAACATTCATATAAAAATATGCGACAGCGAGGTTAAAATCTTTAAAAATGGTTTTGCTAGCTCAATCCGAAACTATAGAATCAATCCAAATGCGAAACTCTATCTAAAAAAAATCTTTAAAAAAGCTTTTATTTTTGATTTCAGAGTAGGCACTTTGTATGTTCCATATCTTTTTTTGATTGATTCGACTTCTTTTTCTGTCTGTTCTGTGCGTTTTTGGGAGATTCCTTCAAGATTAAAGCCGCAGATTATTGTGTCTGTAAAAATAAATTGTACACCTGCTTTGTAAAAACGCAAAAAACATTCATAGTCGGCGGCGATTTTAAAAGATTCATCGTAAGTTCCAAATTTTTCGTAAATGAGTTTTGGAACAAAACAGGCGGGGTGTGGAATCATTTTTTCAGGAAGATAACAGGCATTTATTCCCCAAATTGAATCAAAAATTCCATTTTTTATTGCTTTCAATGCTCCGTAAAGAACAGCCTCCGGGTGTGCCTTGTGAAGTTCCCTCAAGCTTGAAAAAGCATTTTCCAGATAAAAATCTCCCGAATGAATAAGACCGATTAAAGTGCCATTCGCAAGATTTATTCCTTTGTTTATGGCATTGTAAATGCCGCTGTCTTTTTCTGAAACCGGAATATCAATTATATCAGAATTGCGCTCAAGGATTTCATGCGTATTGTCAGTTGAAGCTCCGTCTATAACGATATATTCAATATCAGATGTCTTGATTTTGCGAATTGAGTCAATTGTTTCGGCTAAACCTGAAGCGTTATTAAAGCAGATTGTAATAATTGAAATAAAAGGTTTTTGTTCCATTTTAGGCAAGTCCTTTTTTGATTGCGATTTCCATGCATAAATCTTTTGTCTTTCTGTTTAATTCATAGATAAAATCAATTGCGTTTTCTTTCAGAGGTTTTTGATATGCAATTTCTTCAAAAGCTTTTTTGCTTTTTTGTAGTTCTTTTATGCGTTCCACGAATTCATCATTGTTTGATTTATCAAAGAAAAGCACGGCTTTCGGATTTATAACTTCCGGCTCCGGTTTATTATTGCTTCCCCAATAAAGCGGAATAGTGCCCGATAAAAAAGCTTGAAAAAGTTTTTCTGTTACATAGCCGTCGTAATCGAAATTCTCAGGGCATATTGTATATCTGAATTGTTCAAGATATTTTTGTTTGTCATTTGAAAAATCGTTCCAAAGTGAATCATCGTTATGATTCCACGAACCTGCGGAGCTGATTCTAAGTCCTGCGTTTTGGGCGGCTTCAAAAATAGTTGAGCGTATACCGTTTTTATCATGTCTTGCAATAATAGCGCAGTCTTTTGTTTTTTGAGCTAATGCTTTTTTGGAAAAATCACTATTTATTTTGTCTATTCTTTGCTTGATTTTATCTTTTGAAAATTCAGGTTGGTCAAAAAGATAAAGAATCCAAAGCGGGTATCTAATGTAATTTTCAGCTTTTATATCGTCAAAACCGAATGAAACATCAACAATGTTTAGAAAATAATCTTCAAATTCATTAAATTCGCTAAAAACATCAGAATGAACACATTCGCCTGTAAAAAACACTTTTATTGCTGCTTTTGAATCTTGCGCTTTTTTCCGCACATTGTTCCAAACGGAGAAAAATTCGATTGTCGGCGCAATGCTTGATAATGCAGGTTTAGACTTAAATTGAAAAAAATCAGTAAAATAATAATTTTCAAAATGTTTTTTAGATTCAGGATAATATCCTGTAAAGCGCACTCTGTTTTGTCTTTGTGCTGCTAAAACAGAAAAAGCGTCTTCCGTTATTGTCTTTAACCGTTTAAGTTTTGCATTCATAAAAAATCCGATTATTTCAGCATTTTTTGCCGAACATCTTTTTAAGCTTACGTTTTATACGCAGCAACAGTTTTTCGATTTTTGTGTATCTGTTTATATGCTTCGCACCGCCCATTTCAAGCCATTTCTTGTAATAGCTTTCCCACTGCTCGTTATAAAGGCCATTCCAGAATTTCGGCTGACCAATCGAATGAATTATTGATGTTATGCCTTTGTTTACTTCGATTTCTATTGGCGTTGTGTTATATTTGGCGTTGTCAAGCTCATCTATTTCAACGTTAAGCTGCTGCAACACAACAGAAAGCACGGCTTCTTCAGGTAGATATAAAGCAGCTGCATATCTTGGCGTTAATCTTATACATTCATCATAAATCTGGTGGAAATTTTTAAGACTATCAAATAACACAAAAATGCAGCAAGTTATTGCCGGTTTTAGTAAATCAAAATTATGGATGTCTTCGATGCAATTCTGATCCCAGAAAACCTTATCATTGAACTTTTGACCCAAAAATTTTGAGCTTATGAATTTTGCATCGGCTTTATTCTTTTCTTTAAGTTCCGAAATATCTTGCGTAATCACCATATCATAATCAATCCAGATTACAGTTTGATATTCATCAAGAAGACGGAAACATTCATATTTGCAGAAGAGGAAAGGACTGAAATAATTCTGAATTACCTCGCTGAAATTTTCAACATGAGAAAAAGGCGATTCATATTTGATAAACCTTGTAGGAAAAATGCTGTTTATAAGCTTTTGCTGTGCAAGCGGGATGTCATCATAAAAAATGACAAGCTCATCTGCTATATTTGGGCATTTGTCAGCTATGTTCAAAGCCAGAACAGCCATTGCCGGATATTGATTCGAAGTGCCGCCTGTTACAATTGCAGTCTTTTTCATTTGCTTTTTCCTTTTTTTAGCAGGTCAGCAATTTTTCTTATCGGTGCTGTTATTTTCCAGCTGAAACTGTTTTTAAAAGTCTTTTCCTGTTCCTCAAGAAAATCGTCCAATAATTTTACATTCTGCATTAAAGCAGAAAACTGCCTGTAGTCAACTTTGACTACAGGCAGTTTT
>JAAYQG010000172.1 GCA_012519415.1 Treponema sp. | reverse complement strand
CATCTGATATATTTCCTTTATGCGAAATAACAACCAATCAAATTACTTTCACCGTATAGATTTATATAGATTTATATTTACAATTTTTGTCGTTATACTTCATTTTGAATGTTTTTATCCAACAAAGCCAAAAGAATACATTTTCAGTTTATATAGAAGTGTAGACTTTTTCTTTGTACTAAGCGGTTTTCTTTTGTATCGAACATTTAAAACAAAACGATATACAACATCTTTAGACTATGTAATTTCAAAAGTAAAAAAGTTTATGCCTCTTAATGTTATTATTATACTGCTTTCCTCATTATGTGCTGTTTTGATGCCCATAACAGGAATAAAAAGCTTATTTTCAATGGCTACAAGTTTTATTATTAATTTTTTTAGTTCTATAGCAAATTTATTATTTTTACAGCTATTTATTCCTGTTCTTGAAAAATTCATACCTTCAAGATTTGAGGGGTTGCCATTATGGTATATTTCAGCTTTGCTTGTAAGCAGCTTTTTATGGTTTCAAATTCTTTTACATTTGCAAAAAAAGAATGGAGAAAACTCTAAAAACTATGCATGGGGTCTTGTTTCTGCAATTTTTATTTTTGCTTTTCTTATTCAGCAATATGAAAAACTCGATTTAGCATTAGATATTGTACCGATATTTAATGTCCCCGCAGGCTTTTTACGTGGTTTTGCAGAAATGGGACTTGGAATTTTTTGTGCAAATTACAAATTTGAACTGAAAAACAAAAAAATTATAAATTTTTTGAAAATTTTTCTCCCCTTAATTTTATTTGTTTTAATTTTTTATGCAAAATATACTGTTATAGATTTTGCGTTTGTCTTTGTAATTTGTATTGTATTAATTTTTGAGTTTTCCTTAGAAGAAGAAGTTAGCAGCATTAAACAAAAAATTTATAAAACGGCTGGAAACTTTTCTCTCTCAATTTATTTTACACATGCATTTGTTATATTTTTTGAGTATACATCTTTATTAAGAATCTATTCTACATTCAGAGAAAATTTTTTGCTTGATATTGCCATACGAATTATTTTAATTGTTTCTTCTTCATTAATAGTATATGGCCTCTCAAAGCCTGTTTCGAAAATGTTATATAAACTTTATAGTTGCATAAAATTAATTGGAGAAAATAATACAAAATAATCATCTTCATCATATATATTTGTACCTCCAACTCAACCAAGAACTCCATTTCGCCAACATAAACCCCAAATTGTAGAACCAACCCAAATGCGAAACGCCCAAAACGCATTTTCCAGAAATGAAGCAAAAGCGCTCCAGCTATCAAGCTTTTGCAGGTTTCGCCAGCATAAACCCCAAATTTTTTAGATTAATCCCCATGCGACACACCAATCCTCAAGTTTTTGCTCGCAAAAACTTGGCGTTTTGCCAGCATAAACCCAAATTTGTAGAACCAACCCAAACCTAAACGCCCAAGCCACAAGTTTTTTGCAAGCAAAAAACTTGGCGTTTCGCCAGTTTAATCCCTAGTTTTAGATTAATCCCCCCCCCTAAACGCCCAATCCACAAGTTTTTGCCCCGCAAAAACTTGGCGTTTCGCTAACATAGACCCTAAATTTAGATTAATCCCCAAGCGAAACGCAAACGCCAACGCCAATTGACCGATTCCCTAATGGTTGATAACTTCTAACATATGTTTGACCTGACCGTTTTATGCAAAGTTGTTGACAATTACGGCGACATCGGTTTTGTGTATAGGCTGTGCCGTTCAGTTTCCGAATTAACAGATGATATAAAAATCCGTCTTGTTGTAAGCAATCTTGAATCTTTTTCAGCAATAGCAAATGAAATTAATCCTACATTGCCGGTACAGATTTTTAAAAACTGGAAAGTTTTTGATTGGAACAATGCTGAAATCTGCAAAAATGAATTTCAAAAAGAACCTCCTTTTTTTTTGCTGGAATGTTTTCAATGCGAAAGACCTAACTGGCTTGAAGAAATAATATTTGCACCGGATTTTAAAAATACAGTTCATGCTCTTGATATAGAATATCTTACGGCAGAAGATTGGGCAGAAGATTTCCACTTAATAAAATCCGGAACTCGTTCAATAAACGTAAAAAAGAATATTTTCATGCCGGGTTTTACATCAAAAACAGGCGGACTTTTGTTCGATAAAAGTTTTATGGATTCAAAAAATTCTAAAGAAAATGCATTAAAAAAACTAACAGGAACAAATATAACTGTTTCGGAAAATGATTTTAACATTTTGATTTTTTCATACTTAAGCAATTTTGATTTTCTTGTAAAAGCAATTAACAAGTTTTCAAAAACAAAAAATATAAAAGTTTTTATTGCAGCAGGAATATGCGCACAATCTTTTTTCAAATCATGTAATAAACAAGAAATATTGTTTCAAACTGAAAAACTTCCATATATTGAGCAGGAAAAATGGGACGCACTTTTAACTTTGATGGATTTTTCATTTGTTAGCGGCGAAGATTCTTTCAGCAGAGTTTGTTTGTGCGGAAAACCTTTTGTCTGGCACATTTACAAGCAAGAAAAAGATTATCATCTTGTTAAACTTGAAGCTTTTCATCAAAAATTATGTGCAGGTAAAGATTACGAGAGATTTTCTTTCCTTTATAACAGCACACCTCAAGAGCAAACAGAACTTGAAGAACTTGCATTTAAACTTTTGAGCAATTCAAATATTCTTTTACCTACATTCCAAGAGTTTTCAGATAAACTTATTTCAAATGGTAGTATGGAACGGCACTTACTTGAGTTTTTGTCAAGTTTGATATAGATTTATATAAGTTCATTTTTTATAAGGGAAGTTACAATGATATCTACAAGCGAAATTAGAGTTGGTTCAGCATTCATGTTTGAAGGAAATCCATTTATTGTTCAAAAAAAGCTCGGACAGCAAGGCGGACGGCAGGGAATCACAGTTAAGCTTCGTGTAAAGAACATCGCTACAGGCGGAACTCAGGATCTTGGTATTAATGCAGGTGAAAAATTCAACATAGTTGATCTTGAAGAAAAAACAGTAAAGCTTTCTTACATCGATGGCGATGATTTTCATTTTATGGATCAAGAAACATACGAAGACGTACTTCTTACAAGAGAAGACCTTGGCGATAATGCCGGATACATCTCTCCTGAAGATGATTTTGATGTTCGCGTTACATACTACGAGAACAAGCCGGTTGGTATCAATTTACCTGTAAATGTTACACGTACAATTACTTATTGCGAACCTGGCGTAAAAGGTGATACAACGGGCAAAGCAACAAAACCTGCAACTCTTGATACAGGAATCGAAGTGAAAGTTCCTTTGTTCTGTAACACAGACGACCGCATTATTATCGACACACGCGACGGCTCATTTGTTGAGCGCGCAAAAGATAAATAAGCAATCTTACTTTATCTTATAAAGCTCCGCATTTTACGGAGCTTTTTTTGACGGCGCATTTTCATACATAAAAAGCACACTTAAAAAAAAACGACATCCTTGTTTTGAGCTTTCCGAAAACAAAGAATAAAGCAATTTATCGGTTCGTATTTCCAAAGAGTTAAAGATTTGATTTAAATTTTTTCTTGAAGTTTCCTTGAGTTTATAAAACTCGACATTTAAATTTATATAGATATAATAATATTATGGCTGAATTCGTTTCTACTTTTATAACAGGTTTTCAAAGCGTGGTGGAAAATGACCTTCTTGTTCATTTTCCTTCGCTTAAAATCATAAATCTTTTTGACGGACTTGTGCATTATAAATTTGATACTGATTCGCACGAACTTGAGAAAATCATATACTTCAACAATACTTTTTTTGTACTCAAAACTATGAAAGGCAAATCGCTCAATTTTCCATCTTTAGTCAATGCGGTCTGTTCTTCTAAAAATTATTTTCTTGTGAATAAAGGCACTTTTAGAATCCGTTTTGTACAAGAAAATCAATTTGTAAAGATAGACAAGAATCTTACTCGTCGTGCCGAAGAATATGTGCTTTCCAATTCCAAACTGAAGCTCGACAGACTCTCGCCCACGAACGAGGTGTGGTTTTCCATAAGACGGGAATCTTTTGCTTTTTGTGGTGAACTTATTGCAAAACGTGAATTCACCGAAAAGAACTTGAACAAAGGAGAGTTGCGCCCTGAAATTGCGTACCTCATCTGCTGTTTTGCATCCGTGCATCCCGAAGACAGCGTGCTTGAACCTTTTTCCGGCTACGGCTCAATATCGATTCAGCTTGCAAATAAATTCCGCTTCAAAAAGCTTTTTACAAGCGACAATGATGAATCAAAAGTGAATTTTATCGCCGCCCGCATGAGGCTTTCAGAAGCACAAAACGAGCGCATAGATTGTAGAACAGCTGATGCACTCACTCTTTCTCACATTGAAGATAAGTCAATCAGCCTTATAATTACAGATCCGCCATGGGGCTTTTATGAGGATATCGGCGACATAAATGTTTTTTACAAAAAGATGCTAAAGTCTTTTTCGCGGGTGCTTGCATCAAACGGGCGGATAGTTCTGCTTTCTGCTAGAAAACAAGAGCTGGAACAATGCGCCAAAGATTGCGGCTTTGAGATTAAAACAATCATTCATACGCTTGTAAACGGCAAAAAAGCCGGTGTTTATCTTATCGAAAAAGCTGGAGCATAAAACCATAAATTTGTGCAAAATATATTCGATTTTTTTGTACTGTTTTAGCGTTTTAGCTTTGCAAGTCGCAGCAGCTTGTTTTTTACACGTTTCCAAAAAAGACGGGGAAATACAACATTTGTATTAATAGCTTTTTCATTTTTCAAATATTTTTCATATTTTTTTAGAAAATCAGAATCATACGGTGTTTCTGCTAAAAACTGCTTATCTGCCGGAAGGTGCAACAAAAAGCAATCCTTAATAGAAGGAAATAATCTCTGACAATGTTTCGTTCCGCAACTCCAAAAACGGCAGACAGCACCGAAAGCACCAGCATTTATTATTGAAGTTCCCTCTTTTAAAAGGCTTTGCAGTGCCGCAGTTGTAAGACTTTCATCTCCTTTATGGAAAAGCTGTTTTTGAACATCAAAATATTTTCCGCTTATTTTGCTGATTTTCTTATATAACTTATCAAAAAAAGCTGAATCACCGCCGATAAACTCTCCTCCTGCCCAAATTCCAAGATCTGCCTCCTTGCAAAAAAGCTGCAAATCATTAATCAAACGCTCTCGCCCAACATCAGGGTACATTTGGTCTGTCAAATCGTAAAAAAGCGGCAGATTATTCTTTATAGCCATATGCATATTTTCCGGCATTTTATTTATGCAGATTTCATCTATATCAATCAAAATTGAATAATCATTTTTTTGGGCTGCAAACCACTTAAATGTATCTATCTTAAAATGTGCACCGTAAAAACTTATTTTTTCTGGAACATTAAGAGAAAAATCTATTGACATCACATTTAATTCAGGCTGAATTTTTTTGAGAAGTTCCGGTTGGTTTGTCAGCACAAAATAATCAAACCCGTGAAATTTAAGAGATGTCATTAAATTGCTACAAGATTTTGTATATAATTCAAGGTCTTTGATTTTGGGTGGCTTAGATGATGATGCGCCGAAATTTTCAGCAAGATTATTAGAACCTTGCTGCACATACAACAAAGAATAAAACTTAATTTTTTTTTGAGCACTGGAATTTTTCATAACATTCATAATATCAGCATGAATAACTCAATGCAAGCAAGAGATTAAAAGCTATTAATAGCGAACGCAATTAACAACTTTTATTTGAATGCACTTCCCCAAGTCATTGAAGCATAAAGTTCAAAAAGCCAATTTGTTTCAGTTTGAATAAAACTTTGATATGTAGGATATTTTTCTTTATTAGCAACATAATCATTTATAAGATTTTCAAACTTTGCAAGCAGTTCTTCCGACGCAATTTGCTTTAATGATTCCACATATATATTGTAAATTTCTTCGGAATTATATCGTCTAACAAAATCACAAAGGTCAAAAGTAAGCAAATCCGCAACAACAAATGAATGTTTTTGCGCAATATCAGCAGGTTGAGCACCTCGCATTTGCATTATATTATCAATCAATCCAGAAAGAAAATCGCCATTTTGCGACCATATTAAATCAATTTTTGATGTTATAAAATTTTGCGCAATTCGATATGTAAGATGATACTCATTTTGTTTTTCATATATTGGCGGAATACAATTCACATAAGTTAAAATGTTGTTTTTAGATGCAGAATACCACAAATTGTTTCCGCATAAAGTTTCTGATGTGTGAATAAATACATTTTGGGTTTGGCCGCGAAAATAAAAATCGTTGAGCCATTCACAAACGTTGCCTTTATCAAGCACATCAGTAATACTGCGCACTGCCTGTTTGTAATATGATTGATACAATAGATAAAACTTGTTGAATTTCGTTTCAATCGCAAACGAATTAAATGATTTCAAAAATTTTTTTGTGTTAATTTCATTCCATCTTTCATCAACATAATATGGATTTATTTTCAAATTTTCCGTAAACGAAGATAAATCATCAGATACACAAAGCAGAAGCGAAAAAGCAGTATCAAGATTCATTCCATATTTTTCACGATATTCATTCATAAGTTTAACAGCTTTATGAGATTTATATTCATCAAACCAAATATCAACAATTTTCATAAACTCACTTTCTGATTTTGCATCTTCGTATCCAGCCATACGACATAAAATAGCCATAAGTTCATATTTCGGGCTTGATTCAACAGTTATAAAGCCGCTTGTTACAGAAACTTTTTCAATTTGAACAGATGTCAACTTTGTTTTACGGCAACCGCTGCAACTAAAAAACAGCAAATAAACTGAAATTACAAATAATGCGAATATTATTTTTTTCATTATATTTATTTTCTCCCACAAGATATTTTATCACTTTACTTTGTTACTTACGCATATTGTAATGCAACTGCATTTATCTGACCAGTATATTTTGTAATTTTATTCAGTTGGAATATAAATCTCCGACGTAATTTGTACTTTGTTTCAAAATCTATTGAACAAAAAAGTAAAGCAGAACGAATAATAAATGTTAATTCTAAGTTAAATATCTAATAAAACTACAAAAATTCGTATTTTTTCTCTATTTATATTTTATGACGATAGCGCGTAAAATATTTATTGTAATTTATGTTGCAAGCATTTTCTGCTACAACTGCAACGGTTCTTCAAGCAGCAATCATTCTCTAAATAAACTAATTCCTGTTTCAACAGAAAATTGTACGGTAATGATACCGTTTCCGAATAGCGAATTTCTTGAATTACTGCAAACATCTTATAAATATAGCAACAGATTAAGAATAAATTGGCACATTCAATGGATTTCGCCTGAAGGGAAAATACAAAACAGGCAGCTTGAATTTATAAATGGAAATCAATCCACAATAATAGAATTTGCAAAAAACAGACCATCGCCGGTTTTAGCTTTTCTTGTTATAAATGAAACCGAAAAAATTTTACCAGCGGGAGCTATATATCCGATAAACAAATCCGAAAACATCCTCGAAGCTTCATGGATAAACGGAGTAAGTGCACAAGTTTTAATGGATATTCTTACAAAAACGGAACAGTCGATAGAAGAAGCACAACATTTTTGCAATTATTTTAACTGGCAAAAATTGCAAGAAGAAATTGCAAAAAGAACAAACGCACCATGGTTGCTTGATAGACAAAAAATTGTCGACAAAATTTGCACAGGTTCTTTTTCTGTTTCCGTAATAAAAGAAGAAAAAACATATGAAGATATTCTTCCGCAAAATACTGTCGATTGGATATGCGTCCCATACGGAAATGCAAAACCTATTTTTGCAGGTGAAAAATCATTTTTTACACTCTCAAAAATGGTTTATTTAAGTAGCAACGGATTTGTTTTTATAGAAAAAAAATCCAGTTCAAAAAACACACTTGTCATAACTGAACTTGCAAAGTAAACCAAATTTATGATAACATTGCAGAAGCAGAAATATTTTCAATATGTTATCTGTTGTTTTTTGAGAATCTTCAATTTGCATCGAATTGTATCGAATTACAAAAAACTTACATTTTTTTCGGAGGTTCACCGGATTTTGATTCTTTATAAATCATTAAAGCTATAAGAATCTAAATCCTTCGACACAATGAAAAATAAAAACGTTGTTTCGTTTAGCCTGCTTACAATTTTCTCTGTTATGGTATTTTTCACTTTATTTGCTTGTCGCAAAACCGAAGAGTCCGAACAGAAGAATCTTGAAATTTCTGCAAATGAACCTACTACATCTTTACAAGAAGATACTAAATACATTCCTGTATTGCGCTGGGCATGTTTTACAAAAGATGGTATCAAAGAAATTGAATCTCCAAAAGAGTTATCTAGCTCTATTTTTCGCCCATGGACAGAAACATTAAGAGTTTCAGGTGCGGCAAGGATAAACAATCAGTCATATTTTCTAATAAACAGACTAGGACTTGCGCTCCTTCCGGAAACACTTGAAAGTCAACCCGAACTCATTTCTGACGCAATGTATTTTACAGATACAACAACAAACAATCTTGTTTCTGTAGAAAACAATCCCGTTTTTCACGTTTACAGAAACAGTTTTTTCAATAGCAAAGCTTCAAAATCGCCTCTGCCGTTTCTAATTCAATATAGACCGGAAAGCAAAATATTTTTTCCACTTTTGCGTGTAACAGACCTTGAATTGAATTCTACTGCAGAAACAGTTCATCTTATGTATAATGGAAATTCATGGGCTGCATCGTTCAAAACTTCAACAAAAGAAAAAATCGACTTTAAATATTTGCAGTTTTTCTCTTATGAACCGTTAATTTCTTTAACGGGAACTCCAAAACCTAATCAAATACAAAAACAAGAATTGTCGATTGATTTATTCAAAAAAATTGTCTGTAATTACGAATACAACGATGCACCGGAAAAAGTTCAAAAATTACTTGCGCAGATTCCCCAAAAGTTTGCATTAAACTTGCATTACAGCAGCATAAAATCGGGGACTCCTGTAAATTATGTTAGACAAGGTGCTGAAAACGCATTAGTCTTCAAAGGAACTGTAAAAGATTTTGGCACATGCATGGTTTCGCTTTTTGAAGACGGAACAACATACTTTTCTGGCGCATTATCAAACAATTACATTCTTCGCAATGGAAAACCTGTTGTTTTTAGGTTGCCAAAACTCCCTCAAGGCTTTATTTACAACGACTTTGTAATTTCCGGCAATATTTTATATGCTGCATGGGAAGAAGAATTCTTCTATCAAACTGCTAGAGCAGGCTATGTTGCAGTTGACTTAAAAAAACTACTTTATGAAGCTTTGGCAGAAATAGACAGCAAAAATGCTGTTTCAAAAATGAAAACTTCTAAACTTTTTACTTTAATAGATTTTCAAAAACTAAAAACTGTATCTTTTAATATCACCTTATATGATTCACCAATTGCGAGTTATCTAAAATACAAAAGATTTTTAGATGAAGTTTTAACTTAAAAATATATACATTGCAGATTAACTGTTTATGGAGAATAAAAAGTGTTTAAACCAGAATTAATCAATTCGCTAAAAGGCTATAATGTCAAAACTTTTATATCAGACCTTATAGCAGGAGTCATCGTCGGCATTGTTGCTCTTCCGCTTGCGATTGCTTTTGCCGTTGCATCTGGAGTAAATCCCGCCGCAGGAATTTTTACGGCTATTATTGCAGGTTTTTGCATAAGTGCGTTAGGTGGCACCCGAGTTCAAATCGGCGGACCAACTGGTGCATTTGCCGTTATTATTTACGGAATAGTTTCGCAATATGGAATGAGCGGCCTTGCTACAACTACAGTTATGGCAGGAATTTTGTTAATTTTGCTCGGTGTATTTAAAACGGGCGAACTTATAAAGTTTATTCCATACACTATTGTTATAGGTTTTACAGCCGGCGTTGCAGTTACTATTGCTGCCGGTCAAATAGGCGATTTTTTTGGCTTGCGTCCGGACTTTTCTGTTCCGATGTTAATTTTTAACGAAGAATATTCAAAAATGCCGGGTGCTTTTTTGCCAAAAATGGTTGTCTACATTCGCTCGGCAAGCACAATCAACTGGTACTCTTTTGCTATTTCTGTTTTTTGTCTTGCTTTCATTATTATTTGGCCGAAATTCGTTAAAAAGATTCCTAAAAGTTTTGTTATAATTATTTTATCAACAGTGATATGTATTATTTTAGAAAAAACATTAGGATTGCGTACAGATACAATCGGATATTTTGCAAATGGCGAAGCGAATTTTATAATTCCGACCTCTTTTCCAAAACCACAATTTCCAAATTTTAGCATTACAACTCTTTCTGCACTTTTTCCGTCTGCAATTTCTATCGCAATTTTAGCCGCAATAGAATCACTTTTGTCTGCCGTTGTTGCCGACGGTATGATTAACACTAAGCACGATTCAAACACGGAGCTTATTGCGCAAGGAGTTGCAAATATTGTTTCTCCGATTTTTGGCGGCATTCCTGCAATAGGTGCTCTTGCTCGCACAGCCACAAATATCAAAAACGGCGGGAAAACCCCAATCGCAGGAATTATCCATTCGTTTGTACTTTTGATAATATTGTTGTTTGCAGGAAAATATACTGCATATATTCCAATGGCTGCTCTTTCAGCGATACTCATCAACGTTGCATATAATATGGCGGGACTTCCGGCTATTCGTGCTCTTTTAAAAAGCCAAAGATCTGATATTGCGGTTTTTGCAATTACTTTTCTTTTAACAGTGTTCGTTGACCTAACAGTTGCTATTGAAGTTGGACTTGGATTTTCAGCATTCTTTTTCATAAAAAAAATGAGTGATTTAAGTAATTTTCAAACTCAAAAAACAACGCTTTCAAATGGAACTAAAATAGACCAGCCCGAAGAAAAGCTTAACAT
>JAAYQG010000171.1 GCA_012519415.1 Treponema sp. | reverse complement strand
GGTGCAGGCAACATCGGCTACAAACTTGTACAACGTCTTGCAGGTGCGGATGCATTTGGTCCAATTCTTCAAGGTTTTGCAAAACCTATCAGCGACCTTTCGCGCGGTTGCTCTGTTGAAGATATTGTTACAACTTCGGCAATTACGCTTGTTCAGGCTGGCAAAAAATAATCTGCATCTGTTTAATTTATGGAGTCAACACAAACGATTATATATGGCTCCATTCAAATTTCTATTCTATAAAAAGAATTGAACAATCATGTATATCCTCTGGCATAGAATTTAACTTATTTATTCCGGAGGATTTTATTTTCTGTGTTAATCAATTATCTGAAAAAGATAAATCAACTTTTTTTTGTAAAACCAGATTTTTACTTCGTGGTAATATTCCCGACAAAGTTTTTGAAATTCTTGAAAAAAATAATACAATTCATACGCCAAATAAAAATGCAAAAAAACTTGCCGACGATAAATATAAATCATTCCACTTTTTTAAAAAATTAAACATTCTTCAACCTAAAACATTTTTGCTGGACTCAACACATTGCATAGAACAATTCAATGAACTTTGCCTTGAACTTGGATTACCATTCATATCAAAACCCAGATTCGGTTCAATGGGCAAAAATGTAGCACTCATAAAAACGCAAGAAGAGTTTTTATCTCTTTTTGAAAATGCTGAAAAAGGTTCGTATGTGTTCCAAAATTTTTTTGAAACACATACAGCACAAAGAAATAGAAGCGATTTAAGGATTTTTGTAATAAAAAATAAAGCAGTTGCTTCTGTTTTAAGAATAGCAGTAAATAATTCAAGCATTACAAGCAACGCCAGTCAAGGCGGAATAATGCAAGAATATCAAACATCAAAAAAATTACAAAAAATTGCTATTAAAATTATTAAATATGCAGGACTGGACTATGGCACAGCAGATTTTTTGCTGCCGTCATCAACTTCAATAAGCAAATCGAAACCGGCTGTTTTATGCGAAATAAACGCATCTCCCGGATTTGAAGCTATAGAAACGCAAACGAACGTAAAAATTGCAGAACAACTTGTAAAAATGGTTTTGATCTTAAAGCGGAAAAAACAAAAAAGGCTTTAATCGAGAGATTAAAGCCTTTGCGGGAGACCAGACTTGAACTGGCACAGCTCGCGCCACTAGCACCTCAAGCTAGCGTGTCTACCAATTCCACCACCCCCGCTAGTTCTGCTGAACGAAAAGCAATATATACTTTAATAAAAAAACTGTCAATAGCCCGTGTGTATTTTTTTTATGCATCTCAAATTATCAACTTAATTTGCTCGCTCCAAAGCTCTCGGGCAACAATTCTTCAAGTAAAAATTCTTTGATAGTAGATTTTCCATCAAACAAAATTATTCTAAAATTTTTATCGCAAAATTCCGATAAAACTTGACGGCATACACCGCATGGAGTACAAAAATCTTTTATTTCCACTTCGCCTTTTTCATTTTCAAGTCCGCCTACAATAGCGATTGCTTCAAAAGAGTGAACATTTTCACTTATAGCTTTAAATATTGCCGTTCGTTCAGCACAATTACTCGGACTATATGCTGCATTTTCAATGTTACAGCCGGTAAAAATCGTTCCGTTTTTTGCGAGTAAAGCAGCACCAACATGAAAATGCGAATATGGTACATAAGAAACAGCTGTCATTTTTACAGCAATTTCAATTAATTCTTTTTTTTGTACCTCTGTCATCTTCTATTATGAACCACTAAATTTGTTTAAAATGTTACCTACTATTCCTTTTTTTGCTTTTGCACCAGAAACACCGTACGCACCGCTTTCTAAAGTGCCAGGTATTGTTGGACAAAACCAAATTTTCCCAGAACCACGATAAACATTTACCAACCCTTCGCCGTTTAATGCAGAACCAAGTAAAGACTTTGAAGACCTTTCTACAGTAAATTTAAGCGAAGCAGACCATGCAATAGCCATATTTCCGTCAATTTTACAAACATCATTATCAAGTTCTATTTCGTAAAGCTCATCTCTCGGCACAGGACTTTCAAAAACAGCCAATCCGGAACCAGAAAGGCACAAATTAAACAATCCCTCACCGCCTGCAAGTGCAGATGAAAGAGAACTTCGTGCTATAACTTTTTCATTAACAGAACTTTCACAAGCAAGGAACAAACCATCTTGCATTACAACACCAGCATCTCCCCACGAAGCAATATCTTCAATCATTAAATATTTAAATGTGGGCTCAAGCATGAGATATCCATTGCCATTGTACACAGGCTTTAATGCAGATTCTCCTGTTACTGCACCTTTTAGAGCCCCTTTCAAAAAACCGCCGATATTTTTTACGCCTGTTTTAGATTCAACGTTACCTGCTGTCCATTGCATTGCACCGGCTTGAATTTTTACGCTGTTATCGTTCAGCGTGCATAAAACTTGTCTTTTTTTGAAATTCATTTGCTGCATAAAATATGCTGTACTAGCTTCAAATGGAGAAACACTTAAATCTTGCTTATGTTCATAAATAGCAAAACATCCTTTTTGTTCTAATTTCACAAGATTTTTATTGTTTTCAAAGTTGTTAATCTTAATCATTTTTATTCTCTCCTTAATTATGGAATTTAATATGTATGGAATACAACAAGAGTATAACATCCTTTCTTTTTAAAGACAATTTTTTTTTCAAATTCCTGTTTTTGAAAATTCCGTAAAATTCCGTAAGAATAAATTAGAATTCCACATGACAAAAAAACTGAACTTAAAATTGAACTCATCAAAAAACATATTGACGGATAAAAATACCCTGAACAATTAAAAATTCCGCAAGAATATAAGTTGCCATTATTACAAAATGTCCTCTAAAAACCGCGCTTTTTTGATGAAATCGTACCAAAAACAACACTACATCAGAACAATAAAAAGAAATGGAACCTATTAAAACAAGTATTCCACTAAGATTTCGATTTGAAAATGCAAATGCTAAAGCAAACACATTCATAGCACCGTTTGCAAGAAGGTAAATAAGTACACCATAAAAAAATGGCTGCGGCAAAGATTTGTTTAGCGTATAAAACATAATAAATGAAATAATCACATATATAATACTGGCAACATATAATACCGAAAATTCAACGCAAGACCAGTCTATATAAATGTAATAAAGCGGAATAAAACATAAATGCGCAACAAAAAAACTAATTCCACCTATTAAAAAATAGCAAAATTTAGTGCGAAGCAACATAACGTCCCCAACCCAACTTGCTATCAATACAAAAAAAAGCAAGGTCTCAAATTTAATTGAATAAACCGAACATAACACAAGATAGTAAATTAGCAAAAAAGGCATTAGAAAACCTTTCGTATGAGTTCTAATGGAATCTCTGCCAATATAACAATTATATAAATGAATAGCATTTATGATTAACAATATAGATAAACAAAAATATTGCATATATACCCCCATAAAAACTCAACTTCAAAAGTTTCAATCTTTCGAAGTTGAGTTTTTACGTGCTTCCGTAGCATAGCGAGGAAGCACAGTAAATAAAAAAGTTTGCGTCGCAAACTTTGCGAATCAAAACTTTGACGCTATTTCCGGCAAAGTTTTGATTGCATCCCCCATAAAAACTCAACTTCAAAAGTTTCAATCTTTTGAAGCTTGTTTTGGTATATTTGTTCGTTTCAAGGTAGCATCCCCAGTTATGGGGATACTTAGCCTACAGCCACCTAAGTATTTCTTTTAATTTAAAATTCTTTCCTGTCATTAAAATACCGGTTTTAAATATTTTTGAGGCAAGCCGTATGACCAGTGCTATTGAAACAATCAGAATAGCAATACTCAATAAAATTCTGCCCGGCGAAGCTTGCCCTGTCGTAGCAATAGCAAGCATACTCATAGGAGAGGTAAGAGGAAACAAGGAAAAAACAACTGACAAAAGCGAATCGGGTTTTTGTACCATACCGCTCATAAGAACAAGGGGACCAATTAAAAACAAAATGAAGGGTGTTGAAAGCTGTGCCATATGCTGTTCGTCTTCGGATGCGGAACCCATTGCTGCATAGCAAGAAGCGAAAAGAAGATAACCGAGAATAAAGAAAATTCCCAAGTATACAAAATTCATAAAAGAAAGTTGAACCGGTATAACAAAATTAAATCCTATTACCGCAATTTTCAAACCTATGGCGGCAAACAAGAGCCACACGGCGTACTGCACAAGACCGGCAAGTCCTACTCCAAATATTTTACCCATCATTAACTGTGAGGGCTTAACGGAAGATAACAAAACATCAACAATCTTCGATGCTTTTTCCGTTACTACCGATCGACCAATCATTTGTCCATATAAGAGAACACTCATGTAAATCATCAAAGCAAAACACATTGGAACAAGAAATGACACCAAATAATCTGTCAGACCATCGCTTTCTTTTGCTTCTCCGCTATCTGTTGCTATTTTGAAAAGCGGCAATTTGTAGGGTGCTGTAAGTGATTTTACTTCCTTCACATCAAATCCGCGCTCGGTAAGTCTTTGAGCAATAAGAAGTTCGGACACAATCTTTTCAATAAGGCTGGTAACATAAATATCTCCCGTGTTTTCACTATAGTAGGCAACCTTATCGCTTTCAATGCTTACATATCCTTCAAGTTCGCCGTCTAAAGTACTTTGATGTATAGCTTCGCGGTTTGTTTCTGTTCGTATGTTCCATCCCGTTTTTGAAAAAGCAGTTTGAAGATCTTCGGCGTTTACTAGAGCATAAGCATTGTTAGACTCGGAAATATATATTCCCATATTAATAGCCTCTCCGCTCCTGTCACCTGAACCGACGGACAGAAGTGCGGGAAGAAGGATCATCGCTGCTAAAAGAAAAGGACCCAATATGGTTGTAATTATAAAAGTTTTTGTAGCGGCAATTTTCTTAAACTCATGTTTTAAAATAACAAATGTTTTAGAATTCATGTTAAACCTCCTCCTTTTTATTATCGAAATTTTCACCGTGACCGGCGAGTTTAATAAAGATACTGTGCAAAGAAGGTTCGTCAACTTTAATACTATGCAAACTGAATTTTCCTTGCTCAATAATCTGCGCAAGCATCACAAACAAGTCATTTACACTTGCTCCGTTCTTTAATAAAACGGAACATGTGTTTCCGCTGTGTTGTATGGATTCCACAATCGATAATTCCGAAATTGAAGAAGCATCGCCTGAATAATCAATAGTGATCGTATTTTTTCCATATTGTGCCCTAATACTCTGCATTGAACCGTCGAGAATTTTTTTACCATGATTGAGCATAATTATTTGATCGCATATTTTTTCAGCCTGTTCCATTACATGGGTCGAAAACAACAAGATTCTTCCGGACTGTTTTAATTCATTCATAATTGACAACAATTCATCTGCACTTACAGGGTCGAGACCGGTAAAAGGCTCATCAAGAAAAAGTATTTTAGGTTCATGTACAATGGTAGAAATAAATTGTATTTTTTGAGCCATACCTTTTGAAAGGGTATCTACTTTTTTATCTTTCCATTCAAAAAGGTCAAAGCGTTTGAGCCAATAGTCAATTTTTGGCAGAGCATTTGCCTTGGTACATCCTTTTAATTCAGCAAGATACAAAAGAACATCGACGACCTTTTCTTTTTTATATAATCCTCTTTCTTCGGGAAGATACCCAATAATGTTTGAATCTTCCGCAGTAAATTTTTTTCCGTCAAGTAAAATCTCTCCCTCATCGCAATCAATAATATTCATAATCATACGAATTGTCGTAGATTTACCCGCTCCATTTGGTCCTATAAGACCAACAATTTGTCCTGCCGGTGCATCAAAATCGAGTTTGTCGACAGCACAAAAATCGCCGTACTTTTTAGTAACACCCCTAAGCGATAACATATACTCCTCCATACAAATATTGCGTCGTTGCAAGTTTGCGCCGCAAACTTGTCGATGCGTAGCGAGGCGCAATTTTAGCCGAGCTACGCATAATACCCTACTTAGCTTAAATTATATTCACACGAAAATACTATTTCAAGAAAAAATTAGAAATTTTATTTATAAAAATTTCTATAACAAGGCTTTGTTTCAATAAGCGCAAAATTATAGTGAAAATCTGTAGCAAGAGTATAATTCAAATTATTTTTGCCAAATTACAGTCATATCATTTGGCAAATAATCTGAAACAATCTTAAAATTTGAAGAAGGATATTTTAGCAAAACATCTTTAATAGCTTCCAAAACAATTTCTTTCGTATAATAAAAATACTCTTTTTCTTTATTTTTTGAAGAATCGCTTAACAACGAACAAACAAAATATTTTTCCGCAATTGATGCAAAACGCTCAAACGATGATTTTAAGAATTCTTCGTTATTCCCGAAATTCAAATTAAAAATTCCTGAAGTGTATACAACTTCAAAAGTTTTATCTTTTAAAATATTTAACTCTTTTTTATTTTCAAAAATATCTGTTTGCAAAAATTCATATTTTGCATTAACTCCGTCCGGAAGTCCAATTTGAGCGGCTTGGTTTTTTGCCAATAAAACCATTTGCGGCAAAATATCTGTACCTGTGTATTCTACCGACCAATGCAGACCTTGTGTCAAAAAATGGAATAAATCTCCAAGCCCTGAACCTACATCTAATAATGTTTTTTTATCAAGATTTATATGTTCTGCAAGAACAGCAAATCTTTTATATTGAGCCTCACGGCTTTCCCAACCTAAAATTTTGTAATTTTCAGCTCGATGTATAGACAAAGCATTTTCTGTGCGCGCAATTACATTTTTATAATTATCTTGATAGTAATTACTGATTTTTTCATAAATACTTTTATTATTCATATTTAATCCTAAACTATTATATCAAATATACAAAAAAAGCCTTTATCTAAGCTTTAATACTTAAAAAAAGGCTTTTACAAAAGTTTCAATTATGCACTGATAGTAGAATCTATGAAAATTAAATTACAATCCTACATTAATCTTAAATTGAACTGAATAATCGAACATACGCTTTTTCTTTGCGCTATTTACACCATACATTATATCTGCACCAATACGAACATCTCTTGATATAACAAAAGTTCCCCCAAGCGCAAATTCCGTATATTTGTAAACTTTTTCAAAATTTTCACGGTCAGCTTTTTTTATTGTACCTTTTTTTATAGGCCTGATAAATCCTGATAAAGAAGTTACAAATGCTACTTGAGGTGTAGGTTTCCATTTCAAAGAAAGCTCAGGCTTAAAAAGATCAGCGAAACCACCTTCATAAAAAATTCCGGCATTTTTATAAGTTATAGGTCTATATTCTGAAGAACCGTCATCAGTGTTTGGTGTGCCATATTGAAAGCGAGTTGCAAGCTGCATATTACCCATCAAAAACCAAGACATTCCGGCATTCAGATAGCCTGCCATAAAAGTTTCGTTTTTTTGAAGAGTTTGTCTAGAAATTACTTCGCCTACAACTCCAAAATCGTAATAAAGCTTTGTAGACTTAGGAAAAGGCCCATTAATTCCGGTTGCAAGATACATTGAATTAATAAGTTCTTTAATTTCTTTTTTCTGCTTTGTATATTTACTATCATTAACAACTCGTCGTAAATCAACTTGTGCAATCATATCGCCAAAAACATCAGCACGCCCTATAAATTCAGGGAACAATGTAGACCATTGGAAAATTGCACGACGAGATCCAAGCCCATAATACGCTTCAGGCAGAACGGAAGCATCAACAAAATCATCATACGAAAGCAAAGCTTTTGAAGTATAATAAGACTTAAAACCCGTATATGATGCGGTAAGATCCATAATAATACCGGGAATTGCAACATGAATTGCGGCACCATCAGCAGTATCACTTACAATCATTTCATGGGCATCTTTAATTTTTATTCTACCTAATTCAAAAGTTACAAAACCATGGCAAAAAGGGATTTTTTTTGTCTGAATGCGAAACAAATCAACATCAAAAAAAGGACGATAAAAAAGCCGTTTAGGATTTAATCTAAGATATGCACTTCCCTGTGCGGTGAATCTCCAGCCATCGCAAAAACGCAAATCAACCCATGGAGAAATTTTTTGATCAAAAGCAAGCCATTCTCCAAATGAATAAGTGCTTGATATATCTGCACCGTAATCGGCTGCAATATCTACAGCTGAAAGAGGTATAAAAGCAAAACAGAGAAATAATGAGCAAATAATAACTTTAATTTTTGTTATATAGAATAATTTCACCAGTAATACCCTCTATTATTAAAAACAATTTTTGCATCAGGAAATACCGATGAAAATTTTCCCATAATTGTAACAAAGAAAGAGCCATTCATTTTATCGCCTGGAAAAGCATCTTGCTGAAAAATTCCAAAATACTTCATTTGTCTAAAAGCATAACGACGCGTTTCAAAGCAATAATACAAAATACTTGTAATTTTTACATCAAAAACTTTTAACAAAAACAGCCCCATATCATCATAACGCAACAATGTATCTGGTGTAATATTAGCAGGAATCACACCTGCATTATAAAAATATTCAAACGTATCAAGAGGAGAAACTTGTGCAGATTCATTTTTCAAGTCTGTATAATAAGCTAAATAAGTCAAACTTTTCCATGTTGTTTTTTCTTCTCTTACAATATCTGTAATCACTTCCGCACTTTGTGCAGAAAGAGTACATAAAGTAATAAAAACTAGCAAAAGAAATATAAAACATTTTTTCATAATTTATTCCTTGATATATTATCCAGCAATAGACACAGATACTATACCCCATTATCGAAAAAAAATAAAGAAATAATTATGATATATGTACTTAATTTTTATAATTATTTACAAAATTAACTCGATAGCAAAAACTAATACAATAGCCGTATTTGTAAATTACTGCTTGTTTTACAACTTATTTCTTTTTCAATAACGCTGCAAAAGGATTATATGTTTCATCAGAATCATCTTGATTTTTTAGAAATTCTTCCGAATCGTCATCTTGTTTTACAGAAGAAGCAGGAGAAAGCGAAATGCGTCGATTTTCAGCATCAACTGAAATAATTTCCGCATTAAAATTATCACCAATTCTAAAAAGTTTTCGTAAATTTGTATTTGCTTTTGCCTTTTCAATTGTTGAAACATGAACTAAACCGTCAACGCCTTCTTCAAGATTTACAAAAATACCAAAATCAACAATCCTAACGATTTTTCCTGAAACTTTTTGCTCTATCTTATATCGTTCAGAAACAGTTTCCCAAGGATCTGCAATCAATGATTTTAAGCTCAAAGTTAATTTTTCATTCTCCCAGTCAATCTTGATAACAGCAGCTACAATTTCTTGACCGACTTCAAGAACATCGGCAGCATTTTCAATACGTCCTCTAGAAATTTCTGAAATAGGAAGTAAAGCCTGAAAACCTTCAACATCCACAAAAGCACCGAATGGCTGTAATGAAAGTACTTTGCCATTCACTACAGCACCAACAGAAATTTTTGTTTTTAGCATTTCAATCAATGAAGCTTTATCGGCCTCTAAAATAGCGAGATTTGAAACAAGCACATTTCTGCCGTCATTTTTGTATTCGGTAATAAGGAATGTTAAAGTTTTTCCCTCATAAGTTTCATTTTCTTCTTTACGTCGTCCACCCATTTGAGAAAATGGGCAAAATGCACGAATATCACCTATTTTTACTTCGTAGCCACCTTTTATTTCTTTTACAACTTTTCCCTCGACAGGAATTCCGTTTTTAAAAGCATTTTCAATTAGAGATTTATCAGCATTATTTGATGCGATTTTAGTAGTAAAACGCATTTCGCCGTTTCGCTCGTCAATAAAATAAGCTTTAATAATATCTCCTTCTTTTATAGAAAGTTTTCCATTTTCATCTTTGAATTCAGCAGCATTAATAACACCTTCGCTTTTTGCGTTCAAATCAATAAAAATTGTATCGTTCGACACTTGCACCACAGCTGCCTGTATTTCCTGTCCGGCTTGAAGTCTTCTCATAATTATCCTCTAAAATATGATATGGCATTTTATAAAACCGATTTTCTGCTTAAAACTAGTGCATAAAATCTACAAGAGATTTTTTTTTACAGCAGATACATCGGCAAATAGTACACTCTTAAACATTTTTACGCAAGCAACAAAAAGATTCAGCTTGTTCAAGTGCTTCAGAAAAGAGATTTTACAGCTTGCTCAAAAAATTAAAGTTCATTATAAAGAAAAGAAGTTAAACAAATCTTCAAAACTCTAATTGCAGTTTTAGAGATAATTTAAACATAATTTATAGGTTTTATGAAAAAAAACGTTTTAAAAATAATAGCTTTTCTAAAAAAAGATGTTGTATTAACAGCAGCATTATTATCTGGAATTTTATCAAGTATTGTTTGCAAGCAACCAATAAAAGAAATTATTTCTTCCATTGATTTTAAGGTTCT
Source organism: Treponema sp. (assembly GCA_012519415.1). Taxonomy (GTDB): domain Bacteria; phylum Spirochaetota; class Spirochaetia; order Treponematales; family Treponemataceae; genus UBA1240. The sequence goes on along the minus strand of JAAYQG010000171.1, from coordinate 1,414 downwards.
TTCTCTTTTGTTTTGCCTTATGACAGTGATTGCTGCATTTAAAAGCATTAACGTTCTTGATGTTTTTTCGCAAAAGCTTTTACAAAAATGCGGCACAATACGTTCTGTATATTTTGTGCTTTGTGCACTTGTCTTTTTTTCTTCTGCAATAGTAACAAATGATGTCGCTTTACTTACATTTGTACCAATCACATTAATTGTATGCAAACAAGCAAAAATTGCACCGCTAAAATTGATTGTGCTTGAAACTTTGGCAGCCAATCTTGGCTCATGTATAACTCCGATGGGAAATCCGCAAAATCTTTTTATTTATTCTTTCTATAAGATGTCCAATGCCGATTTTTTCAGCACAACGTTAAAAATAGGAATATTCTCGTTTTTTCTGCTGATTCCATTTATTTTTTTTTGATACAAGAAACTCAAAATCGAATAATATAAATATTTCAACAAAAATTGGAACGTCAATAATTCAAAAAGATTTTTCAATCATTATTTACACAATTTTGCTGATTATTAACTTGTTGTCGGTTTTTCATATTATAAATTCAAATATAAGCTTTATAATTACTTTTACAGCAATTATAATTACAAACTATCGTTTGCTTTTAAAAGTTGATTATTCCCTGCTTTTAACGTTCGCTGGATTTTTTATTTTTACTTCAAATATTTCGTCAATAGCCGAAGTGCAAAACTTTTTGAAAAATGCCTTAAATTCATCTTTCAATACTTTTTTTGCAAGTCTTGGATTAAGCCAGATTATCAGCAATGTTCCGGCAGCTTTGCTCCTTTCAAATTTTACTGAAAATTCAAAAATTTTATTAGCTGGTGTAAATGTAGGCGGGTTAGGCACAATTGTTGCTTCTCTTGCAAGCGTAATTTCTTACAAACTTTACCAAAAAGCAGATATTCCCCTTGAAAAAAAAGAACCGTTCTTAAAAACGTTTACAATTTATAATGTCATCTTTCTAATAATTCTAATTTTTTTCTGTATTTTATTTATTCTCTAGAATGAAAATATCAAATACCGCACATAAATTTTTGACAAAAATGATTCCATTCGGTAGATTATATATATGGCATTTTCTATTAAAATTTTAACTTTATACAAAGATTTGAATTATTCAGCAAATAAAAATGTTGGAATCAGCACAAACGAACGACTTGAAAAATATACAAACGGCGTTTCAAAACATAATATGAATCCGTCTTTAGATGAATATTTGCTTGATTCGGTTTCATGCGGCTATGCCATTGAAAAAAACAACCAAATTAAGCCAGATTATTCAATAAAAGCCGGCAAATATTTTTTTGTTCAAGGCAATGTAAAAACAGACAATCTAAAAAAAGCAGCTGAATCTTTGTGGCTGGAATCTATTTGGCAAGAGCAACAACTTGATGTGGAAACAGTTTATGT
>JAAYQG010000170.1 GCA_012519415.1 Treponema sp. | reverse complement strand
CCATTTCCGGCAAAGTTTTCGTTAGAACTCCAATAAAAACTCGATGAGGAAGTTTCGACTTCCGAATTGAGTTTTTACGCTGTTTGTACTTAAATCAATGTTCTGTATGATTTAAGTACAAACAGCAAGTTAATAAATCGACTGTTTTGCGGTCGATCAAACTAATAGATTTGTATTGATTATATTTGCATAAAATGTATATTTATGCAACATCATTGTATAAAATTACCGCATACAATAACCAATAATTTTGCCACTAACAATAGCGATTTATTATATCACAAAAATTGAATAAAATATTCATATGCTTTACCGTGTTTTGGTCGTTATAATTTTGGGAATTAATTCAGCAAAACATTAGTTTTCGGGAGCAAAAACCACAAAGCGTGTTGTATCACGTAAAAACTTTACCGAAATAGTTCTGTGAATCATATTAAAAATCTTACCGAAAACATGATTTTACTTGAATTACTTATGCTGTGCATGATAGACTACGAACATGAAGAATCAACTTTCAAAAACAATTTGCCTTTTGGCAATTTTTGCAATAAGCATATTATTTATTTCATGCAATACAGTTCCAAAAGAACTTGATAGCGATCTTAGTCCCGAAGAAATAATCCTTAAAGCACAACAATATTCTGATGAAGGAAAAACTTCCGTTGCTGAAATGCTGTATTACAAACTACTAGACCAGTATGGCACAGATTCAACTTATAGAGTTATTGCTGAATTTGAAATTGCGCACATAAAATTTAAAGCAAAAAAATACGCAGAGGCACAACCTTTGTACGAAGATATTATCAATATCTATGAAACTACATATGATACTTTGCCCGGTAAATATCTAGTGCTCGCTCGAAATGATTTAGAACAACTTAAAAAAGTGTATACTTATAGAGAAAATCCAAAAAAATTATTCTCTAAAAAAAGAAAATCCAAAAAGACACAACAAGAAGAGGAAGAAGAAAATTTTTCTGCTTTTTGGTAAATCGGTTTCGTATTAGGTTCGCTTAGACTGGGCTTTAATCTACAACTTGAGATTAATCTATCGAAACTAGTATTTTTCATTCACAAAAACTACAAGACATTGTACGAATTTTGTACAGCTTTGTAGCAAATAACAAATCTGCCCAATCTTTTAAGTTCTACCGCATCGCACCATATAAATATAATTGACAGATTTTCTATGTTATTGTATTATACGCCTAATACAATAACACAAAAGAAGAGAATATCGAAAACTGTATAAAACAACAATATTTTTATCTTTGTACAAGTTTGTGGTATAACAAAAGTTTTGAGCTTTATTCTCGGATTAGGAAAAATGGGGCTGCCATTTGCAAATTTTTAAAATTTCTTGGAAAGGTCAGCATTAATTATTATAGAAACACTTAGGAGTTTTATGAATTTTCAGTTTAATACAAATTCACCGATTTATTTGCAAATTGTTGAATCTTTCAAAAACAGCATTCTCTCCGGAGAACTTGCGCCAAATAGCAAAGTCTTGTCTGTTCGGGATTTAGCTTTACAGGCAGGTGTAAACCCAAACACAATGCAAAAGGCACTTACAGAACTTGAAAGACTTAATCTTGTACGAACTGAACGAACAAGTGGGCGATTTATTACAGGCGAGAGTGAACAAATTGAAAATATGCGAAAAGAAGCCGCTGAAAATGAAATTCAGCTTTTCATCGAACGCATGAAAAAACTGGGTTTTGAGAAAAAATCTCTTTTGACTATTATAGAAAAAAAACTCAAACAGGAGATTCAAAAATGAAGACGATTCTTTCTTGTCGAAATTTGACAAAACAATACGGAACAACAACAGCTTTAGATAATGTTGATTTAGATTTACCTGCTGGTTCTGTAATTGGTCTTTTAGGTCCAAACGCTTCGGGCAAAAGCACATTTATAAAAATTGCTGCGGGACTTTTAACACTTACAAGCGGAGAATTATTAATAGACAACAACAAACCGGGTGTAAAAACAAAAGAGATAGTTTCCTATCTGCCTGACCACGATTATTTGAATGACTGGATGTCTGTAAATCAACTTGTAAAATTATTTGAAGATTTTTACACAGATTTTGATAAATTAAAAGCTTTCGATATGATTCAACGATTAAATATAAAAAAAGAAAGTATGCTAAAAACTCTATCCAAAGGAACACGCGAAAAAGTTCAGTTGGTTTTAACAATGTCGCGCAAAGCCAAATTATATTTGCTTGATGAACCGATTGGCGGTGTTGATCCTGCGGCTAGAGATTATATTTTGAATACAATAATCGGCAATTATAGTGAAAATGCAGCAGTTCTTATTTCTACACATTTAATTGCTGATGTTGAAGCTGTTTTAACACATGCTGTTTTTATAAAAAACGGAAAAATCGTAAGAACCGGTGATGTTGATACAATAAGAGAAGAAACAAATTTATCTATAGATGCTCTTTTCAGGGAGGAATTCAAATGTTGACAAAAACAACAGAAATTGAAAAAAACGCAAACAAAAATCATATTGCAAAATTTTTCGATTTTGGAAATTTAAAGCTTTCATTCAATAGATTTTTCAAACTTCTAAAATATGAACTTTCTTCATCGTTCAAAATTCTTGTACCGATTTATTGTGCAGTTTTAGCAATCAGTATTTTGACTAAATTTTCAAATTTCAATTACGAGGAATTTTCAAATATTGAAGCAATAATGAGTTTTCTATGCGGCAGTCTTTTAACTGCTTCTGTCGGTATAAGTATTATAATTCTTTGCGGTAGATTCAAAAAATCTTTTTTTGGCAGAGAAGCGTATCTTAATTTTTCACTTCCTGTTGGTGTTGCAAACCATCTTGCAAGCAAGCTTGTAAGTTTTCTTATTTGGGGAATTGTCTGCACCATTGTCGGTTTTGTTGCAATTATGACAGCTTGGTTTGAATGGAACGATTTTGTTCAATGGTTGGCAAAAAATTTAAATTCAAGGTTAATCTTTTTGAGCATATATTATCTCGTTTATTCAGCTTCTGTGATACTGCTTTTCTTTGTTGCAATGTGCATAAGTCATCTTGTTTCAAAATTCAAATCTATTTTAGAGATACTAATTGTAATTGTTGGTTTGACTTTTGAGTTTAATATTGTTGATTATTTTTCCCGCCATACACCACTTATAACTTTTGATGTCGTTTTGGCATTAGGCGGTATTGTTTTTTCTGTTTTATGGTTCTGTATTTGCTATTTAATTTTACGTTTCAAATTAAATATTGAATAATTTGCATTGTATTTTTATATACAATAATTTAGATAACAGTCGCAAAAAAACTTGAAAAATGATAATTAATCTCGTATAATTTCGATTCAAGGGAGATATTTTATATTTTATTTATGTGGTTAATAAAGCGATTTACCGTATAAAATGTATTAAATCCGACTACAATCTTTTTATATTAGGAGGCAATCAAAACTTTGCCGAAAGATAGCGTCAAAGTTTTGATTTGCAAAGTTTGCGT
>JAAYQG010000169.1 GCA_012519415.1 Treponema sp. | reverse complement strand
CGCAATGAAATGAGAAAGTGCAGTAAATAATAAAGTTTGCATTGCAAACTTTGCAAATCAAAACTTTGACGCCATCTCCGGCAAAGTTTTGATTGCAACTTATATAAATAGCTACTGAGAAAACTTCAGTTTTCGAAAGTAACTTTTTACGCTGTTTTGCAACGAAGTGAAAAACAGCAATAATATAATAAAGTTTGCATTGCAAACTTTGCAATCAAAACTTTGACGCCATCTCCGGCAAAGTTTTGATTGCAACTCCCATAGCGAAGAAGCACAGTTAATAATAAGTTTGCAGATTTAACTGTACTCCCTTAATAACAACAAGCAAATCAATATTTTATAAAATATATCACCTATAAGATGATAACACAGATTTGTCAAAAAATCTTGAAAAATATAGATTTTTTAACGCTTCGCGCTAAAAGCACGATAGTTAATCCATGGGAAAATTTTATGCTCGCGCTCCATATTAGTGAGCCATTCCGTACTTATAGAATTTGAACCTAATGAATCGTATACCGTTGTAAAAGCACCGACATTTTCACGAAATCTATTAGATGCATATAAATCAAAATCTTGTTTTTTAACCATTTCAGGCCAGTCGCCGGATTGAGCAAGAAGCACTTCTTTTGCTGCAAGGTTCAACGATCTCTCTTTTAAGCCCGAATCAGACGGAAACCGCGCAGTTAAATCAATCATACGCTCAACAGCTTTTCGTACATACCGAATCATCCAATCGTTAGAATGATCTATTAAATCTTCCGCATATCCCGTTCCAGATGCAGCAGAATTAAACGGTGTAATTTTTTGCAAAGAGAATTTATTCTCAAGCAACTCGGAACATTGTGTAAGTTCAATATCATCTCTTTCGGCTGCTTTTCTAAAAACTGATTCGAGCCATGCGATTCCCTCATACCATTTTTGACCGAAAAAAGAAGCTTCAAAACAACAAACAGAAGAAACATCTGTATTATCAAGCTGCTCACTAACTTGAGCAAGTTTTCGAGCTTTCATATCAAGAAAAGTATCAGCATCAGCAGACGCACTAGCTAGAGCCTTTGCGGTATTATAAATAACATCAGTTTCATTTGACCAATATTTATAACCTGTTGAAAGCCGCGCATTTTCTTTATTTAAGAAACCTTCAAGTTGTTCTAAAGGATTTTCAAAACCAATGTCGCGGTTTTGATTTCTATATTCACCTTTAAGATAATATAATTCAGGATTATCTTCAAAACCAGCTGCAACTGCATTATCTCTAGCAAAAACTGCAAGAGAATTAAAACATCTAGCCGGCGAAAAAATACCTTTCATCGGAACGGGAGATCCAAACAAAAAACCATGTGCATCAAGAATCGTGTAAAAAAATCCATAAGGACGAATAATAGATTCAAGACCGGGTGTGTAAGCCATATAAGGCAGCCAAAAACCTTCAGGAGCTGTATCAAAATAATGACGATGCGACATCAAGCCAACTTCAATCTGAGCTTGAACAGCCTGCGGCAAATCTACGTACATTGGCAAATAACAGTTTGTTGCTGCTGTTGCCATAAGTTCAATATTACCTTTTTTTGCATAATAAGAAAATTTTGAAAGCAAATCTTGCTGATAAGTTTCAGAAAAATCATATTTATCTCGTTTTGCTTGTCTGAGCTGTTCTTCTGCCAATGCACGGCGCATATCATCCGGAGCATAACGAATAATTTCAGCTTCGCCCAATTCGATAACTTTATCAAGCCATTCGATATAAGCCCCCTGCACAGCAGAATCACTCAGTAAAGCACACAAAGACGGCGAAAAACACATCATCAACTTAAATGGAATGCCATCAGCTTCAAGATTAGAAAACATATTGAGCAAAGGCAAATATGTTTCCGAAATAGCAGAATAAAGCATTCCATTTTGGGGAAGAAAATCATCTTCTTTATGCCAAATATATGGTTGATGTGCAGAAATTGCAATAACTAACGATTTTTTAGACATTACACACTCTCATATCACGAAAAAGATTGACGGTGATTCATATAATGGCTGCGGCACAGCTCTGAAAAACCGGAAAGCTCAATAATAGGAGCTTTTTTTTCAGAAAGCGACCTTGAAGTAAGCTCCGGACAACCTTTTGGAATTAGAATTTTATTAGAACGAGCAAGAATTCTCGGTTCATGATTTTTAAATTCCGCCGCGAAATCAATTCTTACAGCAGTTTCAGCTTGCGAAAGCAAAATATACCGGTCTGAATCTTCGTAACGAACAGGAATATCATAAACTTCTGTCAATGAGTCATCTTCTAAACTCGAAAAATAAAGAACACGAAGCATAAAAGACGAAAAAGACTTTGTTTGAATAACATCTCTGTAATCGGATTCGTTCAAATCCCAATAAACAAAAGCCCATGCAGGATTGCGTAAAATCACAGTAATTTGAGTTTCGTTATAAGTTTTTGGTAGAACAATCGGAGTCTGAACATTGCCATTAACAGCGATTAAATCATCTTCAGTGCTATAATTTGGTTCATCAATAGCTTCCAAAAGTTCACCTATAACAAAGCGACGGCTCAATCCCTCCGGAATATCAATCCCATACTCATCAGCAAGTTCAATTAAATCAGCAGATGTGAGCGTTTCTAAATACTGACGTGAAAGAGTCATGTTTTCCATAACGCTAAAATAATGAACAGAATATGCCTTTATGTCAACACCCTGCAGTTCGACAGATTTTTAAAATGCTTTAAAACAGATTAATTTTAATCGGTACTGCTTGATGTTTCGTTATTTGATTTCAAAAATTTCGGATCGACCGAAGATGCATTCCTGTATGCTCTTTTTTCTTTTAACTTGCCATTCTTCCAATATGAATATTCATAAACTTCTTCAACTCCGGAATCATTCACAAAATAGATTGCATTTCCTTTTTCATCATATTTCCATCGTATTTCGTATTCATTAGGCATTTTCCTATAAATCATATTATTATTTTCATCATATTCAAAAAATTCTTCTTTAATTTTGGTTTCTGAATTATATACAGATAATACCTTTTGATATATTTTGTTTCCTTTTCTATCATATTTATACCAACATTCTTCATGAAAACTGGCTGTATCATTTTTATAAATCAACCTGCCAGCTGAATCATATTTATAGAAAATTTCATACAGCAGTTTTCCTTCTCCAGATTCAACTTTTGTATAAATATTATTGCCTTTTCTATCAAATTTATTAAATTCAGCTATAATACTACCATCACTATATTTTTTAGTTTGATTTCCGTGTTTATCATATTCTATAAAGTGTTCATCAATGGTTTCGCTGTTAGAGTATTTTTTTTTATAATAGATTTCTCTGTTTTTATTATCATATTTATTCCAAGTTTCAGAGCCATATCCAGCCTTTTTATTAGAGTAACGCCAATATATGGTATTTCCCCTATCGTCATATTCAGCGTAATACACAGAGTTAGAGTTATCAATAATATAAGTATTTTTAATTTTTTTGCCATTTTTATCATATTCATTCCACGAACCATCGCCTGAAATTTCTTCATATTTCAGTTCATTGCCTTTTTCGTCATAAGTTCCAACGCCGTAATAAACCATCAGCTTTATTTCATCTTCGCCATTTATTAAAGACGGCACAGTCATAGTTTTATATAAAACGCTTGTCAAAACATCTAAACTTGGCTTAATATTAAAAAATAAAAATAAAGAGCATTGAATCATAAAGGCTAACTAATATGACAACAAAGAAAATAATATTATCAAATAAAAAAGATTTGGCTTTTATAACATTTTTCATGCTTTTAGCGAATGTTATTTCACAAGGAATTCCGACACTGATAAAAGTTCTCT
>JAAYQG010000168.1 GCA_012519415.1 Treponema sp. | reverse complement strand
GGAGAAGAAACAACAGCAGAAGAACGACAAAGTTCATTCAATACAATGATGAAAATCGCGCTTGAAACAGCCATTTCTGATTGTTAATTGAAATGTAGTAATTTACATTGTAGATTTATTGGAGAAACTGTAAAATTAATAAAACTCAAAACAGCCTGTTATCATTAAAACATAGAGGGTAAAAATGAAACCTACACTTTTGGTTCTTGCTGCCGGAATGGGAAGCCGATATGGTGGTGTAAAACAAATTGATGCAGTTGGTCTGCATGATGAAACATTACTAGATTTTGCAACATTTGATGCAATGAACAGCGGTTTTGGTAAAGTAATATATATTATTCGTCGGGATATAGAGAAGGATTTTAGAGAACGATTGTTTGATCGTGTTGCTAAAAATTTTGATGCTGAATATATTTTCCAAGAACCTAAAGCTTGTTTTACAGAAGAGCAGATTGCAAAGCAAGTTCCTCGTAAAAAGCCATGGGGAACAATACATGCAGTATTATGTGCAGAAGACAAAATAAAAACACCGTTTGCTGTTATTAATGCTGATGATTATTATGGTAGAGATGGTTTTGCAACATTAGGCAATTATCTTGCAGGACTTAAAAATGATGATGTAAGTCATGCTATGGTCAGTTACATATTGAAAAACACTATGAGCAAAAACGGTACTGTTTCGCGTGGAATTTGCAATATAAAAGACGGTTTGCTTGTTTCAATGCAGGAACATACCAAAATTGGTTTTGAAGGTTCAAAGATTATAAGTCAAATTGATGAAAATAAAATTGAGCTTACAGGAGATGAACCTGTTTCGATGAATTTTTTTGGATTTACACCGAGAGTTTTTGAAGGATTCCATATATATTGGAATGATTTTGTTGAAAAAAATATTTCAAGTGAAAAAGCTGAAGCATTATTGCCTGTTGCAGCTAGCATGGTTGTAACAAAAGGCTTAGGAACTATAAAAGCATTTACGTCAAAAGAAAAATGGTTTGGCATGACATATCCTGAAGATCGTGAGATTGTAAAATCTGAAATAGCAAAGAAAATAAAAGACAATTATTATCCAGATAAACTTTGGGAAAAATAAAGTTTGGTTATTTCTTTGTAAAATCAGAATTTATAGCTTTAATATCTTTATAAGAAGTTATTTGTGCAGACTATAAAAATTTTTCATTTTTGGTTTTTATAGTCTGCGGTTGTATTTTCAGTATTGATTATGTGTGAAATCTAAAATGCAGACTTCGATAATAGGTCATCAATTGACACAAGAAAACCAAAATGTTAAAATCCTTTGTCATGCAGCCAGTTTGAGTCGCAATTTTTAAACGTTCAAATTTTTGCATAAAAGTTGTTAGTATATTTAAATATATAAGGAAGATGACGTATGAGCTCAAATGCCGGTCAAAAAAAAGCCAATCCAAAGCAGCTTAAAAGTATGCTTATTTCAATCGGATCAATTATTATTTTGGTTATTGCCGCTGTTTCGTTTGTATTTCTGCCTGCTATGGTTAGCAGAGGTGCTAGAGATACTCATGTTTTAGGTTATTTTAGAAAAGAACCTATTAAAAGAACTGATGAAGTATTTTTGAGAATGCTTGAAAATCAAATTGAGCAAAATAAAATGCAGGGTATTGATGTAAACGATCAGGGAAATTACCTTTCGATTTTATATTCGGCTTTTTCTGAAACTATTATTCACAAAGCATTTAAGTATGAAGTTGAAAAAACAGGTTTTAAGGTTCCCGAATCTGCTATAAATCGTGTTATCGTGAACAAAGTAACAGACACATCAGGTGTATATTCACCAAAGTTATACAATCAGATGAGCAATGCAAAAAAAATAGAGCTAAGAAAGCAAGTCGCTGAAGATTTTATTTTTGAACAATATTTTAATGATTTTTTAGGATTCGATCCTTACGGCTATCCAACAGAACATAGTTCTTTTGGCTTAAAAATTTCATCTGAGGAAATTCCTTTTATACTTAATATGAATTCACCAGAAAGAACATTTGAATTTGTTGCATTTTCAATGAGTGAATTTCCAACTGAACAGCTATTAAAGTTTGCAGAATCTCACGCAGTACTTTTTAACACAGTGAATTTTGAAATTATTACCGTATCTTCAAAGACTGAAGCTGAAAAAATTTCAAAAAGAATTGCAAATAATGAAATAACATTTGATGATGCTATTAAAGAATATTCAAATAAAAATTTTAGTGATGATAAAGGCGTTCTTTCAAATAATAACGTTTATCAGCTAAAAAAATTACTCAGCGAAGAAGATCTCGAAGTTGTATTGCAACTTGGTATCGATAGTATTAGCAATGTTATTGCAACAGGACATTTCTTTTCAATTTTTAAATGTTGTGATACTTCAAAGTCTGCTGATTTTAGCAATCCTGAAACATTAAACAACGTTTATTCTTATATCACTACTGAAGAACCAAAACTGATTGAAGATTATTTTACAGCAAAAGCCCGCGACTTTGCTGCAGATGCTTCTGTTTCAAGTTTTGATGCAGCATGTGAAAAATATGGCGTAATAAAGCAAACGCCTTCAGCTTTTTCGCTGAATTATGGGTCAAATGAATTGCTTTCCGCTGTTGATACAGATACCCCTGTTCTTGCCGGTGCTGCTACAAATGAAAATTTCTTGAAAACAGCTTTTTCCCTAAAGCTTAATGAGATTTCATCTCCGGTTTTGCTTAAAAATAATGTGCTCGTTATTAAACTTGTTGCTGAACAGGAAGTAGATGAAGAAATACTTTCTGCTATCTCTTTCTTTTATCCAATCAGTGCAAAGAAGTTTGACAGTGCTACAATTAGTGCATATTTTACAACAGCTGATTACGTTAAAAACGATGTTGTTTCAGCTTATCTTTCAATGCTAGACGAATAAAGCTTTTGGAAAATTCAATCAATAATGAAAAACCTTGTCTCGTGCCCGCCGCGGGGCGAGGTTTTTCTGTATATTACCATAACAGATATTTATATTCGCGCTACAACCCGCAAGCAGCTCCGATAAAGACTGCAATATCTTTCGACATTTTGCCCAATACACTCGTTCTTGTATTTTCACCTCTTTTGGGATATGGACTTAAAGAATTGATAGACAAATTACCGGACGATAGTGTAATTCTATTAATAGAAGCTGATGAGGAATTGTTTAAGCTTTCAAATGAATATTTACAGCAAATAATCAAAAACAAAAAAAATATTTACAATGTTTGTATCGCAGACGGAAAATCTTTTTTTTCTTTATTTAATCAAAATCTTCTCCCCGCTTTTTCAAACTTTAAAAGATGCTTACCGATAGAACTTTCAGGCGGAGCGCAACTTTATAAATTGTTTTATCATTCTTTAACCGCGCTTGCTGATAATGCGATTAACCAGTTTTGGAGAAATAGAATAACTTTAGTAAAATTGGGAAGATTATATGCAAGAAATATTTTCAAAAATCTTGGACGAGTACCTTTTGCTGATTATTTAAAAATAAAATCAGTAATCAAGCCGATTGTAGTTTGCGGTTCCGGTCCATCTGTGGAGAACATAATTCCATTTTTGCAGAAAAATTCTGACGATTGTTTTGTAATTTCTGTTGATAATGCATTAATGACACTTATAAAGAGCGGTATTTTTCCAGACGCAGTTATTGCTGTGGAAAGCCAACTTGCTATAGAAAAAGCTTATATAGGCAGCTGTGGAACACGAATTCCAATAATTGCCGATTTGACATCCCGTCCTCATGTAATGGAACTTACAGGTGGAAAAGTTTCTTTTTTTCTTTCTGAATATGAACAATGTAATTATCTTGACAGGATAAAAAAAATTCTAAACATAGTTACAATGGTACCGCTGGGGTCTGTTGGGTTGGCAGCAATGGAAATTGCTTTAACATTGCGAAAAGATGAGAGTATCCCTGTGTTTTTTTGCGGACTTGATTTTAGTTTCAAACCTTGCAAAACTCATTGTAGAGAAACACCAAGTCATAGAAAATTATTAGATGAGCACAACAGACTTTCAACAATATTGTGCGGCGAATCTAGCTTTGATGCAAACAGTTTTTATTTTACAGGGAAAGATGGAAAAGCCAGCATTACAACTCCTGCGCTTTCCGGTTATGGGAAAACATTTTCTGCAAGATATTCCAATGTTCAAAATACTTTTGATATTGCGACAGAGGGAATGGACACAAATATTAAGAAAAAATCTTTGGAAAATGTATTGGAAATTGTTCAGCACTTTCGAAGAAATATCGATACAACTGCAAGAATAAAAATTCATGAAAATGATAATCAAATATCTTGCTTAGAAAAAGTGAAAAAATTTCTTATTGACGAGCTAAAATCACTTGAAGAGCTCCGCACCATTTTGATAACGGGGAAAAAGACTGAAAAAATAATTCCAATCATTAAAGAAAGAGAATATTTGTATCTTCATTTTCCGGACGGATATAAAGAGCCGACACTCGATATAAGTTTCTTGAATAGAATTCGAGCTGAAATAGATTTTTTTATTAAAGATATTAAATTTTCACTTAATTTTCTTGAAGAAAATACCAAAACTTGAAAATTTTATGCTAATGTTAAAAGACGCTTTATGCGTGGTTTTATTAGAACAATGCTGATAAAATATTTCTAAGGAGTTTTATATGTTTGTAACTTGTCTTGATTTAGAAGGTGTTTTAGTGCCAGAAATTTGGATTGCGTTTGCGGAAGCTTCCGGTATTAAAGAACTTTGTAGAACAACACGAGATGAACCTGATTATGATAAACTGATGAAATGGCGCATTAATCTTTTGAAAGAAAAAGGTTTTGGCTTAAAAGAAATTCAAAATACAATTGAAAAAATTGACCCGATGGAAGGTGCAAAAGATTTTCTTGATGAACTTCGTTCAATATGTCAAGTTATAATTCTTTCTGATACTTTTACAGAGTTTGCCTCTTCTCTTATGCGCAAACTAAATATGCCGACAATTTTTTGCAATAGTTTAACAGTTGATTCAAACGGAATTATTACCGGATATAAATTGCGCCAACCCAATGGAAAATATCATGCTGTTAAAGCTTTGCAATCAATCGGCTTTAAAACAATTGCGGCAGGCGATTCATATAATGATCTTGAAATGATAAAAAATTCTCATGCAGGCTTCTTGTTTAGACCTCCAAAACATATTCAAGACGAATATGCTCAATTCAAGACTTTTACCGAATATCCTGATTTTTTATCAGCAATCAAAACTGTCATTAATGCAGAAAACTATCCGCCAACATAATCCCGAAATTTGTAGATAAGCCCGCCCGAACGCCCAATCAGCGTTTCGCTAGAGCAGACCCTAAATTTTAGATTAACCCCACCCGACACATAAGCTTTCAAGTTTTCGCTCACGAAAACTTGGCGTTTTGCTAGATTGAACCCCCTAATTTTAGATAGAATCCAGCCGAACGCCCAATCAGCGTTTCGCTAGCACAACCCCTAATTGTAGATTAAACCCAACCGAACGCCCAATCTTCAAGTTTGTGCTCCGCACAAACTTGGCGTTTCGCCAGTTGTTCTCCAAACCGTAGCTCCAATCCCCATGCGAAACGCAAACGCAGCAGTTGCTGAAACTCCTTTTTCAAGGTACAATATTAAAGAATAAAATAAGTTGTATTGCTGTAATAGCGAATGTAGCAAATGCTTTGTGCGGACAGCAATTCAGTATATAAAAGTATATAAATTAGGCAGTAATATCAACTTAATTGCAAAAAAAGCAAAAGAAATGTTGCGATTAAGACGATATTAAAGACAATGTAGAGAAATTTAATTTTTATAGTGCCTCTATTTTAGAGCTAATTTTAAAACGTCTAAAATCAGGATAACAGGGGAATATATGAATTCTTTTAATGTAACAGAATTATCAGACAGATCAGTTTTTTCTAATGAATTGTTGCTTGATGAAACTTTTTTATTATTGACGCCGCAAAGCCCATTTAATGACAAATTAAAACAATCGTTATTGAACTGGGAATTTCGACAAGTTTATTCTGAAAGTGAACAAGGTCAAGTTGATCCGCCTGAGTTGCCAAAACCGACAACGTCTTCTGCTTCTGTTGATGTAGCAATAGAAGAAGCCTTTATGGAAGATGTAACTGATGATGAAATTGAAGAAACTAAAGAAACCAAAGACAGTTCTGTTATGGAGCGAGCACTTAAACGTGTTGAAAACAGCAAGACTGAATCTACAAGTACAGATAAAAATCATATGATACTTGTTCAAATTGTTTATGAAGAATATATAGATTATATTGAAGAGATATACACAAAATTTACAACTCACAAAACGCTTGATTATGATTCAATTGCAGCAGAGCTTAAAGATTTATGTGTTTTTATAAATGAACAGCGACGCTATATTTTAAGATTGCAACCGGAAAATCAAGTTGATAGCAGAACTTATCTTTTGAATCATGCGATGAGATCTACAATTTTTGCTATTACAATAGCTTTGCAACTTCGTATGCCATTTGCAAAACAAGTTGATCTTGCTGTTGCTTGTGTTTTGCATGAAATTGGAATGCTTCAGCTACCACCGCAACTTTATGTTACTAGTAAGCCGCTTTCTTTAGCAGACAGAAACAGCATATATACTCATCCGATTTTGTCTTATAATGTTCTTAAAAATTATAATTTTCCTTTAAGTATTCAGCTTGGTGCACTTGAACATCATGAAAAGCAAAACGGCACAGGATATCCTAGAAAACTTACAGGGGAAAAAATTTCGCTTTTTGCAAAAATTATTGCCGTTGCTTGTTCATTTGAAGCTATTACTGCACCCCGTTTGCATAAAGTGCAACAAAGTTCATATGAAGCGATGGTTGAGCTTTTAAAGAACAACAGTCTTCAATTTGATGAAAATGTAATAAAAGCACTTTTGTTTGCAGTTTCTCTTTATCCAATTGGGGCATATGTTTTCTTACACAATGGAAAAATCGGTCAAGTAGTCGATGTTAATCCGCTTAATCCAAAACTTCCTGTTGTTCAGATTTTAGGTGAAAAAGATGAGCATGGCGATCCAATTTCGATATCTGTCGGAAATGATGTTCGTATTGTTCGTACTTTAAGCCGCCAAGAAGTGCTTGATTTACAAAAAGTTGTTGAGAATAAAAAAGCTAAATAACTATTTGAATATTTGAAGTTGTACTCAAAAGATAAAATTATTTCCAAAGATAGTATTTGTGTAATGCTTTTAAAAATCCGTAAGTTCCAGCGGACAATAAAAATGCTCCTACAGCAAAAAACAAAAGATTATCTGATTCTTGAAGAAAAACAAGTCCTGTTGAAAGCATAAAAATAAAAACAGCAGCTTGCTTGTATTCATTTGCTTCATTTTTTTCGGCTGTTATCCAAAAGCTTATAGATGTTGCGATGGTGAATAAAAATCTAATTACAAGAAAAAGTGTATAATAAGCAGTAGGTGTAACCCATGTTGAATGCATTTTAAGTGAATCAACAGGAATAAAACATGCTGTAACTACAGCGAGTGCTGTAAGTCCAAACATAAGGCTTGAATCTTGCATATCAGCTTTTGTGCTGGAAAGTGCAGCACCGCAAAGCATTATTGTTGAGCCTGCAAGTCGACAAAAAAACACAATTTTTGAAATAAGAATCAATAAAAGATAATTTCCCAGCCATAAGCCGAGCGCAGGCAAAAACAATCTTGTTGATTCAACAATCATAAATGCTAGAAAAATTGTGTAATAAACTATTTCTGGAGCATGTGTTTTTTCAAAATATTTAATGATTAATAATGAAAAAACTGCAATATAAACCAGAATAAAAGCTGGAGATGCAAGCACTGCCCATTTTGCATAATTTAGAATTTTCAGATTCGGCAACCATGAAAAATATCGAATCATTTTCGGAAAATTCATGAATGTTCCGTTTGAGAATTGAAATGCATAAAGAACAAAAATTGCAACAAGTGTCAATATTGAAAAAAATGCCAATATTTTGATTATACGGTTTCTTAGCGAGAGAGTCATATGCTAAGAATATCCTGAACTGAAATTTCTGTAAAGCACATTCTTATGTTCTCCGATTATATATAGTAGAGAATAATTTTTACTTTATGAAATTTATAGCGTAAAAAGAAGGGAATCATATTTTTACACCTTAACTGTGCTTTTCGTTTATGTTTATATAAGGGCAATCAAAACTTTGCCGGAAATGGCGTCAAAGTTTTGATTTGCAAGTTTGCGGCGGCAAACTTTATTATTAACTGTGCTTCCTCACTGCGTTGCGGAAGCACGTAAAAACTCAATTCGGAAGTTGAAACTTCCTCATCGAGTTTTTATATAAGGGCAATCAAAACTTTGCCGGAAATGGCGTCAAAGTTTTGATTTGCAAAGTTTGCGCGGCAAACTTTTATAAGAGAGGGGATTATGAAAAGAAAAAAAATGATGTTTGTTTTGCTATTTATTGGTAGCTTATTTATATGGGCTGATACTGCACGGTTTAACGATATGGGATTTTCTCCGAACGGGCTACAATATCTTTTTGGGCAATACGGCGAATTGCTACAAACAGATGGAAGCACAAAAGGGTATGCTGAATTTTTTGCAGTAGATACCGCAAAAAATGAATATATCAAAGACGGCGTATTTAAAATTAATGCTTCATATAAGACATCAGGAATGAGCGGCGAGTCTGTGTTTGATGAGCTTGTTGCTGGCAAAGATTCATTTATAAGTTCGTATAATATTCCTGCCGAATCTAATTCTGTTGTGCTTTATCATGTTTCTTCAAATATCGAATTTACAGATTTCGGAACTGTCGGTTTTTTATCTTCTGATAAAATTGACAGAGATGCTGTTTCTTCACCTATTTACAAAGATGTTGTGGAATTTCGTGATTTTACCAATCCGTCTACAGATGAAGTTGAAACTTATAAAGTAAGATTGAATGAATTTGTTGAAGGTAAAGGAAAAAACGCCGAATCAAGTTTTTATTTGATTGTAGAACAAAGAACATCAAGCGGCAAAAAAAGAAATTTTTTAGCAGGAAATCCTAAATTAAAACGCAAAGGCGTTACAGGGTATAGACTTAACAGAGTATTGCGAGATTCGAGCGGAAAAACACTTGTGTTTGTAATTGAAAAACAAGTTGAAGAATCTTTCGGTCCATCTGTTCGTTTTATGGTAGAAACAGTCAGATTATCAGATTGATACCACGGTATAGTTCCCCATAACTTGAGTCGGGGAAGTTTTTCATATTAAAATCTCTGTTGTCGTTGTATGCTATTCTTGCATTTTGTATTGTGTTTATTCTTCCGTTTGTGTTCAAAAACGCCTGACACCATTTTTGCGAGCCGCTGCTTGTTCATGCGGCTCATCTGAAATGGACGCATGAATTTTGCTTATGATTCCGGCTCTGATATGATTTTTCGGAAAATCTGGAAAACTTCTTCGTTATCTTCTTTTATGTATCTAACATAAACTGTTTC
>JAAYQG010000167.1 GCA_012519415.1 Treponema sp. | reverse complement strand
TTACGGAAGCACAGTAAAAACTCAATTCGGAAGTTGATACTTCCTCATCGAGTTTTTATTGGAGGTTTGTATGTATTTAGGAATTTCATCTTCATTACGACACAAAAACCCTGAAGATTGGGCTTTAAAACATAAGGAGCTTGGTCTAAAATCTGTTGTTTTTCCGGTTGATTATACTGCTGGCGAACAAACTTATATGAAGTATAAAGATGCTGCAGAAAAAAACGGGCTTTTAATAGCAGAAGTTGGAATTTGGCGAAACACATTAGCTAAAGATTTAAACGAGCGGAAAAAATGTATTGAATATGCGATAAATCAGCTTAAAATGGCCGACAAAATCGAAGCAGTTTGCTGTGTAAATGTTGTAGGAACACCATACGGCCCGCGTTGGGACGGCGGTTATCGCCAAAATTTTAGCGAAGAGCTTTGGAAATTAGCTGTATCAATGATTCAACAAATAATAGATACATCAAATCCGCAAAAAACAAAATTCAGCATAGAAACAATGCCATGGATGATTCCAAGTAATCCTGACGAATACATTCGCTTAATAAACGATGTAGATAGACCGCAATTTGCTGCACATCTTGATGTTGTAAACATGATAACATCGCCGGAACGTTATTTTTTCAACGATTTGTTTCTTAAAGAATGTTTCGATAAATTAAAAGGAAAAATATGTAGCTGTCACTTAAAAGATATTCGCTTAAAAGAAGAATATACATTTCAGCTCGAAGAATGTCCGTGCGGGAACGGTTCTCTTGACCTTGAGCTTTTCGCAAAACTTGCAACTTTAGAAAATGAAAAAATGCCAATGATTATCGAGCATCTTTCCAGCGATGAAGAATATATACAAAGTGTAAAATATGTTCAAAAAAGACTAAAAAATTTTTGCCTTAATTAGTTTTGATTTTTCACTGAATTATTTTCAAAAACTTTTGCAAGTATTTTTCCAACTAACGAAATTACAGGTCCAAGTGCAAGACTCATGCAGACAGAACCTATCAAAGAGCCTTGAATTTCATTTTTGCTGATTAATGCTACAAAAATGCCTATGGCAACTGCTGAAAAATCAAAAAGAATTCTTATTAAAAAAAAGGGAACTTTTGGAACTGCATTGCTTATAATTATAGGCAATGCATCATAAGGTGCTGTTCCCATTTGTGCATTTATGTAGACAGAAGCAGCAAATACAAAAACAGTTATTGCTAAAAAAAATACTATTAATTTTTCCGAAAGCATAGAATACTGAATAAATTCAGCAAAGCCGATATTTTTCCACACCCAGCGGCAAAAATCAACTATGTAGCCAATTAAAAGCATATTTGCAAGTGTGCCAAATCCAATCATTTGCACTCCAAATAAAACAGTAAAAAGCAACAAAACCGAATAAATTAAAACTTGAGTATTTCCAAGTGAAAGTTTTGCAACATAAGATATATTTAAATTCATAAAACTTGCGGGGTCTGTTCCCCAACCGATTTCTATTAAAATCGAAAGAGAAACAGCCATAATAATTACAGCAGGAAGCATAAAAGCAAGTTTTTTCCAAAAATTCGGAACAATAAATTGTTTAAAAGAAAATTTTTGCATATTCATATGTTAAAAAATATCATATTTGCTCATTTTGGTGAATAAATTCAGTTTGCGTAAGCAACGATTTTTTCTTATATTTATATCTAAGCCAAGCCGTAAAACCACTTAAAAACCAGACAATGCCTACCGACCACCAAATTCCCCATAAATCGATTACAGAAATAGATGTAAGAAGGAGCGGAATTGTAAACCGTCCGATTATTTCAACACCTCCATTAAGCAAAGCAAAAAATGCATCTCCAAGTCCATTTAAAATTCCGCGAACAACATAAATTATTCCTAAAAAAATATAAAAATAACTTGTAATTCTCATAGCTTTTGCGCCCATTTCAATTACATCTTTTTCATCAACAAAAAAATTCATAATTTGTTTAGAAAAAATCTGTATCAAGGGCAGCATTACAGCTGTAAATATAGACATCATAATAAAAGTTTGATGATACCCTTTAATTACTCTATCATTCTTTTTTGCACCATAATTTTGTCCGCAAAAAGTTGAAAGTGAAGCACTTAAAGTTTGATACGGCTGATGAATAACTTGCTCTATTCTACTTGTTGCCGTAAAAGCAGCTACTGCTACCGCGCCAAACGTATTTACAACACGCTGTAAAGCCATGCAAGAAATAGCTATAAGCGAAAATTGCAGCGATAATGGGACTCCTAATTTTGTTGTTTGAATAAAAATTTCTTTATTGAATTTAAAATCTTCTTTGCTGAATTTAAAATAAATATTAAATTTGAACGCATAGAGCAGACATAAAATATTTGAAATTAATTGCGATATTAATGTTGCGATTCCTACGCCAAAAACTCCTTGTTTAAACACACACACAAAAAGTAAATCAAGCAAAATATTCAAAATACATGCAAAAATCAAAAAATATAGCGGAGTTTTTGAATCTCCAAGTGCTCGAAGCATTGAAGAAATATAATTATAAACAGAAATAAATAATAATCCAACGCACATAAGCCGCATATAAACTAAAGCATCTTGTAAAATATTTTCTGGAGTATTAAGAAGAATCAGCAGCGGTTTTGAGAGAAAAAAAGCCGGAATACCTACAGCTAAGGGAAGGCAAGTCATTATGTAGCCGGTATTTGTAATACAATTTTTTAGTTTTTTAACATCGCCTCGGCCAAAACTTTGAGCAACAATAATTCCACCGCCGGAAGCAAAGCCGTTGCAAATGGCAAAAAAAAGAAACGTCAGAGAGCTTGTTGCTCCAATAGAAGCAAGAGCATCAGAATTAATAAACTTGCCAACAATAATAGAATCTGCAAGATTATAAAATTGTTGAAAAATATTTCCAATCAGCAAAGGAATTGAAAATAATAATATAAGTTTAACTGAATTACCTTCTGTCATGTTCATTGTTGTGTTTTTCATAGTAAGCATAATACAAGAAAATAAGAAAAAAGCTAGTCGTAAAAAGTCCTTATATGAATTGTGATTTTGCTTTTGGTTATCCTACATTTTTTTGGGGGGAATAATCCGGCAAAAATTCGGTGCAACACTCAAGTTTATTCTAAAACTTGGAGGGTAATAAACTCTACAAGTTCTTAACAGAAATTGTGTCTGTGTCTTTGTATGCGGAATGTTGTAAGTTATAATAAAAAAGGCTGCTATATCTTTGAAGTGTAACTCCAAAAATTGTTTCCAACTTTTGAGTACACTTCATAAAACATAACAGCTTTTTGTTTTTCCAATTAAGGCGAATATTGAATTATAACTGTAAATTACAATTTATATTTTACAGTTGAAATCTTATGACCATCTCTTAAAACATCAAACCAAATGTTTTTTAGAGATTTGTCTGAAATAACTTCAAAGAACTCAATAATATCTTTTACTTCTTTGCCGTTCACTGCTGTAATTACATCGCCGTTATGCAGACTTAAAACTGCAGCGGGAGATTTTGTAATAATATTAACAACAAGAACTCCTTTTGTCTTATCATCAAGTTTAAGCTGTTTTTTAATATCCGATGTCAAAGGAACAGCCGTAAATCCTGGCCAAAGCTTGGAATTATTGCTTACAGTTTCATCTTTTCGCTCTTCAACTTTTGCTTTTATGGTAATTTCTTTGCCATTTCTAAGAACTACAAATGTAGCCGTTTCACCGGCAGAAATATCACCAACTTCGCGAACAAGCTGATCGCTTGATTTTACCGGTTTTCCATTCAAAGAAATTATATAGTCACCGGCATGAACACCAGCTTTATAAGCAGGAGAATCAATAAATACTTGAGCAACGAGTGAACCATTTTTGCCTTTTACTTTAAGTTCTGTTTTATAAGAATCTTCAATATCAATTAAAGTAATTCCCATCCAGCCGTATGTAATTTTTCCACCGGAAATAAAAGAATCAATTGCTTTTTTTATGTTATTAATAGGAATTGCAAAACCCAAACCTTGAGAACCGCCGGATTGAGATGCAATCCAAGTATTAATCCCTATTACTTCGCCATAAATATTAACGAGCGGGCCTCCGGAGTTTCCTTGATTTATTGCAGCGTCTGTTTGAATAAAATCACTTATATTACCAATTCCATTACCGCTTCTGCCTGTCGCGCTAACAATTCCCTGCGTTACAGAAGAATAATAACCAAGCGGAGTTCCCATTGCAAAACAAATATCACCTTGACGAACAGAATCAGAATCTCCAAGTTTTGCAACAGTAATTGAAGAATCATCGCTTTCAAAGGAAACAAGCGCAATATCTTTTCGCTCATCAGTTCCAACAAGCTTGCCCTTAAAAGTACGTCCGTCATTGAGTTTTATCGAAATATCTTTTGCAGAACCAACAACATGGTTGTTTGTCAAAACATAAAACGTTTTTCCGTTTTTACGAACAATTACGCCAGAGCCCAATCCTTGTTGTTCATATTCCTCAGTACCGCCATTCTGATTAAAAAAGAAAAATGGAAAATCTTCAAAAGGATTTGCTTGTCGTTTTTTAGTTTCTGTTACATCAAGTTCAATAACAGCAGGTAGAACACCATCTGAAACGGAACGAAATACAATTTGCATCGATTCAATAACAGAAAGCGCATCTTTTGGTATTTTTACAGCACCTGTATCGGATTTTGCAGCAGTTGTCTTTTTTGTTTCTGCAAATACTGTATTTGCATCTGTCTGTTTTGCAGAGCATGAAAGAGTAAATACTCCAATACCAGCAAGACATGCAATAGCACAAAAAAGACAGTTTTTAACAAATTGTTTCATTGTCAGATAACCTCCGGTTGTATATAAAATATTCATTTTGAATAATTTTAAAAGAAAGCAGTAATACTGCGGCCAAGCTACATTATTTTATAAAGCTTTTCCTTTTAAATATACTAATATAACCATTAAATATGTAAATGTTTACAGCTTTTTTTTAGAATTTTTTGTTATTCTGCTAATTTTATAAAACTGTTTGAGAATTTCTTCCATATAAAAGGGAATTATTCAACTGTATCAATCCATTCTTGTGAGAATTTCAGTGTAATCTGCAAAAACAGCTACAGTATGTTCTTCGTGTGCAGAAAGCGAACCGTCTGCTGTAATTACAGTCCAACCATCATCTTCAAGCAAAACATCACCTATTCCTATATTAATCATAGGCTCAATTGCAAGCACCATGCCCGGCTGTATACGAGGATTTGCACCTCGACTTGGAACATTTGGAATAGTTGGGTCTTCATGAACACTAAACCCTACACCATGCCCGCAATATTCATGAACAACACCAAAACCGGCTTTCGTAGCAATATCATACACCGCATGAGAAATATCTCCAATACGATTACCAACTTTACATGCAGCAATTCCGGCTTCTAAACATTGTTTTGTTATATCAATCAGTTTTTCTGCAGCAGGCGAAACTTTTCCCACTTTTATAGTATGAGCTGAATCACTTATATAACCATCCAAATCAATTCCAACATCAATAGAAACAATATCTCCATTTTCTATTTTTCTTTTTTTAGAAGGAATTCCATGAATAACTTCATCATTTATAGAAATACACGCCGCACCGGAAAAACCTTCAGAATACCATGCGGGTTTTCCTCCATGACGAATGATAAACTCCTTGCAAAGTTCATCTATACTATATGTAGTCATACCTGCCTGCACAAGCGGAAGAACATATTTAAACATTTCAGCAAGAAGTTGGCAGGATTTTCTGATGCCATTAATTTGTTTTTCATTTTTTAAACGAATCATAAAAAACCTCAATATAATATAACATAAAAAGATATGAATATTGAATTCCATTTAAAATCTATTAAAAACCCAAACGACGTCTAAGTCTTATAGGAATCGAAAGGGTTGAATCCAGTTCCAATGCTTTTTTTAGGCATTGTCCTGCTGTTAACGTGTCGCCAAACCGATCATACGATTCTGCCATTAAACGCAAAATAAAAGCTTCATCTTTTTTGCCAAACCCCAGTTCAAGAGCATTTTCCAAAACATCAAGAACAAGTTCATCGCTAACGTTGCCGGACAGTTTTGTTTTGATTAAATTCCTCATCAAATTCATAACTTCCGGAAAAAAATGCTTAAAATATGAATAAGTATATTCCATACGAATTATCTGAGCTAACAATAAGTATGCATCGTAATATTCTTCTCTGAAAATCAACTCTTCTGCAAGAATATAACCAAAATCCATAAAATCTTCTCTTGTAAACCATTTAGAAAGTGAAAAATCGA
>JAAYQG010000166.1 GCA_012519415.1 Treponema sp. | reverse complement strand
TTTTAGATTAAACCCAATTGCAAATAAGACCTTCAAGTTTTTGGCTTTGCAAAAAACTTGGCGTTTCGCTTGCAAAAACTAAATTTTAGATTAAACCCAATTGCAAATAAGACCTTCAAGTTTTTGGCTTTGCAAAAAACTTGGCGTTTCGCTTGCAAAAATCTAAATTTTAGATTAAACCCAATTGCAAACAAAGCCTTCAAGTTTTTTGCAAACAAAAAACTTGGCGTTTTGCTAACATAAACCCTAAATTTTAGATAAATCCCAAACGCAAAACGCACTTTCCCATAGAGGAGTATTTATGCGAAAATATTCAACTCAAGAAGATATTGAATTGCTTGTAAAAAAACAGAGGGATTTTTTTAGAACAGGAAAAACACTCGATGTTGCTTGGAGAAAAATTCAGCTTAAGAAACTTAAAAATGCAATTCTTGAACACAAGCAAGAGATTGAAGAAGCTTTGTTTGTAGACCTTGGAAGAACAGCTGTCGAATCATATTTGTGCGATATTGGAACAACTGTTTTAGAAATAAATGAATATATACATGGAGTTAAGAAATGGGCAAAAGCCGAACATCATTTTAGCGGCATTTTATGTTTTCCAAGTGTTTCTACAAAAGTTTATAAAATGCCTTATGGTGTTTCTCTTATTATTTCGCCGTTCAATTTTCCAATTTTATTGTCGTTGGGCGTGCTTGCAGCTTCAATTTCTGGAGGAAATACGGCAGTTATAAAAACATCTTCTAAATCTGCTGAAAGTACAAAAATTATAAAAAAAATAATTCAAAGTGTTTTTGATGAAAATTTTGTATCTGTTGTTGATGGCGGTCACGACATTGCTGATGCTTGTCTTGAAACACGATTCGATAAAATTTTTTATACAGGGAGTCCCAATGTTGCAATTCATGTATTGGAAAAAGCCGCTAAAAACTTAACATCTTGCGCACTGGAACTAGGTGGCCAAAACGGCAACTGGTGCATCGTTAGAAAAGATGCGGACTTAAAAGATGCTGCAAGAAAAATTGCATTTTTAAAAATATTAAATGCCGGACAGGTTTGCATTAATATAAATCAAGTTGCTGTAGCGAAAGAAATTGCAGAAGAATTTTTGCAATTCATTAAAGCTGAATTTGTAAGGCAAATTGGAGAAAATGCTTGTAACAATGAAGAATATCCAAAACTTATTTCAGATGTTGCATATCAAAAATGTGAAGAAGATGTTTTAAAATATAAAGAGCGTGTTGTTTTTGGCGGAACAGGAAACAAAAAATTGCGAAAATTTTCACCAACCGTTATTTATCCTGTTAATATAGATGAAGAAATTGTTCAAAAAGAGCTGTTTTGTCCGATTTTGCCAATAACAATTTTTGAAGACCAAAAAATTGACGAACTTATCAGAACAATTGAAGAAAGGGAACATGGGCTTGCTTTATATGTTTTTACTTCAAATACAAAATGGGCAAAAAAAATAATGTCATCAATGCAATTTGGCGGCGGCTGCATAAATGAGGTTGTAATGCATCTAATGGTTAAAGGTGTTCCTTTTAATGGTACTGGTCATTCTGGAATGGGAGCGTATCATGGGGAATGGGGTTTTCGGGAGTTTACATATCCAAAAACTGTGTTGATAGGTCGAAATCGTTTTAATTTGTCTTTAAGGGAACATCCTTATTCGGGCAAAAAAGCAAAACTAAAGCTGAAAATCTTGAAATTCCTTGAAAAATAAGAAACATTGGAATAATTCTTTTATCTAAAAAATACAACTCGGCGCATTTAATTAAGTTTTCTATACTTTCATGTATTCTATATAAATGACATCCAGTGTAAATTTTACACATTTTACGTTCCGCCAGTTGTTCCCCAAATTTGTAGCTCCAACCCCACAAGACACACCAATCTGCAAGTTTTTTGCAAACAAAAAACTTGGCGTTTCGCTTGCAAAAACCTAAATTTTAGATTAAACCCAATTGCAAACAAAGCCTTCAAGTTTTTTGCAAACAAAAAACTTGGCGTTTTGCCAGCACAATCCCAAATTTTAGATTAAACCCACCAAATGCCCAACCACAAGTTTTTTGCAAACAAAAAACTTGGCGTTTTGCTAACATAATCCCTAAATTTAGATAAATCCCAAACGCAAAACGCACTCTTTATAAACTCAAAAATTTACTTTATAATCAGTCCATGAGAAAAATTATTATTTTGATATGCTTTATTTTGGCTTGTGTTCTTTTTATTTCATGTTCAAAAAAAGGCACAAAAATTGAAAATCAAAATGAAAAAGCAGAAAATTCTGTGCCTTTGAGAATTGTTTCGCTTTCGCCAGCTGCAACGGAAATACTTTTTGCTATTTCAGCTCAAGATAAGATTGTTGCACGCACAGATTTGTGTGATTATCCCAAAGAGGCGGAGAAAATTCCTTCAGTTGGTGGGTTTGATGGCAAGCTTTTCAGTTTAGAAAATATTATTTCGTTTAAGCCTGATTTTGTGTATTTGACAGCAGTTATGCATACTCATTTAATTGAACCGCTTAAATCTTACGGTATAAGAGTTTATGTTTCAAATGCTCAGTCTTTAGATGATATTCTTAAAGAAATTGAAGACATCGCTGAAATTACAGGCTATAAAGAAAATGGTAAAATTTGTGTTGAAAATATTCGCTCTGAATTTTTGCAAGCTGAGAGAGAAGTTAAAGACTTAAATCTTGATAAGCCGCTTTCTGTATATTGGGAAGTTTGGAGCTCCCCTTACATGAGTGTTGGGTCCGGTTCTTTTTTGAATGAACTTATACAAAAAGCGGGACTGCATAATATTTTTGGCGAAATGCCTCAAGCTTATCCTGCTGTAAGCGAAGAATCTATTATAGCTCTAAATCCGGATATAATTATTTTCCCTTCGGATTCAAATTTGTCTGAAGTTGATTTTTCCAATCGTAATTCATGGAAAAACATTTCAGCTGTAAAAAACAACAGAATTTATTGTATTGATGCAGATTTAATGACTCGTCCCGGACCTAGAATTGGTAAAGCATCATTATCACTTAGCGAACTTGCTAAAAATGCTGTTGAAAAGCGGTAGTTTATATGGCTTTTTTAACTATTCACTTAAAAAATAAAACTCCATTAAAGGTTCAAATTGATGTGCCTTGTTCTGCTTTCAGTGCGTATAATAAAGCTTGTGATTTACACGGTTTGATTCCCAAAACAAAATATTGTGCAAACGGAAGTTGTGGAAAATGTAGCGTAAGGATTTTTGGCAATCTTTCTAAAGTAACAGATGCAGAGTTGAAAAATATTTCTCAACAAGATTTAAATGATGGTATTCGTCTTTTGTGCCAGACTACAATTTTAGGAAACGCTGAAATATTTGCAGATTATTCAGTTGAAAATATGCAAATTGAAGTGAATGGATATATCAATCACATAACTGAGTTTGCTGATTATAAAGGTTTCGGTATCGCATTGGATATTGGAACAACAACAATCGCGGGGCTTTTGTTTAAAAATCGTTCTAAAGCTCCTTTGAGTTTGTCTGTTTTGCCAAATCCGCAGCGTATTTTTGGTGCAGATGTTATTGCACGAATAAATGCAAGCATGGAGGGTCATTCTTCCGAATTGTTTGTTCTTATTCGTGATAGTATTGATGATATAATAGAAGATTTATGCAAAAAAGCAGGCTGTAATACCGAAGATATTGGAAAAATTTGCATAAGTGCAAATACGACTATGTTATATTTGCTTACACAAAAAGATTGTACATCAATTTCCAAAAGTCCTTTTTATGCAGATTGTCTTTTCGGTTTTGAACTTGAAGCGGGCAATTTAAATGGGTTAAATGACGGGCTAAAAAAAGTTTCGTTTAATGTTCCTGTATTTCTTGCGCCTTGTGTTTCTGCATTTATTGGTTCTGATACTGTCGCTTGTATATTAAGCCTTAATATAGTGCAGCACAAAACTCCTGTAATGATTGCTGATTTAGGAACGAACAGCGAAATGGTTTTGTTCGTTCCGTCTAAAAATGGCGAACAAGCTAAAATATTATGCACATCAAGTGCAGCAGGACCTGCCTTTGAGGGAGCAAATATTTCATGCGGAATGTGTGCAATAAATGGTGCAATTGAAAAAATTGATGTTGTAGGCGGGAACGCAGCTTGTTCTGTGATTGGCAATGTAGAACCTGCCGGTTTATGCGGTTCCGGTCTTTTAGATGCAATTGCTGTTTTGCGTCAAGCAGGTCAACTTGATGAAACCGGAAGTTTTGTTATTAATAACGATGAAGAAAATTCAGAATCAGAAGACGAAATTTTTGAAATACTGAATTTTGAAAATGAAGAAAAAGCTATTATATATAGAAAGAACTCTAACATCATTTATCTTTCGCAAAATGATGTTCGCGCTTTTCAGCTTGCAAAAGCTTCTCTTCGTGCAGGACTTGAATGTCTTGTAAATGTTGTAGCGAAAAGTTTTAGTGATGTAGAAATTCTTTATCTTGTTGGAGGATTTGCAAAATCTTTTAATGTTGCAAATGCTGTTTATGTTGGGCTTTTCCCAAATGAATTATCAAAAAAAATAAAAACCGGTGGAAATGCTTCTCTTATGGGGGCTGCACTTATGTTGCAAGAAAAAACATCAATAAAAAAAGCTTGCGATATTGCTTCAAAAGCAAATGTCTTGGAATTGGGTGGTTCTGAACTTTTTCAGAAAATTTTCATAGATAGCATGAATCTAAAATCTACAAACTAATCTTTTATACAACGGAAACATTGACAGGATAGTAAATTTTTGATAGTTTATATATGAACAAATTATAACCTTTCAACATTGAGAGTCGTTCAAACGACTCTTTTTTTATATCTGCATGATGAAAACTTCCAAAACATATATTTTGAGAAGTTTCGATAAAACTGGAGTTGCTTTGGAATATGTGTCCCTTGCGGAAATTCCGCATTATTCAGATTGTGAACCGATTGTTTTCGGATTGGGCTATTCTCTTGTAGAACTTCGTATCTTTCGTACAAATGGAACAACTCAAATAAGAGCTGTTATCGCTCATGCTGATTCTGAAAATCCCAGTGGCATTGGTATAGATGATTGTGCGAAAGTTCATCGGCTTTTACTTCCACGTCTTGAAGCTATTCTTAAAGAGCAAGACATTTATATGGAAGTTACTTCTCCGGGAACAGAGCGATTGATAAAAAACGCCGCTGAATTTGCATTTTTTGTTAAGAAATATATGCGTGTCTACGATACAACTGTTTCAGACTGGATTACAGGGCAGCTTATACGTGCAGATAAAGAGCAGATTGTGCTACTAATAGACGGAACGGAAAAAATTATTCCGTTAGATAATATAGCAAAAGCAAAGTTGCTAAACTCATAGGAGGTGCCGGAATGTCATTAGAAATGGCCGAGGCAATTCGCCAGCTTACAGAAGAAGGCGGTTACACCAAAGAATCTGTTAAACATATTGTTGAAGATGCTTTAATTTCAGCTTATAAACGCAAATTTGGAACAAGTGAAAATGCTGTTGTTCGTTTTAATGATGATCTTACCGATGTTTCGTTATATTCACGTAAAGTTATTGTTGACGGCGTTTATGATCCGGTTATTGAAATGGAACTTGAAGATGCGTTAAAACTTTCACCTGACTGCGAAGTTGGAGATGAAATTGAAATTCTTGTAGATCCACATGAATTTGACCGCGGTGCTGTTCAAACCGGAAAGCAGACTGCACAGCAGTCTTTTAAGAATTTTCAAAAAGATAGTCTTTATTCTGAATTTAAAGATAAGGTCGGCGAAGTAATTATAGGTTATTACCAAAGAGAACGAAACGGCAACATTTATGTGAATTTGGGTCGCTCGCAAAATGATGCTAATAATGTTGAAGGCGTTCTTCCTAAAAAATATCAATCTCCGCGCGAAACTTATAAAAAAGGTGATAGAATAAAAGCAATCATAGAAGATGTTAAAAAAACAAATGCAGGTGCTCAAATAGTTTTGTCGCGCACATCAAGTGGTTTTGTACGCAAAATTATAGAAGTTGAAGTGCCTGAAATTTATGATAAAATTGTAGAAATTAAGAACATTGTTCGCGAACCGGGCTACAGAACAAAAGTTGCTGTTTTTTCCAATAGAGAAGATGTTGATCCTGTAGGTGCATGTGTCGGTCTTAAAGGCATTCGCATTCAGAACGTTATACGCGAGCTTGAAGGCGAAAAAGTAGATGTCTTAAAATATGATGAAGATCCGAGAATGTTTATTGCAAATGCACTTTCGCCTGCTGAAGTTTCAGCTGTTATTATTCTTGATGAAACAAAGCGAACAGCACTTGCTGTTGTTAATGAATCTCAGTTCTCGCTTGCTATCGGAAAACAAGGCTTGAATGTTCGTCTTGCAAATCGTCTTGTAGATTGGAATATTGATGTTAAAACTGAAGATCAATGTGATGAAATTGAACAAATTACAGCAGAATCGCGCAAGGTTGCGGAAAGTCTGTTCAGTGATGATATTCATGAAGAAATGGATATTGAAAATATTGCTGATTTGCCCGGTGTAGATATTCGTGTTGCAGAAATTCTAAAAGATTCAGGCATTGAACTGATTGAAGATTATCTTGATGCAGTTGATTCTGGAAAAATTAATTCTATTGATGGCGTTTCTGCTGAAGATAATGATAAATTGCAAAAAATTATTGATTCTGTTTGCGAGATTGTTGATGTACCGGCAGAATCTCAAGAGCCTACTGAAGCTGCTCAAGAAGGTGCTGAATTTGCTGCAGCTGAAGAAGATGAAGAACAAGAAGAATTCGAATGTCCTGAATGTGGTGCTCGCGTTACAGAAGATATGAATACTTGTCTAAACTGTGGTGTAGGGCTCAGTTTTGAATATGAGGAAGAATAGGAAGTAAAATGGCAGAAGATGTAGAAAAGAAACAAGAATTTATTCTCAACAAAAAAAACGAAAAAAGTTCAGCTCAAAAGTCTGTTTCTGAAAAAGCTGAAAAAAATAAATTACAGCAGCAGGTTTCTGAACAATCTCAAGATAAGACACCGGTAAGAAAAAAAGTTGTTGTAAAAGCGAGACCAAAAGCTCACTCGCAAAATAACAGCGGCTCTTCTGCATCTGGTGCTTCTGATAAAAAATCAGCTTCATCTTCTGGAAGTGCTGAAAGACGCAGAGCTTCAGCATTTGAAATAAATTCTCAGCGTCCAAATATCAAAGCCGGAAACTTAAGCGACAAGCCTCGTTATCAGAGTAATCAAAAAAAAGATGGTTCTGGCAATTTTCAACGCCGCGATAGTGGTAGTTCCGGCGGTTTTACTGGTGCACAGGCTAGAGAAGGGTATCGTAATCGTTCTTCAAGCAACCAAAGTGGCTCGCAAGGCGGTCAACGTTCTAATTTTGGTAGCGGTCAGCGCGGCGGCTATAGCGGCGGTCAACGCAGTAATGTTGGCAGTAATGTTGGTGGTGGAAGAGCGGCAGGTCAAAGCGGTTTTAGTAGAGGGAATTTTGGTGGCGGAATGGCACCGGCTCCTGTTGAAGAAAATAAAAAATCATCTTCAAAAAAATCTTTTAAAGGCAAAAAAACCGTTTATAACCGTAAAGACAGAGAAGATATTGAAACAGTTGATAAATTGCTAAATCAAAAGAAAAAGCAATCAATTCATACAAATCCGGTGCCAAAAGAAATTGAAATTATGGATACAATTTCAGTTTCGGAACTTGCAAAAAAAATGAATCTCAAAGCTTCTGAAATTATTTCAAAGCTTATGGGAATGGGCATGATGGTTTCAATAACACAAACCATTGATGCAGATACTGCGACTATAGTTGCTTCGGAATTCGGCTGTCAAGTTAAGATTATCAGCCTTTATGATGAAACTGTAATTGAAAGCGAAGAAGACAAAGAAGAAGATATGCAGCCTCGTCCTCCTGTTGTTACTGTTATGGGTCATGTTGATCATGGTAAAACAAAAACACTTGATGCGATTCGTAGTGCAAATGTTGCTGCAAGCGAATTTGGAGGCATTACTCAACATATTGGTGCTTATCAAGTTGAAACTCCAAAAGGACGAATTACATTCCTTGATACTCCGGGGCATGAAGCTTTTACAATGATGCGTGCGCGCGGTGCAAAAGTAACGGACATTGTTGTTCTTGTAGTTGCAGCTGATGATGGTGTTATGCCTCAAACTGTAGAAGCTATTAATCATGCAAAAGATGCAAATGTTCCAATAATTGTTGCTGTAAATAAAGTTGATAAACCGGAAGCAAATCCTGACAAAGTAAAAACAAAGCTTTCCGAATATGGTCTTACTCCGGAAGAATGGGGCGGTCAAACGCAGTATGTTCATATAAGTGCACTAAAAAAGCAAGGCATTGATGATTTGCTCGATGCAATTCTTTTGCAAGCTGAAATTCTTGAACTAAAAGCTAACTGGAATTGTAGAGCAGAAGGTAAAGTTATTGAGTCTAAAATTGATCATGGGCGTGGCGTTGTTTGTACTGTAATGATTGAACGCGGTACATTAAAAGTCAATGATCCTTATGTAGGTGGAATTTACGCAGGTCATGTTCGTGCAATATATAATGATCGCGGACAGAAGCTTAAAGAAGCTGTGCCTGCTATGCCTGTTGAGATAATTGGTTTTGAAGGAATGCCGAATGCTGGCGATCCGTTCCAAGTAACGGAAACGGAACGAGATGCGCGCGATATTTCAGCTAAACGCCAAGAATTAAAACGGTTTGAAGATTCAAAAGCTGTTAAAAAAGTTAATCTTGATAACTTATATGATACAATAGAACAAGGCGAAGTTATGGAGCTCAAAGTTATCATAAAAGCAGATGTTCAAGGTTCTGCAGAAGCTTTGAAACAATCTTTAGAGAAACTTTCAACAAAAGATATTCGTCTTGTAGTTATTCATTCTTCAGCCGGTGCTATTAACGAAAGTGATGTCGCGCTTGCGGCAGCTGATTCAAATGCAATTATTATTGGATTTAACGTTCGTCCCACACCAAAGGCGAAAGCACTTGCAGACTTGGAAAAAGTTGATATACGCAAATATAACGTTATTTACAAATGTGTTGAAGAAATTACCGCCGCTATGGAAGGAATGTTGAAGCCGGACGTTAAAGAAGAGGTAATTGGTACTGTTGAAGTGCGTGATACTTTCAAAGTTCCAAAAATTGGTATTATTGCCGGTTGTTATGTGCTTACTGGTGTCGTTAAACGTTCTTGCAGTGTAAATGTTATCCGCGATGGTATTGTAATTGCTTCTTCTTTGAAAATTTCATCTTTAAAACGCTTTAAGGATGATGCAAAAGAAGTTGCAACAAGTTTTGAATGCGGTATTGGGCTTGAAAATTGGCAAGATATTCAAGTAAATGATCAGTTTGAAATTATAGAAATGGTTGAGGTTGCGCGCAAGTTGAATCCTTCTGAGGAGGATACGCAAAAATAAGGAGACGTGATATGTCTGAATTTAGATTGGTTAGGCTTGGAGAGCAAATTAGAAATGAAATTTCTCAAATGATTTTAAAACAGCAAATAAAAGACCCTCGTGTTTCAACTTTTCTGAATATAAACCGTGTCGAAGTTTCAAGAGATTTATCTTATGCAAAAGTATATGTTTCAAGCTTTATGGATGATAAAAAAACCGAAAAAGGTATAAAAGGACTTGAAAGTGCAGCCGGTTTTATTCAGACAACATTAAGTCGAAAACTTTCTTTGCGACAATTTCCCAAACTGCAATTTGTTGCCGACAGCAGCATAAAAGATGGATTTGAAATGGTACATAAACTTGCTGAAATAACTGCTTCTGATGCGGCTGTAAGTGCAGTTATTGATAAAGATGTTGAAACAGAATAACGAATATCAATCTATCTTAAACGATAAGTTTCCGGCGGACGGCATTGTTTTGTATGCTAAACAATCCGGAATTACAAGTTTCACTTCTCTTTGGGCTATAAAACACGCTTTAAATACTTCTAAAGTTGGACATACCGGCACTCTTGATAATTTTGCAGATGGACTTTTGGTAGTTTTATCAAATCGAATGACGAAATTTGTTTCGCATATTACAGATTTTGATAAAACGTATGAAGCTATTGTCAAGCTTGGCGAAGAAACAGATACTCTTGATAGAGATGGCAATATAATAAAAACAGCTGCAATTCCATCTGAAAAGGAATTTATGGAAGCTGCAAAATCTTTTGTCGGAGAAATCGACCAATTCCCGCCTGTTTATTCTGCAATTCAAATAAAAGGGCAAAGAGCAAGTGATTTGATTCGGCAAGGGAAAACCGTTGAAGTAAAATCAAGACGTGTAGAAATATATGAAAATATTGTTGTTGAATTAAAAATGCCTTATGTGCATTTGCGTATAAAATGTTCAAAAGGAACTTATATTCGTTCTCTTGCAAGAGATATTGCTTATAAATGCAATTCGGTGGCGCATTTGGTGTCGCTAAGACGAACTTCTGTCGGTCCGTTCTTGCTAAAAGATGCAGTAGGTTATAATAAACTTCCGCAATTTTGTCTTTCAAATATTGAAAAATTAATGGAAAAAATTGCTTCGCCGTCTTTAATTGAAGAGCCTGAAAAAGAAGAAATTCAGAATGCTACAAAACATTTTACACCTGAAATTGCAAAACAATGCGGTTTTAATGTGCTGATATTAAAACATGAATTTTACGAAGATTTTTTGAGCGGAAGACCTGTAAATATAAATGCTTTTGAACCTTTTAACCTTGAATGGAAAAAAGAACTTATTGTTTTTGCTTATGAAAATTCAGCAAGAAAAAAGTTTGATATTCCGCGTCTATGTGGAATGATAAATATTAATGGGAAACGTGCAAAATATATTTTTGTAATTCAAGATGATAAACCTTTAATTAAACGTGTAAACCATAAAAAACCTAAAAATAAAGCAGCCAAAATTAAAAAAAATGTAAGTGAGTGTTTATGAAAGTTTTTTCATGGTATGATCTTGTGAGCGGCGAGTTGGATTTATCAAAAGAATTTAGCGATAACTCTAATCAATTACAGCTTTTTTCTAATGGAACAGCTTTAACGATAGGTGCTTTTGATGGTCCTCATTTGGGGCACAAACGCATTTTTTCAGCAGTTATGGCGAAATCAAAATTGTTGCACGGTGTTATAACTTTTTCAAAATTGCCAAGAGCTAAAAAAGAGGGAACTGCTTTTGCAGGAACTCTTTCAACTTTGTCGCAGCGACTTAAAAGATTTGCAGATTCAGGATTCGATTTTGTTATACTGATTGACTTTTCTTTAGATTTTGCTAGAATGAGCGGTAGGGCTTTTTTAGATGTTCTTAGCCGTTTTTTAAAAATGCGTTTTCTTGCAGTAGGCAGAAATTTTAGATGTGGCTATCAAGTTGATACAGGTGCAGCAGAGTTATCTGAATATGCTGCTGAAAAAAAAATTACTTTAGAACTTGTTCCTGAATTTTGCATAAATAACGAACGTGTAAGTTCAAGCAGAATTCGAGATTATATAGAAAAAGCAGAATTTGCTATTGCAAAAGACTTTCTTGGTTATTCATATGAAATAGACTGTTCGTCTTTTGTAATTTCAGAAATTGAAAAAGAAATTTCTGAATCGGTTATAAAGCTCAAATCGGTTAACGGTTTTGCTCAAATAATGCCGCCCGTAGGGTTGTATAATGTTTGTATAGAGGTGCTTTTTTGTGATTCTAGTGGAGAACCGAAAATGCGCTCCTTTGCCGGCTCTTGTGAAGTGAATCCGACTTTTTTGTTGTGTCGGTTTTCTTGTCAGGTGGCTTGTTTAAAGGTGCAAACAATAAGGTTTAACGTTTTTTAAAACGAACAAGGAGTAAGTAATGGCACTTACAAAAGAAAAAACTTCTGCACTGGTTTCTAGTTTTGGTGCAAACGAAAAAGACACAGGCAACGTTCGTGTTCAAGTTGCAATTTTGACAGAGCGCATTAAACAACTTACTGAACATTGCCAAAATCTCAAGAAAGACAAAAGTGCTTCTCGTAGTCTTTTGAAATTAGTTGGTCAGCGTCGCAATTTGTTGAAATATATGCAGCGCACCGACCTTGAGGGGTATCGTGCACTGATAAAAGAACTTGGTTTGCGTAAGTAGTTGTTTGAAAAGGCTGGCTAATTAAAATTATTCAGAATATTGAATTAGACAGCCTTTTTTGTTGGATACTGCATTATAGATGGACAGAATTTTTTAGAAAAAGTTTATGCTTTTTGTAATGAATTCTGTCATGATGCAGTAAATTTTTTCATCGAATTTGTATTCGACATTTCTATAATTAAGGAAGAATTTACTCATGGTAAAAAGAGTTAGTTACAAAATCGGCGATCAGGAATTGATTCTTGAAACCGGTCGTCTTGCAAGACAAGCAAATGGTGCTGTTTATGCACAGTTTGGCGGTGCTGCTATTATTGCAACAGTATGTGCTTCAGGCACTGCACAAGAGGGGTTGGATTTTGTTCCTGTTACTGTTGACTATAATGAAAAATATTATGCAGCAGGAAAAATCCCCGGCGGATTTGTAAAACGCGAAGGTCGTCCAAAAGACAAGGAAATTCTTGTTTCTCGTTTGATTGACCGCCCTATGCGCCCTTTGTTTGATGTTGCATTTGGGCGAGAAATTCAGATTGTTCCTACATGTGTTTCTGCCGATCAGGTGAATCCGCCTGATATTCTTGCTGTTATTGCATCTTCGGCAGC
Organism: Treponema sp.; assembly: GCA_012519415.1. GTDB lineage: Bacteria > Spirochaetota > Spirochaetia > Treponematales > Treponemataceae > UBA1240. Next base: position 13,622 of record JAAYQG010000166.1, on the reverse strand, counting down.
CGTAACAATTTCGGACATTCCTTTTAATGGACCTGTTGCAGCTTGTCGTGTAGGTTATGTTAATGGTGATTATATTATTAACCCCACATATGACGAAATTGAAAAAGGCGAGCTTGAAATTGTTGTAGCCGGTACAAAAGACGGTTTTACAATGGTAGAAGGCGGCGCGAATGAAGTTTCGGAAGAACTTATGCTTGGTGCTTTGGCTAAAGCCGAAGAATTTATAAAAGAAATGTGTAAACTTCAAGAAGAACTCAAGGAACTTGCCGGCAAAGAAAAACTTCCGCTTGCTCCGTCTTCTGTCGTTCTTGAAAATAAAGATGCAATTAAAGCTGAAGCAATGCCTCTTCTTCAATCAGCATGTTACGAAAAAACCAAAAATGCGCGCTATAATTCGATTCAAAAAGTAAAGACTGATGTTGCCGTAAAATACGCAGAACAACTTACAGATGAAATGCAAAATAAGCTTTTTAATGCTCTGTTTGATGATATGCAGTACGAAATTCTTCGCTCAGGCATTTTGAACAAAAATTTGCGCGTTGATGGACGCGGTCTTGAAGATATTCGTCCTATTTCATGCGAAATTGATATTTTGCCTCGTCCTCATGGTTCTGCAATTTTTACGCGCGGCGAAACTCAAGCTCTTGCCGTTGCAACATTGGGAACAGCACTTGACGAACAAATTTATGATGATATTGACGGCGATAGACGCGAGCATTTTATACTTCATTATAATTTTCCGCCATATTCTGTTGGCGAAGTTGGGCGCATGGGAACAGGACGCCGCGAAATCGGGCACGGGAATCTTGCTCGCCGCTCGTTAGAACCTATGGTTCCAAATAGAGAATCTTTTCCGTATACAATTCGTGTAGTTTCTGAAATTATGGAATCAAACGGTTCTTCTTCAATGGCTTCTGTCTGCGGCGGCACATTATGCATGCTTGCAGCTGGTGTTCCAATGAAAAAGCCTGTTGCAGGTATTGCAATGGGATTAATTACAGAGGGCGATGAAAAAGATCCATATAAAAGATATGCTATTTTGTCTGATATTCTTGGTGAAGAAGATCATCTTGGCGATATGGACTTTAAAGTTGCAGGAACAGAAGACGGTATTACTGGTTTTCAAATGGATATTAAGATTGCAGGTGTTACATCTGAAATTATGCAAAAAGCACTTGCACAAGCAAAACGTGGGCGTTTGCATATTTTAAATATTATGAATCAGACGATTTCTAAACCTGCTGATAATGTTAGTGAATATGCACCCAAAATTGATACAATGAAGATTGCGATTGACAAAATCGGTGCCTTGATTGGTCCGGGCGGAAAAACTGTTAAAGCTGTTTCTGCACAGTTTGGTGTTACAATTAACACTGAAGATGATGGTACTGTTACTATTTATGGAAAAAATGCTAAAGCAACAGATGGTGCCCGTGCTGTTATTAAAGGTATTGTTGAAGATCCTGAAGTCGGTCTTATTTACAATGGAACTGTAAAACGCATTATGGATTTTGGTGCTTTTGTTGAAATTCTTCCCGGAAAAGAGGGCTTGTGTCATATTTCAAAATTCAGCCGTCAGAAGATTGCAAAAGTTACGGATGTTGTTACGGAAGGTCAACAAATTCCTGTTAAGTTGCTGGAAATTGACAAAATGGGACGTTTGAATCTTTCTTATATTGACGCTATTGAGGCAGAAAAGAATTAATTATTCATGGCGATTCAAAAACGCACTTTGAATAATAATATTGTTCTCATTACTGAACCGATTGATACTGCAAAAACAGTATCAGTTGGTTTTTGGTTTCCTGTAGGTTCTCGTTTTGAAACAGATAAAAATCGCGGTGTTACTCATTTTGTTGAACATATGCTGTTTAAAAGAACTCTAAAAAAAACAGCATTTGATATTGCGCGTGCTTTTGATCGTATTGGTGGATATATCAATGCATTTACCGAACGCGATTTAATGTGTCTTCATGCAACAGTTCCATCTGAACATTTAGAGTATACGCTTTCTATCATGTGCGAAATGGTAACCGATTCGGTTTTTGCAGAAGAAGATATTGAAAGAGAACGAAAAGTAATTGAAAGTGAAATAATTACTTCTCAAGATGATCCTGAAGAAGTTGCTTTTGATGAACTTTATGCGGTGCTTTTCCCAAATCAAGGTATTTCAGAATCTATTGCTGGTTCTGTTAATGATGTATCATTGTTGACGCGCAATGAGATTTTTAACTGGTATAAAGATAATGTGTCGTTAGGCGCATTATCTGTAATTATTTGCGGAAATGCTGATATTGAAAAAGCTGCTTTAATACTTGAAAATCTTGAAAAAAGGAATCTTCCGCTTGAAATTTTAGCAAAACCTGAATGGGCGGTATCTAAAAAAAATATTAAAGCACCTTTTCAGCAAAATCAGATTTTTGCTGCTTTTCCAATTAAACTGCCGCTTACAGAAAAAAAAATAAATTGTCTTACGGTGTTAAATGCTGTTATTGGTGATACAATGTCAAGTAGACTTTTTCAGCGTTTACGAGAGCAAAATGGATATTGCTATACAGTGTATAGTTTTATAACATTATTTTCAGATTGCGCTTTTTGGTGTGCCTACGCTTCTGTTGCAAAAAAGAATACATCGATTGTATTGAAAGAACTTGACAATGAACTTAAAAAACTTTTTTCAGGTGATTTAAATGAAATGGAAATTGAAGCCGCTAAAGAGCATATCGTTGGCGAAGAAATTATTGCTTCTGAAGATGTAGAATTAAGAATGAAACGTCTTGCAAGATTGCATTTTTCTAATTTTCCACTAATTGTTTATACGGAGTTTGTCAAAAATATTCGCTCGCTTTCAAAAGAAGATTTATTATTTCAACTTTCAGAAATGTTGGATTTTTCAAAAGAAACGATTGTAGTTTATGGAGGTTCTTATGGATTTAAGTCTTTTTTCAAATGTAAAAATTGAATGTATTGCGCAAAAAGGTGCTAAATTGCCTGCTTATCAAACTGAAGGAAGTGCTGGTGCTGATGTTTGTGCTTTTTTAAAAGAACCTATCGTTTTAAGCCCAATGCAAAGAGCAGCAATTCCTACAGGCTTAACTTTAGCTATTCCAGCTGGATATGAAATTCAAGTAAGGCCTCGTTCGGGACTTTCGTTGAAAAATGGCATAACATGCTTAAATACGCCCGGCACGATTGATAGCGATTATCGTGGAGAAATAAAAGTTATTCTTATAAATTTGGGTGCAGAACCTTTTACTGTACAGAATGGCGATAGAATTGCCCAGCTTGTTGTAAAACCGGTGGTTTTTGCTGATTTTTCAGAAGTTTCTGTTTTAGGCAAAACCGAGCGTGGTGATGGCGGGTTTGGCTCAACCGGAAAGTAAATTGTGAAAAAAAATGTATTTATAAAGTATTTTACAAAAGAACTTTTTGTTTATTATGTAACTGCGTTTTTGTTCTTTTTTATGATTTTTTTTGTAAATCAAATACTTTTAATGGTTCAAGATGTATTAAAACAGAGAGTTCCTCTAGGGCAAGTTTTGCTTTTAATGCTTTATTGTTTGCCATTTGTTATTTCGCAATCTGCACCTTTTGCAACTCTTGTAGGCTTTTTAATGTGCATTGCAAGAATGGTTAGCGATAATGAAATTCTTGTTATTCGTACTTTAGGTATTTCTTATACGGCACTTCTTTTTTCTGTTTTGCTAATGGGAACCGGTATTTCTGTCGGTTCGTTTGTCGTAAATGATGTTTTGCTGCCACGCGGTGCAATTTCTTATAACAACCTTTATCGTAAAATACTTACGTCTAATCCCTCTGTAATACTTGAGCCAAATTCAGTGAAGAGAACTCAAAATGCTGTTCTTGTAATAGGCGATGTTGTTGATAATAAAGTTTCTAATTTGTTGATGTTTGATACCGATACTTCCGGACATCAACGTATTATTGCAAGTTCAGATGCTGTTATTCAGCAGCCTACTAATTCAGAAGTCCTTATGCAGATTAACATGCACGATTCTTTAATTTTTATTCCGGACAACATAGATTATACAAGCTTAGATTATATAACAAGCGAATCAACTGTGATGAATATTTTCGCTTCGGCATTTGGTACATCGCAAAGCGGCGTAAATCCGCAAGAAATGACATCTTATGATTTAAAAAAATACATAGAAAAACTTAAAGCAGATGAATTTCAAACTGCAAGATATATAAATATTTTTGAAGTTGAATATAACAGAAAATTCGCTTTACCATTTGCTTCTTTACTTTTTGCATTTTTAGCATTTCCGGTTGCAATTATTTTTGGCAAGCATAATGGACAAACCGTAGGTTTTATTGTTGGAATTGTTATTTGCGTGTTATATTGGACATTACAAACGTTAGGGCAGATTTTTGGACAGCGAAACGGACTTAACGCTTTTTGGGCAATGTGGCTTCCAAACTTTCTTGTAGGATTATTCGGTTTGATTTTCTATATAAAAATGAGGCGTTCATGATATTCATTAAATATTTGTGTAGAAAATTTTTTGCTATTTTTATTGGTGCTTTGCTGTTTTTTTTAATGGTTCTTTGTCTTGTTGATTTGTTTATGAATTTGTGGCGATATATAGCTCAAAATGTTTCTGCAGCGGAAATTTTTAAGGTATCGCTTTTTTATATTCCAAAAGCAGCTTCCTTTTCTTTACCTTTAGCTGTGCTTTTTGGTGCAGCTTATGTTTTAAGTGATTTATATGCAAAGAATGAACTTACAGCTGTGTTTGCTTCTGGAGTTTCGCTTCTTAGATTTACAATGCCGCTCCTTATTATTTCGGCAATATTAAGTGTCGCTCTTTTCTTTTTTGAAGATAATGTTGTTGTTCCATATTATCGCCAAAAAAATGAAATGCAAAACAAGCTTTTAGAAATTCAGCCTATCAAAGATGCGAGTAATGCTGTTGTTATATGTGATGGTGGACGTACAGTTTATAAAGCTTTAATGTATGATGCAAACTTAAAAACGCTTTATGTTGTATATGTTGTTTCAAGAGATAGCGAAAATCATGTAAGTTCAATTTTGCGCTGCCAGTCTGCTTCTTGGAATGGTGATTTTTGGCAGCTTAATAATGCTGTTTTATATAGAATAAAAGATAACAAAGTTTCTGTCGATTTAAATTATAGCGGAATAACTTTGACTGAACCTCCCGAATCTTTTGAAACATCAAATATTTCTGTAGAAGAAGTTTCCGTAGAAGAAGCAAAACAATACATAGAATACAGACGCAGGGCAGGTCTTCCGTATTCGGAAGCATTATCTGTTTATTATAAGAAATTTTCTTTTCCGTGTATTTTGTTTATTGTTGTTTTTCTTTCTGTTGGTCTTTCAGGGAGAACCAGAAAAAATGTTCTTCTTGTAAGTCTGCTGCTTTGTGTTGGTGCTGCTGTTCTATATTATGTTTTACAAATGGTAACAATGCTGCTTGCAAAGTTTGAATATATTTCTCCTCTTGCAGGTGCATGGTTGCCTGTTATTTTTTTTATAATATTAAGTTATATTTTGCTGAGAACAAGCCGCACATAAAGATTTTACTGTTTATAAAAAAAGTGTAAAAATATTTCAAAAAAGCGAATGAAATTTATCGCTTTTATAAAACTCTACAAAGGGATTTTTATGAGCCAATTTTTTTCTATAATTCATTCTGATGTAAAAACTTCAGCTCGGGCAGGAATTATTTATCTGCCGCATGGCGAAGTTCATACACCTGTTTTTATGCCTGTCGGAACTAATGCAGCTGTAAAAGCAATGACAAAAGATTCTCTTGAAGAAATTGGATTTGAAATAATTCTTGCAAATACGTATCACTTATATTTGCGTCCCGGGACTGATTTATTGGAAGAAGCTGGTGGACTTCATGGATTTTCCGGCTGGAAACGGAATTTTTTAACAGATTCCGGTGGATTTCAAGTTTTTTCACTTGCATCGTTTAGAAAAATTACAGAAGAGGGCGTTCTTTTTCAAAGTCATATAGACGGTTCTCGTCATCTGCTTACGCCGGAAAATGTTGCAAAATTTCAGGCACAATTTAATAGTGATATTCAGATGCAGCTTGATGTTTGTACAGGTTTTGATACGCCAAAAGACAAAGCAAAAGAAGCTTTGAAAATCACTTCAGACTGGGCAGTTCGTGCAAAAGCTGAATGGCTCAAAATGCAAGAAGAAAGACAGTATAAAGGAAGTTTGTTTCCGATAGTTCAAGGAAATTTTTATAAAGATTTGCGAGCGCAAAGTGCAGAATTTGTTACAAAACTTGACTGTCCCGGCATTGCTATTGGCGGCTTGTCTGTTGGCGAGCCGTATGATGTATATGCTGAAATGTTGAATTATACGGCAAATCTTCTTCCTAAAGATAAACCGCGTTATGTAATGGGCATTGGCACGCCTGATTATATTTTAGAAGCTGTTGCAAATGGCATAGATATGTTTGATTGTGTTTTGCCGACTCGCAATGCAAGAAACGGTTCTTATTTTACTCGCAATGGAAATCTGTCGATAAAGAAAGAGCAGTTTACGCATGATTATTCGCCGATTGATTCGGAATGTAAATGTCGAGTTTGCAAAGAATATTCTCGTGCATATTTGCGTCATCTTTTTAAGGAAAATGAAATTTTGAGTGCAATGCTTGCTTCGTATCATAATTTGTATTTTTTACACACAATGATGCGCGAAATTCGCTCTTCTATTATGAATGATTCATTTGATGAATATAGAGTAAAATTTTTGAGATGCTACAATTCAAAAGAAATATTGTAGTTTATTTCTTAATCAGGAAGGTTTTAAGTGGCTGGAAAAAAACTTATTTTGTCTTTGATTCTTTTTATTAACATTTTTTCTTTTATTTTTGCAGATGTTGTAGAAACTTCAGCGGAAAAAATTATTGAAAATAATGAAGAATTAACTCAATTTGAAGAAAGACGTGAAAAAATATCGTTTGGTCTTGATTCTGAAATTGAAGAGTTAATTACTAATATTATAAAAGATGAAGATTTTGAATATGGCGGCGATTTATTTGCTTTATTTGTTTCAACACGCAATCAAAACTTAAAGGCGAAAATATTTGATTATTTTATTGCTGCTAAAGACCCTTTGCTTAAAGATTATGCACTAAATGTTTTAAAAGACCCTTTTGACGAAAGAAAATCAATTGTAAATAAAGTATTTGAATATGTTGGAGTTCTAAAAATACAAGAAGCTAGAGATTCTGTAATAAATCTTTTGCTTGAAGAAGACGGTAAATATGTAGAATCAGCAGCCAAAATAGTTGGCAAAGTAGGAATTTTAGAAGATGCTGCAAAAATATCTAAACTGCTTGATTTTGGAGTTCCAGCAGAAACAAAACTTTTGCTTATTAGAGCACTCGGTGAATTAAATGCTGTGGACTCTGTTGAAACTTTGATTGCACTTGCAAAAGATTCTTCTGAAACTCCCTCAATACGAATGGCTGCAGCAGAATCTTTAGGGGATATAAATAATTTTGAGGCAACAAACGCTCTTGTTGCATTATATGAAGATACTGATGCAAATGTTAGAACCTCTGTTGTCAAGGCACTTGCAAAAAAAACAGATGAAAATTCTAAAGCTGTAATTCTTAATGCTGTGAAAGATAATTTTTATAAAGTGCGTCTTGCAGCTTTGCAATCAATTATTGACCAACAGCTTGAAGAAGCTTCTAGTGTTGTGCTGTATCGCGCAAAAAATGATTCAGAAAATGTTGTTAAGCATAAATCGTATGAAGCACTTAGCGCAATTCATTCTGCTGAAGGAATTTGGTATTTGTTAAATCTTGTGGAAGACAAAAAAAAGACTGAAACAGATAGAGCCAAAGCTGCATCTGTTCTATTAAAATATAATTTTGATTCTACAATCGAACCAATAAAATCTGTAGCAAGAGAAACATTGAATGATAAAAAGCAAATAAAACTAAGATATGCGCTTGGAAAAGAATTTGCAAAATACACAAATGTTGCCATTGAAGATATTTGCGCCGCTTATATGCTGAGTGATGATGTTGCAACAAAAGGCACCGCACTTGATATGTTTGAAAAAAATAATTTTTCTTCTCTTAGAGCACTTGTTGAAATAATGAGCATTGACGAAAAAGAAGGTGCCAATCAAAAAAAAGCAAAAAATGTTCTTGATAGAATCGAACGCTCCGGAACACCATCAACAGAATCGGTTTCAGAAAATTAGCTCCAAAATTGTAGATAAGAGCCATCAAAATCAATCCTGTAGTTTTTGCAAAACGAAAACCTCTCACAAACTTGAAAGGGGGCAGTTATTCTGTTTTGCCCAGCGAATAACGGCGTTCATTTTTTTCTGGTAGCCCTCTACGCCTTCACTTTGTAGCCATTCCAAGTTGTCAAGATCAATGCGGAAAGATATGGCTTTTTTTGCAGGCTTCCAGTTGCGCAAGTGTCCGCTTGAGAAATCTGTAATTTCAGGAATGTCCGAAAAGTCTATATTTTTTCTAAGTTCGGCAACTCTTTCATCTGTAAAACTGTTTACACCATTCTTCATATCTGCGCTCCTCTTCTTTTGTCGAGATTCGTGCGGATATTATTCTTATCCGCTTTTTCTCCATATAATTGCAAACGACAACGACAAACCCGTTTATCCTTGCAATCCCCCAATATCTTGTTTCTTCAGCGGTCGAATGCGCTGTATCAAGCTGTTCCCAGAAAAGCGGACTGTAAAACATTGGAAGAATTTCTTCAAAAGCAATTCCGTGTTTTTTCTTGTTCGTTTCTGCCTTGTCTGAATCCCACTCAAAATTACCGTGTATGACAGTCTTACCCATTCTTTGCCGCCTGTGTTTAATATACAATGTGTATATACAATTTGTCAAGATTGGTTTAAAATACTATCTATTTCGTTTAATCATCGCATAAAAAAACAAATTTTTTTATACAGATACAACTAAAATCACAGAAAAATAAACAACCTTTTGACATATTTTAATCCCCCCCAAAAAAAACAAAATCAATTCTATAAGTTTCCGAGAAACGAAAACTACGGGGTTTGCTAGATTAATCCAAAATTTTAGATAAAAGCCATCGCAAACCCCCCACATTTGACATTGATTTATTTTTTTGATATATTATTTCTACTTTGGGATTGTAGCTCATCTGGATAGAGCAACTGCCTTCTAAGCAGTAGGTAGGGGGTTCGAGTCCCTCCAGTCCCGTGATGCAATTTGTTGTAACACAAGCATTTAACTTTTAGGGATTGTATGCGTCTTATCTAAAAAGTGCAGGTGTAACAAAAATTGTAACAAAAAAAATTCCCCCTAATTTTCATGTGTTTTTATTCTTTGCTGAAAAAGGAACACATGAGAAAACATTACTATTTGCACAAGCGAAAAAACGGACGCTATTATGTGCGCTTTGTTGACAAGGCTACAGGGCGTGTCGGTGCCGGTTTACCATGTCCTAATATGGTTGGTGGCGGCAAAACTGAATGTATCTGCGATAACGCAAAATGCATTGAAAAAAGAGCTTAGACTGTCATAAGATAAAAAGCCGTTCATACAACGAAACCACCGAAAACGACGGTCTTTTTATTTTAAATCTTCATCTTGCATCTATAAAAGAATGCTGTTCGAAACTTCATGCTTCGTGATGTTACAAGATTCAAGTTGCGTTGGGTGGTTTGAACTTTTAGACGAATAAAATTCAAAATTGGAATCAAATAGTTTATATTTTACAACATAAATGTAAAATAACCAATTAAACAAATTGACATGTATAGTTTTCCATGATATTTTCAGCTCATGGAAACACAAATTCTTAATTGGAACGATTACATTCAGGCAGCTCGCCAAGTTTCGACAGAGGGCATAGTTCTGCTTGAAAATAGAAACGAAACTCTCCCATACAAGCAAGGCACAAAACTTGCTGTTTTTGGACGTATTCAAAGTCATTATTACAAAAGCGGCACGGGTTCCGGCGGCATGGTTGCTGTAGATAAAGTTATAAATATTGTAGATGCGCTAAAAGAAAGCGGTTCTGTAAAAATAAACGAAGAACTCGAAAACATTTATGCTGAATGGGAAAAAACAAACCCTTTTGAAGAAGGCGTCGGCTGGGGAAAAGATCCTTGGAGCCAAAAAGAAATGGTGCTTTCAAAAGAACTTGCGGAACGTATATCATCACAAAGCGATGCAGCTCTTGTAATTATTGGACGTACAGCAGGCGAAGACAAAGATAACAAAGATGAAGCAGGTTCATGGCGTTTAACGGTAGAAGAAGAAAATCTTTTAAAAACAGTTCGCGAAACATTTAAATCTTTTACAGTTGTATTGAACACAGGAAACATTATAGATTCATCTTTTGTTGATTTTGCAAATCCTGATGCTGTGCTGCTTGCGTGGCAAGGGGGAATGATTGGCGGCTACGGGGTTGCAGATGTTCTTACAGGAAAATGTTCTCCATCAGGACGATTAACAGATACAATAGCGTATAAAATTGAAGATTATCCTTCGCACAAATATTTTGGAAACAAAGAAAGAAACTTTTATTCCGAAGATATTTATGTAGGATATAGGTATTTTGAAACATTTGCAAAAGACAAAGTGCGCTATCCATTCGGTTATGGTCTTTCTTACACGGATTTTTCTATAGAAGCTAAAGATTTTGAGATAAAATCAAAAGCTGTTTCTGCTGTGCTTAAAAATGCTGAATCAATACTTTCTGTGCCTGCCGCACATTTTAAAACAATTGTAACAAACATAGGAAAAATATCGTCAAAGCAAGTTGTTCAAATTTATGTGGAACAACCACAAGGGCTTTTAGGAAAACCATCAAGAATTCTTGCTGCATTTGCAAAAACAAAAGAGCTTTTGCCTACACAATCTGAAACGCTCGAATTTGAAATTCCATTAAGTGAAATTGCTTCTTTTGATGATACAAATGATACGGGAAACAGAAGTTGCTACGTTATAGAAAAAGGAAGATATAAATTCTTTGCAGGTTCTTCTGTAAGAGAATGTAACGAAGTTGGAATAATAGAAATTCCTGAAACAATTGTAACTGAAAAATTGAGTAAGTTAGTTGCTCCAGTTAAAACATTCGAAAGATTTAAGTCTGTTGAAAACAACGGAAAATATGAGCTAAAGCTTGAGAAACTTCAAGCTTCACCAATGGAACAAAAAGCACATCGCTTAAAAGATTTGGACATGGTAAAGACATTCTATCCGCAAAAATCACAGCTTGAAAACAAAAACATTGTACCCTTGCAAGGCGTGCTTGATGGAAAAATAAGTATGCCTGATTTTCTTGCTCAATTGACAGATGAAGATCTTGTTAAAATTATACGCGGTGAGGGCATGGGAAGTCCAAAAGTTACAGCTGGAACAGCTGCTGCATTTGGCGGTGTTTCAGAATCTCTAAAAGCAAAAGGCGTTCCATGTGGTTGTTGTACAGATGGACCTTCAGGTTTGCGTCTTGATAGCGGAGTTCATGCTTTTAGTCTGCCAAATGGAACAATGCTTGCTTGTACATTTAACACAGAGCTTATTACAAAACTTTATCAGTTTACAGGGCTTGAAATGGTAAGCAACAATGTTGATATTTTGCTCGGTCCGGGCATGAATATTCATAGACACCCGCTAAATGGCAGAAATTTTGAATATTTTTCAGAAGATCCGCTTTTGACTGGAGAATGTGCAAGTGCTGTAATTCGTGGGCTTCATTGGGCTGGAGTTTCAGGTTCATTAAAACATTTCAGCGGCAATAATCAAGAATACGGAAGGCTTGTTGTAGATTCAGTAATAAGTGAGCGCGCTCTTAGAGAGATTTATCTTAAAGGATTTGAAATTGCCGTAAAAAAAGCGCAAGCAGATGTAATAATGACAACGTATGGTGCATTAAACGGAATATGGACTGCCTCAAATTATGATCTTGTTACAAAAATTCTAAGACATGAATGGGGTTTTACAGGAATTGTAATGACAGACTGGTGGGCAAGTCTAAATGATGAAGGTGAACCGCAAAGCAGAAACAATTTCGCGGCAATGGTTCGTGCTCAAAATGATTTGTACATGGTCTGTCCGGACAGCGAGCAGAATATTCACAATGATAATACGGAAGAAAGTTTAAAAAACGGAACTCTTGAGCGAGCTGAACTCTTGCGCTGTGCAGAAAATATTGTTTGTTTTTTAATGCACTCAAGAGCGCAAAAGCGATTTACAAAAACAGATACACAAGTGAAAATTATTAACAGACCAATATCATCAGAAGATGATCAGACTAATGTAGAATATTACAAATTTGACGGTGAACTGACTGTAGACCTTTCTAATGTAAAAGCAAAACGTGGAACATCATTTACGTTTGCAGTAGATTCAAGTTCAGTTGGTTTTGTTGAAATTACAATAACAGGACGAACAGTTGACGGTGATGTTGCTCAAGTTCCTGTGAGTGTTGCATGTAACGGCACATCAGCAGCAAGTTTTACATGGAACGGTACAAATGGTAAATGGCAGCCGCTAATGCAAAAAGTAGGTTTCTTCTCAAAATATATTTTGGTAAAACTTTTCTTTGCTCAAAATGGTCTTGAATTAAAAGATATTCATTTAAAGTTAGTTGAAAAAGCAGACATCAAAGATATGCTTTAAAATGAATCTTAAACGCATAATGTTCTAAGTCTTGAAAATTTTCCTATTTTTTAAGGCTTAGACATTACAATTTTTCCACTTAGCTTAAAAGAAAGCCACTTGTCTAAAAAATTATCACAACTTTCTTATCCCAATCTATACTCAAGATGTATAAAATAGCGAATTACAAAAGCAGGCGAATTTTGTAATTTCTTTTTATTAAAGTGAGTTTTGTGCACTGCTTAAAATAGCAGAGTTTTACAAAACGAACTAAAAAATAATAAAGGGAGGTTTTTTTGAAGACAGAAATAAAGATTGAAAACTGTTCTCAACCTTTTTGCGTAATTCATACGCCAGAAAAAACCGAACAGATTCAAAAACTGGCTGAAAAAATCAGTATGATTGATTCAAGTGGAAAACAGATTTTTATAAACGGCTGGGATAAAGATTTTTGCATTCCATTAAAAGCTAGCGATATTTACAGAGTTTATAGCTTTGATAAAAAAGTTTTTGTAGAAACTCAAAATGAAGCTTTGCTTTTAAAAATGCGTCTTTATGAATTTGAAAATTTTTGCAATGATTACGCTTTTCTTGATTTTATAAGAATTTCAAACACAGATATTATAAATATCAAGCATGTGAAATTTTTTGATATGAGTTTGACTGGTGTAATAAAAGTAAATTTTTCAAATGGAAAAAATGCAATTGTATCTCGCCGTTATATGAGTAAAATCAAGGAGAAATTATGTTTAAAAAAATAATATCACGTGCCTTTTTCGGATTTATTTCCGGTGTTTGTATTGGTCAAGTAATTACAATCATAAATGTGTTGCTTTCTAAAAGCGGAACATATTCAATTTCACTTGTACCTATGATAATTCAATTTTTTATGACGGGGCTTATTGGTCTTAATTATTCAGCTTCTAGCATAATTTTTGAAATAGATAAGTGGGGAATGACAAAACAGACTATAATACATTTTCTGATAACGTC
>JAAYQG010000165.1 GCA_012519415.1 Treponema sp. | reverse complement strand
GTGTCTGCCAATTTCACCACTCTCGCCCGCTGCGGTAAGTGTTAGCCGGTCAAACGACTTATCATTTCATGATGTTGTTGTCTGATGGCTAGACTATATATTTTAAAAAATAAATAGTCAATATGGTTTTGAAAAAAAACTTAAAAATAGTAATTTTTTCTGATTGTAAGCTATCTAATCAACACAGAAACGGATATCGTTCTCCTAAAACTAGCAGATACTTGCAAACTTTCACATCAAGACGTTTTTTTGATGAAGATTCCACATATAATAATATGGAAGAAGATAAGGGAAATGATCTTTCGCAACATTACTTTAGAACTTGTAAAAGATTTCTTGAGTTTTTGGAGATTCGTTGATATACTGATTTTCTAATGTTTGTTGGAGGTTTTGTTTGCAGATAAAGGATCCAAAAAAAACTTGTTTTGCTCTTATAGGAATCTTTGTTGTTTGCTTTATTTGCACGGAAATTTTTCGTCTCACGTATTCTATTTCAAAATCTTCTACAAAGTTTTCAGATATGTATTGGAATATAAAAATAAATGAGAAAGATTATGGTATTAATCGGCTCTCTACATTTATTTTTCCTGCAATGCAAACAGGTTCTGTTATCGAATTAACTTCAAATGTTCCTGAACTGAAAAATATGCGTTATCCAAATCTTCAATTGGAAATTAGAGATTGTGCAATAAAAATTTTCCGCAAAAATATTTGGGTATATGAAAAAAATATGGATCATTTAAAAAATCAAAATTTTATAGGCAAAGGCATATTGAATGTGCCTTTGAGAGATTTGAAATCCGGAGAAGAAATCCAGATAATATTTTACACAAATGAAAAAAATGCTTTTTCAAAATTAAAGCCTGTTAAGTTTATTCCATTGTCAGATGCATTTTCTTCCTATGTTGTTCAGAATATTTTTATTTTTGTTTGCATTGCATTTCTTTTTGTTTTAGGTTTAACAGGTTTTGCTTTAAGTTTAAAGTTTTGGGTTTATAGAAAAAAAGCTTTAACTTTATTTGTTTTAACGCAATTAGTTTTTTGGTCGAGTATATGGTTGTTTTGTAAACATTATTTTATACAGTTTTTTTCTCTTGATTTTGCTCTTAATTCCGTAATTCGTTTTTTTTCTTTGGAAATTGTCTTGATTTGCAATTCTTTGCTTTATTATTTATGTTTTACACATAGCGAAAAGAAAAGAAAGTTCCTCAAAATTTTTATCAAATGTATGATTGTTGTTTTTATTTTGCTTTGGATTCTTCACTTTACGAATTTTTTCCATCTTTCTCGACATGATCCGTTTATATATTTTTTTACCGTCGTTATTGTGTTTTTTAGTTTTATAAATGTATGTTATGAACTTTTGAAAAAACCGCTTTTGGATTCTATTCCTGCGGTAGGTTTTTTTCTTCTTTATTTGCTTTTTTTGTTTGATTTTATATGTTATTTTGTATTTTATTTGAATATAGGAACTTTTGCATATAATCGAAACACTTGGTTTGCTGTTGGAATTGTAAGTTTAAGTGTTTCGATTATAGTTGATTTTATTTTTCAGCTCGCTTGGTCTGCGGCAGAAGATATTGATAATTTTGTAGTTGAAGAATCAAGGTCTATTGATTTTGTAACTAATGTTTTAACTAGAGAATCATTAATGTCTAAATTTTCCGATTATGAAAAATCTAAAAAGAATTTTGCAATCGTTTATTTTGAATTTGTAAATATGCCGGAAGTTACGACAGAAATAGGTGCTAAAACATTTTATAAAACTATTTCTTTTTTTTCAGGCTTGATAAATCATGTTTTTGGAATTGTTGGCGATATAGGACGCGTTTCAAATACAAGTTTTGTTGTTATTTCTACAGTTTTGTCGGAAAAAAGATTACAGCAATTATTGTCAACATTTCAAAATATTTTCAATTCTGATAATAATCAACAAGATAAAAATATATCGGTTTTAATAGGTTCTGCTTTTAGTTACGAAATATCTGATTGTAATTGTCGTTCTCTTTATGTAATGGCAAGGGAGCGGCGGGCTGTAATGTTATTTAAATAGTTCTAAAAAATAAATAATTTAACAACGAACAACATGAACAAAAGTAATGCTTCAAAAATAAATTTATTAAATTTTCAATTGAAAACTTGCAATAAGATAGAGTTTTTGTTAATTTAATTTACAAAATCTTACCGTTGAAATCGAGCTTGAATTAATTGCAGAAATATGTAGATTTTTTAGTTTGCTTTTTTGTAAATTACGGTCTAGAATTGGGTAAGTAGTTTCATCAAATTAGTGTACTTGCAAAACTTTTACCGTTTGTATTGTGCATTAGATTTTTGAATACATAATTTTTTTACTTTTTTGAGGGGTTTTATGGACGTTCAATTGCAAGAACTGATTGATAAAATTAAAAAAGATGGTGTTGGTGCTGCAGAAGCTTCTGCGCAAGCAATTATTGAAGATGCGGAAAAACGTGCAGAAGCAATAATTGCAGAAGCTGAAAATAAAGCTTTAGAAAGTGAAAAAAAAGCAAAAGCAGAATCAGAGCGTTTTGAAAAATCTTCTATCGATGCAATTAGTCAGGCAGCTCGAAATGTGCTTATTTCTTTTAGAGATAGTATTTTAGCTCAAGTTGCCGCTATTATTAAACAAGATGCTACTTCTGCATTATCTTCAGATATACTTAAGGCTATTATACCTGAACTTATTAAAAGAATACTTGCGTCAGAAGATGCTGCGACTCTTTCCGTTCTTTTATCTCCTAAAGATTTGGCTGCTGTTCAGTCTTCACTTGTTTCTTCACTTAAGGCTGAAATTGACAAGGGGCTTGTTTTAACATCGAGCGATTCTATTTCGGCCGGTTTTAGAATTGGTATTAAAGACGGCAAAGCCTATTACGACTTTTCACCTGAATCAATTGCTTCTTTATTTTCTGCTTATCTTAATCCTCGCGTATCAAAAATACTGAAAGATGCAGCACAAGCAGAGGCAAAATAAGTGAGAGGTTGGTATTATTTAATGGCGCAGCTTCCTTCTTTTTCAACTCAGCAGACAGCTCCGCTGCCCATAAGTGAAGAATATTTTTTAGATCTCTGCTCCCGCTTTCTCGACAAAAAAACATATGATATTGTTAGTGGTATTTCGCTTGAACCTCCTAGAACCTGTATTCCTACAGGTTCCGCTTTTCTCGATTCTTATTACGATTGGGAGAGGAAGTTACGTTTTTCTTTAGCTTCGATTAGAGCTCAAAAAATGAAAAAAGAATTTAATCTTCCGCAAGACTTATCATTTGCACCGGATATTGTACAGATTGCGCGCACCGCTAGCGGGTTTGACAGTCCTTTAGAAACAGAACAATTTCTTAATGAATCACGTATGAATGCCGTGCGTAATTTTACTCCTTCGAACTATTTTAGCACCGATTCGGTCTTTAGTTATGCATTGCAACTTAAACTTGCAACTCGTATAAAGCAATTTAACGAAGAAGCGGGTTTGGCTTCCTACAGAATGATATATGATCAGATACTTGGAGAATCAACATGACAGATACAAAAGGAAAAGTAGTCGCTGTTAACGGCAACATGATAAGCGTTCAGTTTGACGGCAATGTTGCACTTAACGAAGTAGGCTACGTTACCCTTGGCGGTAAAAAACTTAAAAGTGAAGTTATTCGTATTAGAAACGGACAAGCTCAACTTCAGGTTTTCGAAATGACAAAGGGAATTCAAACCGGCGACCTTGTAGAATTTACCGGCGATCTTCTTTCTATAGAACTTGGACCGGGACTTTTAGGCAAAGTTTTTGACGGTCTTCAAAATCCTCTTCCGCAACTTGCAGAAAAAGCAGGCTATTTTTTAGAGCGCGGTGTATATTTAGATCCTCTTCCCGATGAAAGTGAATGGGATTTTACACCCACTGCTAAGGTAGGAGAAACGGTAAAAAGAGGAGACTTCTTAGGAAGGGTTCCGGAAGGAAATTTTTCGCATAAAATAATGGTTCCCTTTAATTTTTTAGACAAATATACCGTAAAATCCATTAAAGATAGCGGTAGGTATAAACTCAAAGATAGTATAGCTATTCTTACAGACTCAAAAGGAAAAGATCATCATGTTACCATGAGTTTTAACTGGCCGGTAAAAAGAGCTATAGACTGCTATGAAGAACGCTTAATGCCGGAAGAAACAATGGTTACTCAAATTCGTCTTATAGATACCTTCTTTCCGGTTGCAAAAGGCGGAACCTACTGTATACCCGGTCCCTTCGGTGCCGGTAAAACCGTTTTACAACATACCACCAGCCGAAACGCTGACGTAGACATTGTTATAGTTGCAGCTTGTGGAGAGCGTGCAGGTGAAGTAGTAGAAATTTTAAAAGAATTTCCGGAATTAACGGATCCCAAAACAGGTCGCTCGCTTATGGAGCGTACTATCATTGTTTGTAATACATCTTCTATGCCTGTTGCCGCCCGCGAAGCATCCGTTTATACCGGTGTTACCCTTGCCGAATACTACCGCCAAATGGGACTTCACGTTCTACTCCTTGCCGACTCTACAAGTCGCTGGGCTCAAGCTCTTCGTGAAATGTCCGGTCGTTTGGAAGAAATTCCGGGCGAAGAAGCGTTCCCCGCATATTTGGAATCTTATATTGCATCGTTCTATGAAAGAGCCGGCATTGTTCGTGTAAGCGACGGTTCTGTCGGTTCGGTAACTATCGGAGGAACGGTTTCACCTGCGGGTGGAAACTTTGAAGAACCGGTTACTCAAGCAACGCTTAAAGTAGTAGGAGCTTTTCACGGCTTGTCTCGCGAAAGATCAGATGCGCGTAAATATCCTGCAATTCATCCTTTGGAATCTTGGTCTAAATACAAGAGTGTTTTACGAAACGATTGGGTAGATTTTGCCCGTTACTACATATTCCGCGGAAATGAAGTTGAACAAATGATGAAGGTTGTCGGAGAAGAAGGAACAAGCCTTGAAGATTTTATTATTTATCTTAAAGGTGAATTCTTAGATGCAGTATACCTACAGCAAAACTCTTTCGATGAAATAGATTCTTCCGTACTTGTAGAAAGACAAGAATACATTTTTAAAATTCTTATGAAAATATTAGGATCTTCTTTTGATTTATCAACTAAAGATGAAGCCCGTTCATATTTTAACCAATTAAGACAAAAGTTTCTTGACTGGAACTATACAACATGGAATACGGATGCATTCAAAAAAGGTGAAGTTGAACTTGTCAATCTTTACAATGATAAGTCCGGTACTATAGATACGAAAGTAGAAGTGCTTTTGAAGGACGGTGAATAATTATGAACAAGGTATATAGTAACATTGAATCAATTAACGGAAGCGTAATAACCGTTCGCGCCGAAGGTGTTAAGTACGGCGAACTTGCAGAAATAGATACTTCTTTTGGTAAGTCTCTTGCAGAAGTAAATAGAATTGCAGGAGACCTTGTTTCTCTCCAAGTTTTTGCAGGTGGACGAGGAGTTTCAACAGGAGACCGCATTAGATTTTTAGGTCGTGAAATGCAGGTTAGTTTTTCAGACGATCTTTTAGGACGTATATTCAACGGTGCCGGAGATCCGCGAGACAAGGGACCGGCATTACAAGACAATTTAGTTGAAATTGGCGGACCTTCCGTTAACCCTTCAAAACGAATTATTGCAAAGCGTATGATTAGAACAGGTATTCCTATGATCGACATGTTTAATACGCTTGTTGTAAGTCAAAAACTTCCCATATTTTCAATTTCCGGAGAACCCTATAATGAACTTTTAGCACGCATTGCTATGCAAGCAGAAGTAGACATTATTATCTTAGGTGGTATGGGATTAAAATTTGACGATTACCTTTTCTTTAAAAATACACTTGAAGAAGGCGGAGCTTTGAGCAGAACCGTAATGTTTGTTCATACAGCCGCGGACCCGACTGTTGAATGCCTTATGGTTCCCGATATGTCTCTTGCCGTAGCTGAACAATTTGCACTTCAGGGCAAGGACGTGCTTGTTCTTTTAACAGATATGACTAACTTTGCAGACTCTATGAAAGAAATTGCAATTACACAAGAACAAGTTCCGTCAAATCGCGGGTATCCCGGTGATCTTTACAGTCAATTGGCAGCTCGTTATGAAAAAGCCGTAGACTTTGACGATGCAGGCTCCGTTACCATTCTT
>JAAYQG010000164.1 GCA_012519415.1 Treponema sp. | reverse complement strand
TGAAAACCCGATGTCCTAACCACTAGACGAAGGAGACACAATAGCTTTGGGCTATCCAATGTTCAACACTATATATCTATTTTAAAAAAATGTCAATATTTTTCATTTCATTTCAAGCTTTTTTAATAAATTTATTTTCAGCCTTTCGCAGTCTTCATTATCAAGACCAAGCCTCATGCAATTTGTTAATTCAGCCATAGAAGAAGTATAATCTGCAAGATGATACAACGAGAGAGCTTTTCTGTAATAAACATGCGCTTGATACTTATTAAGTTCAAGAGATTTATCAAAAAAGTTTATAGCTTGATTTTCATCATTAATTACGCTATATACAATTCCAATATAATAATACGATCGGAAATTTTTAGGATCGTGTGCTACGCTTGATTTAAAATCTTCTAATGCTTTGTCAAAAATGCTTTGTGCAAAATATGCCATTCCACGATGCTTAAAAATTACCGCTAATACAATATTATTCGGAGCAGGATTTGATTGAATAATTTTTGTATAGATTGATATAGCTTTATCCATTTGTCCATTATTATGTGCATGAATTGCGTCTAGTATCATATCGTCGATTGTACCTTGAACATATGGAGATGCAGGTGAAATATCTGCTGCTTCACCGGGAACCGATTTTATTTCATATTTTTCTTCGATTTTTTCATCAGATAATTTATCTGCCATATCATAAAATGCAAAACGTCTTTTATCCAGCTCACTGTTTAATTTATTTTGATAATCTCGAATTTCTTGAAAAACAATATCAGCAAGACTTAAACTTGCATTCATAGACGCAAGTTTTCTTTTTAACGGCAAGTCAAATGGAGAAAATTCTGACTTATAAACAAGCTCATGTTCAACTTCTGCCCAAGCATCTTGTAATATTGTTCGTATTTGTATTTCGCAAACAAGATGTTCTGGCAGTTCATTTTGTTTTTTTATTTCTTCAGGAATTTCTATTAATACATGAGTAGATTCATAGCCAAATTCAGAAAAAGTTCTGTTTGCACCTTTTCTTTCAATTTCTACAACTTGATAATTTTCAATAATTTGCTTTTCGACAACAGACAAATCTTCAAGAAATGCACAAATAACTCGAATCCCTATCATATCTGATAGTACCGGCAATCTTTGCATTCCAAGTGTGTCTGGATGTGTTCTTAACAATTTTTTATAATAGCTATCAAATCTTTTAACTCTGGATTTAAATGTTGGTCTTGAAGCAATTTGAATTTTCGATTTCAAATTCTCTTCAATCGAAGAAACTACAGTTTTCAGATTCTCAATATAATAGTCATAAGCTTTTAATAGATCATCTTTATTAGGTATAATTATATTTTGTTTAACGCTCATACATAAAATGTACTACCAGCTTGTTTAAAAAGCAACTAATGTAAATTAAATTTGTCTAAGTAAAAAAAAGGCTCGGATAAAATCCGAACCTTTTATTATGAACGATACTTCAACGCAGAATGTTAGAGAAAACATTCGTTCTCATAAAATATCGCAGGCGGGGATATTTTCATATTGCGACTCAACCGTCGAGATATGTACCACCCGCACGAATCAAAACCGATAATTATTCAGTAGCTTCGAGACTTGAAGTGAAAGTATCTTCAGTAGCCTGTTTTTCAGATTCAAGGAATCTGTTAACCTGTCTTTCACCGAAATTTGTCATTTCAAGATTCTGTCTAGCTCTTTCAC
This sequence comes from Treponema sp., assembly GCA_012519415.1. Taxonomy (GTDB): domain Bacteria; phylum Spirochaetota; class Spirochaetia; order Treponematales; family Treponemataceae; genus UBA1240. The sequence continues at coordinate 15,389 of JAAYQG010000164.1, read as the reverse complement.
GGTCAGATACGATACCCCAAATGTCTTCATCTGCAATATCGCGTTCTGTTGTAAGAACAGCTTTGTCATAAATTGCTTTAACATCTTTGAAGTAACAAACAAAGTCGCCACCAACATCAGCTGCATCACGAGTAATAAGGAAACCAGCAAATTTAACATATGGTGTAACTGTCGGATAAATTGGCAACAAACGAAGTTCACGTGCTCTTACTTCAGTAATGTATGCGGGGTTAGACCAACGAAGCTCTTTCCAACCGTCAAAGTTCAAATATCCCATGAAATAGCGTTTTTCAACACCTTCTGAATCTTTGAGAAGAACATACAATCCATGTGGATAATTCATGCCTTGTGTTGTAACAGAAAGTGCTTTAATTGTTCCAACATTTTTAAGAACACCATAACCACCTTCAAAACGTGTTGCAGAAGTTACATTAGCTCTAGCAGGCTGAACTTCACCATTGTCATTTACTTCAGCAGCAGCTTCAAATGCAGGAATATCAAATGGAGGTTCGATACGAGCATTAGCATTTACAGGTGATGTTGGGAAAAGAATACGTGCACCCAAAATTTCTTTACCTGCAAAAGGTACTTTAGCATCTGCTTTTACAGGTGCAGCAGCAACCTGTGAAAGAGCTGTACTCGTTGCTGTTCTAGCAGAAGAGTTAAGAACAACTTCCCAGTTCTTAAATGTAAGGGAAGACTTCATCAAAGACTTCTGTTGGTCAGTGAAAGTAGCACCGGCACTTACAGAATAGTCCATTGTGGTTTGGCGGTTCTGAGTCATCTGCCCATCTGCGCCCTGAATAATGTCAGCTGACAAGTTAGTAAAATCAATAATTACTGATTCTTCAGCTGCAAGCATTCCTACAAACAGGAAAGCCATTGCGACAAGAATGAATGTTCTCTTCATTCAAAGCTCCTTTTTATCACGTAGTATAGCCTTGTACTATAAGTATACGTAACTTATTCAATTTGTCAACGCTTTTTACAAAGCATTAACCTTACAAACCTTACATTACTAGGCCTCCACCTTTTTGCCCATAATGAATAGGTTTATTATATCAATATTTTTAAAATTTGTAAAAAGATTTTTTTTCAAAATCTTCAATGCAAAAACTGTATTGGAAGCTTCACCTGAAGTTATCTGTAAAGCTTCTTCCGATAAATCCAAGTACAGAACTTTGCCGCTTACAAAGCAGGAACGAACGTTAGTTCCCAACGGGAAAAGCAACCGTGCCTGCGGGGAAATAGGTCCTAAAAGAATCTCGTCAACATACTGCTTAATATCATCTCCGGTTAAAGAATTTCTTAAAAACCTAACTTCGTAAGATAACTCCGACGGATTAGCCTTAGATTCAAATAAAACAACCCGTCTAGTTCCATTATCATTAATTTTCCAAATAAAAACAGAAAATACAAATGCAAATGAAATTAAAATAAGTATTGCAATTCCGGAACCTTTTAGCTTTGCATGATTAACAGACTCTCTCATTGGCCGCTTGTAAAACCTCTTGATTGTTCAAAATGGGTTATAAATGATACAAGTCCATTATATATACCTGATGCTATTTTGTGCAAGTACTTATCATCCGTTAAGAGTAACGCCTCCTTTTGATTGCTTACAAAGCCAATTTCAATAAGAACACTTGGCATATTAGCATTACGAACAACAAACCATTCTTCTTCCTTTAATCCTCTATTGGCACTTTCTTTGCCGATTTCCGCATTCATTCCGTCAAGAATAAATTTGGCAATTAAAATGCTTTCGGTTGTAAATTCCTCTTCAAGCATCGAATTCAGTATCGGCAGTATTTCTTTATCAGCAGCATCTTCAGAAAGAATTGTTCTTCGATAACCCGGGCTTAAATACCAAACTTCAAAACCTGAAGCTTTTTTATCAAAAGCAGAATTAGCATGTATGGAAATGTAAAGAATCGCTTCATGCTCCCCAAGCGGAGTGTTATTTGCAATTTCTACACGTTCTTCCAGAGATAAAAAAGTATCATCTGTTCTTGTCATATGTATTTTTTTGTCTGAATAAGAAGTTTTTAGCCGCCGGTACAAATCTTCTGCAACTTTAAGAACAACATCTTTTTCATAAATCTGCATAACCTTGCCATTTACAGTATGTTTTCCAACTGCACCTGAATCTTTTCCTCCATGACCGGGGTCAATTAATATAGCACCGATTTTAAATAGAGAATCTTGCGTAATCGGTTTTGAACTGTCAAAAAAATCCTCCATTCTAGTCAAAAAATTATTTGAAACAAAAACCGAACCATTAACAATTTTCGGTGCATCAACAATTTCAAAAGTTCTGTAATCAAACAACGCAATTTGATCTTCAGCCTTAAATTGTATTGAATGCCCATTTTTCTCAAGCACACCAATACCAGAAAGAGAATCCCAAAAAAGTTGTGCTCCCAGCTGATTTGCACCTTCCATTAAAGGAACAAAACTTGCAGACTGAGCATTTGCGCTTAAACATAAAGCACAAAATATAAAAACATTAAATAGACGACTTAATCTTTTCATCAATTCCTTCTTTTTTATATTTGAGCTTATTTTTTTTGCAGGAATCAGCTGCAAAAAGCACACCTTGAAGGCTGCCTCTAATCAAATACCGCCAGAACGTACGCATATGAATCATTGCTTTTGGCTCAATTTCAATAAAACGATTCAAAACATCGCGCATAGATTTATGATTCCAGTCCTTAATTTCAAGATATTCACGCAAAGAATGCGGAATCTGACATTCCCATCCAATGCTTGAATCGAAAAACAAACCGTCATCAACATTATCTATATCGGCTGCAACATCAGCAGAAACTCGAAAAGCTGAAGGCGGAAACGATTTTCGACATTCAAGAAATTGCAAAGTTTTTTCATCATCCGGTTCAAGCCGCAGTTCGATTAGCGCGACAGCAGATTCAGCAGCATTTACAGCATCTTGCCGAGTTGCAGCCTTAGAAATGCAGTTGCCACATTTTTCTACATTATTCTCAGGAAAAACAACATTCTCTCCTTTTAAAGAACGTGGAAAAACATCTTTAACAAACTGCAATTTGCCAGCATTTTCTAATCCAAAAACAGAAGCGACTTTTCCCGGAATTGAAATCCATGCACGTTCTGCACTCCATTCTTTTGGAGGAATATACCATACCCCTTTTGCAATTTTCGGCAGTTTTTGCAAATTTCCATCATTAAAAATAGGACTTTTTTCACCAGAAGCCAAAAAAAGTGCTTGTTCCGTCAAATTTAAGCCACTTGCATAAGGAAAAGTCCAACCGGACATATAACCACCGGAAAGACGCGCAGCAATTTCACCTATCATAGCACCTTTTGAAGTAAGCTTCATATCGCCCTTTGCAGCACCACAAGAAAGACCAAGTGCTTTTACCCCTTTTGCAAAAGCTTCGATTATAATATTACGCTGTTCTTCACTAAAAGCAGTAGGCATTGTATGCCCCATTTCTATAAAATACGGTGGATAATAAATATGCCTATCTGCAAAACCTGTAATAATTAACTTATCTTCAAATACAAGTGAATCTATAGAAAATTCAGGCCCGTCCATATATTCTTCTATTATTGCACGACCTGTTTTTGAAAGCGATACTGCTGTTTTTACAGCATCTACAAGCTCTCTAAGTGAAAAAACAGTAATACAACCTCTAGAACCCATATTATCTACAGGTTTTACGACAAGCGGGAATTTTTTTTTCAATTTTTTTGAATCAAACGGCCACGAATCATCTTTTAATACATATTCTGAAATTCTTTTTGATGTATCAAAATCCACTTCTATAAAATTTGGAGACGGCGCACCATAAGAAGCAAAACAACTTCTCATTCTACTTTTATCAGTTGCATTTAGCGCAGCTTCCACCGAATGAGAATGAAAATTGCAAGATTCTGCAATTTTTGCAACAGAAGCAGAAAAATCCGTTCCGGCAGTAAATACGCAGTCAAGGTTTTCGGTTGCTTTTAGTTTTTTTGCAAATTCGATAAGTGCTTCCGTATCTTTTAAGTCAATATGCTCAAAAGCATCTGCTAAAGAAACACAAACCGCTTTTGGATTTCCGTCAACAACAGTAACTTTCCAGCCTAATTTTTTAGCACTTTCAATTGCAGGTTTCTGCATAAAACCTGCACCAAGCATAAGCAAATGATGTTTTTTCATTTTTGCAAGTCCTTTTCTTTTATGCAGTAAATTTCAAAAGTATCACCTAATGAAGCAACTGAACTATAAAAAGATAAAAGCTTATACATAAAGCCTTTAGGTTCAAATTCATGTTTATCATAATATGGAAAACGTTCAGGATGCATTCCTGTTGAAACAATCTTAATTACCTTAAATCCGAATTTTTTAAGAATGGAATTACATAATTCCGGCTGCCACAACGAATAATGATCTGACGGACTATTAAGCAAAAACTGCTCTTTTCTAAATTTTGCAGAAACTCCAGATGCGGAAGGAGTTGAAAATGCAAATATTCCGCCTTTTTTAAGCAATGAATTAACTTTTGTTAAAACAGGCTCAAGATTTTGAAAATGCTCTATAACAAACCACATTGTCAAAGCATCAAAATGATTTTTTCCAAAAGCAGCTTTTGTATCTATTTTTGGAAAATCCGCTCTGCATACTTTATATTTCAATGTTTCAGCAACATAATCAACAGCTTCAGCTGCAATATCCGTTCCAAAAACATTCCAGCCGGCATCATATGCAGCAGATAAAAAAGGACCATAAGCGCAACCGACATCAAGAACAGACGGAAAAGTTGATTTTGCCCTTCTTGTTTCGGAAGAAATATTTTTCCAAAAAATTTTATCGATAATAATACATCGTCTTATACCTTGAGATTTTATGTATAAAAAATCTTCAAGATAAGTTTTTCCGTATTGTTTTTTGTAATCTTCAAAAAAATAAGATGATGAATATTGCTTTTGCTTATCAATCGACCAGCTCAAATAAATCATTCCACAAGATGAACATTTTCTTATAGTTCTGTTTTCAAAACGAGCAACAACTTTATCCGGTGATTTTTTTCTTGCTTTTTCAATGGAAGAACAAATAGGACAATCAATTTTTTTACCATCCGCCAAATCGCATATAAATTCTGCAAGATTACGTTGCTCGCATTCATGTAAAGCTATCATTTCTTTTGATTTTGGAAAAAATTTCTGCGGCACTTTCAATAATTTTTTTATATTTTCAGCTTTTAATTGATTTTTTGATAAAACGGCAAAACCAAAATTACGAGCCAATTTTACATGAAGCGGACTTGTACCAAGTAGAAACACACCACATTGTGCAGCTATTGATTCAAAAGCAGTAAAACCATAATGCGTTACAACCAAATCATATGTATATAAACGCTCTTTTAAATTCGGAGAAAAATTTATATAACGCACCCCTCTTATTTGTTCAATATTTTCTCTATTTCGAATTAAAACCGTTACATTGCAGCCGTTTTCGGCAAACGCTTTTGCAGCAACCAAACTTAAACCAGCAGGATCTTCGCCGCCTATTGCAATCAAAACTTTTTCAATAGATTTCGGCATTATACTTCGACGTTTTTCCGGCAATGGAATAAAACCGCTACATGTTAAGTTTGATTTTCTTTTATATTTCAAAGCAGGAATTATATCCAAAATATAATCAGAATAATTTGTATACTTTGAACCTTCATCTATTGATACAAGAGGTGCGATTTTTGAAAATTGTTGAATTTCTTCTTTTTTAAGTGAAAAAGCATCAGTAACAACAAGATCATAATTGTTTTCAATATTTTCCAAATTTCGTTTTATTGCATAATCAGGAATTTCAAGCAAAAACTCATCAAGTCCAATTAAATCTGCATTTTTAGGTATATAAATATCAGCTAAAACCGATTTCATCAAACTAAGACATCTTCTAAGATGACCGGTTCCTTGCCCTTTTTTAACAGAAGGAACAAAAAGAATGAGTTTTTGCGATTTTTTAGCATATTCAATAATTTTTTCTGCATTTATATTTGCTTTAAGATTTTCTGCAATAAATTGCGAACGACGATAATCTTTTGCAGTATCTACAGTTGTTCTAAGCAATGGAAAATTCCATTTTTCAGGAGATTGTTCAAAAACCGATTCAAACTTATCTTTATGATTATAAAGCGCAGGAGCAACATGCTCTCTATCATATGAATCTTGCGTATGTTTTTCCGCCTCTAAAAGAGAATGAGCATTAAAAACTTCTACACCACTTCCATGTGGTAAACCTAAAAAAGTAAAATAATCGCAAGAAAGTTCTGCAAATCGTTCTAAAGAAGCAGTTGCAGCTTCGGAAAATAAAAAAGGATTATCTCCCGTTGCTCTTAAAACCGTATCTGCATTTGTTTGTTCTATTAAAAGACAAAATCTTTTTAGAACATCATCTTTTGGACCGGCAAAACATTCAAATCCGTTTGATTCGGCAACAGGTTTAAGTTCAGCTTCCGAATCATAATCCGTAGCAAGAAAATAACGGTCTGCTTTTACTTTTTTCATAGATGCAAAAACCCATGAAAGTATGGTTTTTTCACCTAAAGGCAAAAGTGCTTTTTTAGGCAACCGCTTAGAAGAGAGTCTGCTTTGAATAATCAAAATTGTCATAGAAGACTGCCCCATGTATCAATAAGAATTTTTGAATCGTTCTTAAATCTATATTTGTTTTTTTCAACCCAAGAACGAGCATCATTAAAATCTCTTATTGCTTCAAAAAGACCAAACGGTGCTTTTAAAATATATTTAAATATTTTCTTTCTTGGCAAATCTGCATGATCCATTTTGAAGATTGGAGCAATATTTTTTAAGAAAAAACGCAAATAAGAAGCATCTCTTGTTGTATCTTCTGGCACAACTTCTTCTTGATATTCAATTTTGAAAAGACTCGCCAGCCTTATTTCTTCACCCCAAAGCCATGCTCTAAAAGAAAAATCAAGATTCTGCCAATAACTGTTTTTTATTGTGTAATCAAATCCGCCTAATTGCATGAATTTTTCGCAGTTATAAAGACCTATAAAATCAAACGGATAAAGTGTCGCTGCCTTATCTTTATATGTCATACAAGGATTCACAGTAAATATATTATTGTTCATATATGGAGTCATTTGCACAGGCAAATCTTGACGACTAACAGTAGTTAAAAACGGAACTTGACATAATATTTTTTCGGAAATTACTTTTTCAACAAACCGCCGAGAAAGATTTTCGCCTTTTATCGCAGTATCATTCCAAAAAACGAGTGCGTATTCCGTATCGACTTCGCTTATAGCCATGTTGATTAAATCACCTACGGTAACTTTTTCAAGCGGAACGAGAAATTTGACAAAAGGATACGATTTTGTTAAATTCTCAAGTTCATAATCGTTGCCAGACTGTTCAACAAAAATAATCTGCTTAAAATTAACGCCTTTTAAGCTTTGAAAAATCTGGCTTCTATAATGACGCGCACCGCGGTTAATAATTACAACGGAAACAGGCAAACATTGCTCAATAGGTGCAACAAGTTCCGAACCGCCAATAACAGTACGCTGAATTTGACGCTGATTAAAAATTAAAGGTATAGTATTCATCGCAGTTTTTACATAATCCTTTATATTCATGATTCAAATGACATTCAAAAGTTTCTAATCCTTTATGCCATATATCTTCAATTTTGTCTTCAAAAATATTTCCACAAATGTTATCAAAAATATATTCTCTACAAAGCGGAACATCTCCATTTAGCAAAATGCTCATATCGCGACGAATATGCCAACATACGTTTCTGTGAATAGGCGTTAAATCCGCAACTTTTCGCAAAGGCAATTTTTCTGCAAATGAATCATATTTTTGAATAATTGCTTGGCCGCATTTTTCTTTCCAATAACGATAAAACGGTTCCATATGAAGTTCGTTTTCGTTCATACGCAAAAATTGCGGATAAACAGCATTCGGAAAAAAGTTGAGAAGAATTTCTACAGCCTGCACAGCTTTTGCAAATCCATCATTTCCGTGCAAAGATTTGTACATATTTTCATCAGCAGCATCTATAGCAACAATCCAATTAATAGGCACTTGTTCATTTTTTCGTAAAGGAGATTTTAATACAACATCACTTATTTCTTTTGCAAGTGCAATAGATAAATCTTCGCCTGTTGTTTCAATAAGAACAGAAAGTTTATTCTTTGAAAGAACAATTTCTACAAATTTTGCAATATCTTTATGACGCAAAGGTTCACCCCAAAGAGAAAGCGAAACAACAGCATCTGATGAAAAATCAGCAATCTTATCAATAATTTTACTAAAGTTTTCGACACTCATTACATCTATACATTGCGAAACTTTTTTTGCATAACGCTCCTCAAAAGCAATAGGATATGGACAAAATATACAAGAACCTTTACAGCCGCCAACAATTTGCACATCATAAAACGCCGGCAAAGTACGAAGAACGCTTGAAGAAGATTCAATTAAAGTACAAATATCTTTATTCGGAAACTGATTCAATAAAGAATAAAGCCTTTCGCATTGAAGCGTATCTCTTTTTGTTCCACAATAAAGATTTACACGCAAACTTCGCAAATCTTTCGGAGCAATTTCAGTTTCTATTTCAAACGCATTTATATCGATTTTCATCGTATCAAAAATACTTGTACGTGTAACAGGATTATTTTCATCTTTAGCAAGCTTAGCCAAAATATTAGCAGTATCATGGTGAAGAATTTCCGGTGCAAGTCCTGCAGGATAACCGTCTGCAAAACAGTATTCTGCACCATATTTTTTGAAATTATCTAAAAGAATATTTGTAATTTCGTCGCTATAAAAAGGCGCATCTATAAATCCATAAACAACAGCATCAAATCCTACAGAAATTTCAGCAATAGTTTTAAGCAAAAGCGAAATAGTCCAACTTTCTTGCACAATATGCTTGAACGAGAGCTTTTCTGTTGATAAACTAGGTAAATGTGTTTTGTCTGATGCGGAGAGAACTGCAACAGTATCTACATTTGGAACTTTTTCAGCCCAGCTTAAAGCAAGCTCCGATGCAGATTTTCCGTCAAAAATTGGGATATAAGCATATTCGTCAGCAGTTCCAGCAAAAAGGATAACAATCGTTTTCATATGTTTCAGTATCGGCACATAAACAAAAAGGATTGAATAGTGGAAGAGCTTTTTCCAAAAGATACTACATTTTCCGTTTCTGAATTAACCTCTTATATAAAATTATCTCTTGAATCATATTTTCAATCTGTAATTGTTGAAGGCGAAATATCCAATTTTAAAAATTCCAGTAGCGGACACTATTATTTCACATTAAAAGATGAAAATGCCGCCATTGCTGCGGTTCTTTTTAAGGGAAAATCAAAATACATTGATTTTATTCCAAAAGACGGAATGCTCGTTAGAGCCAAAGGTTCTATTTCCGTATATGCGCAACGAGGCACATATCAAATAATTGTAGATACAATGGAACAATCAGGAATAGGCGATATTCTAAAATCCATAGAAGAACTCAAAAAAAAACTTGCAGCAGAAGGACTTTTTGACCAACAGAAAAAACGACCGCTTCCTAGGTTTCCGAAAACAATAGGAATAATTACAAGCGCAAACGGTGCAGCACTTCAAGATATTCTAAACATAACACAAAGACGCAATAATTCTATTTCAATAATAATTTTTCCCTGTTTGGTACAAGGCAAAGATGCCGGTGAAACAATCATTAAACAGATTAAAACAGCAAATGAATTTAATATGGCAGATGTATTAATTGTAGGAAGAGGCGGCGGCTCGCTAGAAGACTTACTTCCGTTTTCAGATGAAAATGTTGTAAGAGCAATTGCCGCATCAAAAATTCCAATTGTAAGTGCTGTAGGCCATGAAGTTGATACATCTTTAAGCGATTATGCAGCAGATTTACGCGCCCCCACACCATCTGCCGCCGCTGAACTTGTTACTCCGCTAAAAGAAGATATATTTGAATTTTTAGAAAATAGCACAGCTGAAATGTATGAAATTTTACTGAATAAAATTGCATATAGAAATCTCCTACTACAGAGTTTTTCACTTGAAGCGATGGAACTACATTTACGAAAAATAATGTCGCCGTTAATACAAAGATTTGATGCATCAAAAGATATGTTATTTAACGAAATGAAAAATCGAATATCGATAGCAAAAAACAATCTAGTATTAAAAGCGCAAAAACTGGAAAATGCAAACCCGCAAAAAATTTTAGACAGAGGCTTTGCAATTGTTCGCAACAAACATACCGGAAAAATTATAAAAAATGCGGAAGAAGTTTCAAAAAATACAATTTTAGCAATTCAACTTGCAAAAGGCTCAATAGAAGCAACAACAATAGAAGCGACAACATTTGCAGAAACGCAAAATAATTAACATAAATCTTGGAGGAAATATGAGTACAATAGAAGAGCGACTTAAAAAGCTTGAAAATCTTTCAGATTCAATAAAAGACAACGAACTTGGCATTGAAGATGCGATGAAACTATTTGATGAAGGAATAAAGCTCGTTAGAAGCATAGAAAAAGAACTTGATGCAATGGAAGGAAAAATTCAGATTTTGATGAACCAACCGCTAGATAACGAAGAAACCCCACAAGAAACACAAAACGAAGAAAAAAAAGTTTCTAAAGTTTCAGATAAATCAAACAAGAAAAAATCTCAAAAACCGGAACTTGAACTTTTCAGTTTTGAAGCAAAAACAGGCAACCATGAATAATCCAAAACCAGTGAAAAAACTGCCACAAGATACAGCGAGAAAAATCGCAGCAGGCGAAGTCATAGACAGACCGGCAGCTGTTGTACGAGAACTAATAGATAATGCCATAGACGCAAATGCAAAACACATAACCGTTGAAATTGAAGCAGGCGGCATTGCTAAAATTCGAGTAAGCGATGACGGATTTGGCATGACAAAAGAAGACATTACAGCTTGCGCCTATCCACATGCTACAAGTAAAATTGTTACAGATGAAGATTTGTTGGAACTCAATACACTTGGATTTCGCGGAGAAGCATTAGCTTCGATAGCAGCTGTTTCAAGATTAGAAATTACATCTATAAGACAAGGACAAATCGCTTACAAACTTACAGCATTCGGCACTACAGAACATAAAGTCGTGCCAACACAATGGAGCAAAGGAACAGCTGTAGAATCATCACAACTTTTTGAAAATTTTCCAGCAAGACGAGCCTTTCTAAAAAAACCATCAGCAGAAGCAAAACATTGCAAACAATCATTTATAGAAAAAGCAATATCATGGACAAACATAGGATTCAAATTTATACAAGATGGAAAAATCAAATTTAATTTTCAACCAGACGAAACAAAAGCCGAACGATTTGTTCGTTCACTTGAACTAGATGAATCTGTAAATTTTTTTCACGAAGTTTCATTTCAAGACAAATCGCAAGGTTTTGATTTTACGCTCGTTCTTAGCGACACATCAATTCGACGAAGCGACAAACGAAATATTTATATATTTGTAAACGGCAGACGCATATGGGAATATGGACTTGTTCAAGCTATAGAATACGGCTCACAAGGCTATTTTCCAAATGGAACTTATCCAATAGCAGCACTTTTTCTTACAATAGATTCAAAACTTGTAGATTTTAATATTCACCCTGCAAAAAAAGAAGCACGATTCAAAGATTTGTCGCCGATTCATCATGAAATAAGCAATGCAACTAGAAATTTTTACAAAAACTCTTCAATTGCAGAACTTGTTAAAGAAGCTTCGGATTTATATACTGAAAACAATACATTATTTGAACATAAAAATTTTTCAGACAAACCTTACAAAACGCAAAATTTTTCGCAAAATATTAATACCCATTATTCACATTTTAATATACCAAAAAAAATCAATGATTATAACGAAAAAGATTTTTCGATTGCTACTACAATAACGCAATCTGTTTCCGAAAACAAACACCCGTATGCACAAAAGTACGCACAAGAGTATAGTCCGGATTTTACAGAATATACTGAACAGAATTTTCGATATTTAGGAACAACACTTGGTGTTTTTCTTATTGTTGAACTTGATAACATTCTTTATTTAATTGACCAACATGCTGCACATGAGCGAATTTTATTTAATCATTTTATGTCAAATATCGGCACTAAGCAAAAATTGTTATTTCCATATATTATTGAAACTGAAAGCGAAGCGGACGACAAATATCTTGAATCCATTAAAGAAGAACTTGAACAAGCAGGATTTGATATAAAAAACGACGGCAACGGCACATGGCAAATTGAATCTGTCTGTACAAAATGGAGCGGCACGGAAGAAGATTTAAAAAAAGACTTATTAGAAAAACATATTTTACCAAATGAACTTATAAGAAACATTGCAGCAAAAACCGCCTGCCGTTCAGCTGTAAAAGACGGAACAGTTTTAGACAGCAAAACAGCAGAAAATCTTGCAAAAGAATCGTTGCAACTAGAAGACAAACGCTGTCCACACGGCAGACCAATATTTATTTCGCTGTCAAAAGAACAACTGTTCAATATGGTAAGAAGAACAGAATAAAAAACTTGCGCCGTTATTAAAGATTTTCAATAAGCCAATCTTTAAATTGACTATAATCATTTGAAATTGGAATAGACATATCAGGCAATTTTAAAACACGCTGAAGTCTATCAGGAATAGACGGCTCTCTTGCAATTGCTTGATATACAACTTCGCCGAATTTTGCAGGATGCGCTGTTTCAAGCAAAATACCTATAGCTTTTTTTTCTGTAATTAATTTTGCCCAAGACGGAATACTTGGCGTAAGACCCGGTTTTTTATGATTACCCTTTTCCCCATTAAGGAGTTTCGCCATTGCACCAGAACGAATATTATTCCACGCAGCCCACGCTACAGCACCATGCGGATCGATAATATAACCAGTATTTTTATAACATTCCATAATCGCATCTAAAGTTCCCTTATCGTCAACCCAATAAGAAGCCAAAATACTACGAACTTGTTTGAGCGTATACATATGCTGAATTCTCTCATAATTGCTCGGCGAACCGACATCCATTGCATTAGAATAAGTTAAAACAGACGGACGAGCTTTGTATTCACCCGAATAAATCCAATCAGGAATAGTATGATTTTCATTTGTAGCTGCAATAAATCCCTCAATCGGCGCACCCATTTCACGCGCAATTAAACCAGAAGTGAGGTTACCAAAGTTTCCGGAAGGAACAGTTACTATAATTGCAGGATTTTCAATTTTAGTATCAAGCGTAGAACGCTGCTTTACATATAATGAAGCATATATATAATAAAAACTCTGCGGCAAAAGCCTCGAAATATTAATCGAATTTGCAGAAGAAAGACGGAATTTTTGACGCAAATCAACATCAACAAAAGCCGTTTTAACAAGCTTCTGACAATCATCAAAAGTACCGTCAACAGAAAGAGAACGAACATTTCCTGTAAATGTAGAAAGCTGCTTTTCTTGAAGCGGACTTATTTTTCCACGCGGATAAAGAATTGTTACATCAAGACCTTGAACATTATGAAACGCACTTCCAACAGCACTACCCGTATCGCCGGAAGTAGCAACTAAAATATGAAGCGCATCATTCTCATTACGATTAAAAAAAGACATTGTTCGTGCCATAAAACGAGCACCGAAATCTTTAAATGCACAAGTTGGCCCGTGGAAAAGTTCCATTACATAAGTAATTCTATCTATAGGCAAAATCTGCGCACTAAAAGGATACGAATCAATTATAATATCTTGTAAATCCGAATTGGGGATTTCGTCTTCAACAAAAAGCTTTGCAGACTCTAACGCAACATCCCTAAAAGAAGGAGCAATGCTACGACCGATAATATCTTTTGAAAGACGCGGAATAGTTTCCGGCACGTAAAGCCCGCCGGTTTTTTCATTCATTCCATTCAAAACAGCCGTTCTAAAGTCAACAGCATGTGATAAATCTCTAGTATCTCTGTAAATCATATTTACCTGCCACCTGCATATAAAGACATTTCAAAATTCAAAAGTATCTCCAATTATAAAAACATGAGTAACTTTAGCATATTATGCGATGAGGAACAAGCGTTTTGCGTTTGGGATTGTGCTACAATTTGGAACTAAGCTGGCAAAACGCCAAGTTTTCGTCAACGAAAACTTGAAGGATTGGTGTGTTGCGAGGGGAATTATCTAAAATCAAAGTCTTTGTGGCGAAACGGCCAAGTTTGCGTTTTGCGTTTGGGATTGTGCTACGAATTTGGATTTAAGCTGGCAAAACGCCAAGTTTTCGTGAACGAAAACTTGAGGATTGGTGTGTTGCGGGGGGTTAATCTAAAATTTAGGGACTAATCTAGCGAAACGGCCAAGTTTGCGTTTTGCGTTTGGGATTGAGCTACAAATTTGGAACTAAGCTGGCAAAACGCCAAGTTTTCGTGAACGAAAACTTGAAGGATTGGTGTGTTGCGGGGGTTAATCTAAAATTTAGGGACTAATCTAGCGAAACGCTGAAGTTTGCGTTTTGCGTTTGGGATTGAGCTACAAATTTGGAACTAAGCTGGCAAAACGCCAAGTTTTCGTGAACGAAAACTTGAGGATTGATGTGTCGGGTGGGGTTTACGGTTTAATCAGACAAGGACGTTTGATTAAACTGCTGTGTTTTGTAAAATTGTTGTTACTCCCATTGTACAGTACTAGGGTTCCACGAGTAGGTGGCGGTACCCCAGCGTCCTTTAGCATATGATGGGTAAGTAGAAGACTCAAAGCCTGAAAAAGCATTAGGATCATCCATAAAAAAGACATCCAGTTCACCTGAACCGACAACTGAACCACAGCCGTAAAATGCATATTGGTCTATAGAAGGTGCTCCCACCGCCCATGCAGTAGAACGTGGTAGGATGTAAACTATAGCAAGGTTACTGCAGTTGTAAAATGCAGCAGCTCCTATTGCAGTAACAGATTGCGGAATAGTAACTTGAGTAAGGCTAGTGCAGTTAGAAAATGCGCCATCATCTATTACAGTAAGGTTTGTATTCTCTAGATTTATTGAAGCAAGGTTTGAACAGCCCATAAAAGCATTTGCATCTATTAAAGTAACAGTTGGCGGAAGTGTAACTTGAGTAAGGCTAGTGCAGTAGTAAAATGCGCGAACATTTATTACAGTAAGGTTTGTATTCTCTAGATTTATTGATTTAAGATTTGCACAGCTGTTAAAAGCACTTGCACCAATTGTTAATTCTGTATTTGGAGAAAATACAACTTTTTCGAGGGCTATAAAAGAGCTACCCGGAAATGCGTTGTCTTCAATGGTGCACTTACTAGGCAAATATAATTCTCTCATTTCTTCTGCTATTGACCAATATATTGAATCCTGATTAAAT
>JAAYQG010000163.1 GCA_012519415.1 Treponema sp. | reverse complement strand
TTTTCGCTCACGAAAACTTGGGAGGTCGCAATTACAATCTTAAAATTTATAATACAATGTAACGTGAAATCCGTCTTCAAGTTTTCGCTCACGAAAACTTGGGAGGTCGCAATTACAATCTTAAAATTTATAATACAATGTAATCGCGACCTCCTAATACCGCCCCGCATTCAAATTGTTGTAGTAATCAAAAAGTTTTAAACATTTATCTCTATCTTGTTCTTCTGTAATGTTTTCTCTTTTTTCATATGCGTTATAAAAGATTTCATCTCTAAAACCTATTTTACTGGTATCTTTGATGTTGCAGCCAAAATATATTTTTTCTATATTTGCCCATAAAATCCCGCCAAAGCACATAGGACAAGGTTCAGCTGTTGTGTATAATATTGAACCGGATAAATCATGTGTTCCAAGATTTTTACATGCATCACGAATTGCTTCCATTTCACCATGACAAGTAGGATCGCCTTTGAGCAAAACACAGTTATGCCCTCTGCCGATTATTTTGCCATTTTTTACAATAACGCTTCCAAAAGGGCCACCATGATTTTTGTTTATTCCCTCATATGCTTCTTTCAAAGCTTCATCCATATAATTCATGTTGTTAGTATACATATATATACTGTTTTGCACATCTATATGTTGTTGGAATTATGTTTAATATTTGTAAACTTAAAACACTTGAAATATTTATAAAATTTGTTTTTAGGAATTTTCATTATTCGTATAAAAGTGATTTTCTTTATTTTGATTTTTTGATATTATTAAAAAGATTATGCTTTCAAGTAATCAATTAAAACAATAAAGAGGTATCTTTTATGAGACTTGCTAAACGTTTTAGAACAGACAGAATTACAAAGACACAAAGAGCAAATGGCAAGAAAGATGCTAAACGAATTGCAGCAAATCTTGAACTTGTCAAATCTTTGACATCAAAAGCAAAAAAATAACTTTTGTTGTTCGTTTTCAAATGAAAACGTTTTAAGCTCGTTCTTGTCTGGGGACGAGCTTTTTTTTCTGAAATTTTATGAATTTAAAAGTTATAATTTTTCCAAAAAAATCGACATAAATTTAAATATGTTTGTAACCTTTTTTTTAGTTAGCGGTTTGCTTAGTGATTGCAATATTACATTACTAGATTTTTTTTATTTATATACAGCAGTTTTTGTGCTGCAATTCAAAGCTCCTTTATAAAAAAAGCCGATAAAAACTATCGGCTTTTTTTGTTTTAAATCTTGATAAATGAAAAAATAAATAAGCTTTATATAAAATCCGGTGCGTAAAGATTTCGTGTTTGTAATGTATTCTACGCTTTCTGCACAGTTTCAGTTAAATATTTAATCCAAAACCAATGCCGCCACCTGCAACAAAAGGATAACCTACGCGCAAGAACGGTTCAATGTACAGTGGAGATTTTCGGATATATGCTCTATATCCAACACGCAACGCACCAAGCGGAGAAACCTTTAGACCAAGCTGGTCTTTTATTAAGCCCTCTTTGTTGAATGCAACTGCTGCTCCAAGTTCCGGTTGTAAATAAAAGCCCCAGCCATATGGCCGAATAGCTTTCATTGTATCTGTCATAATATAGTGGCGATAAAATGCTGCCGCTTCTGCTTCTAGGATAGTTTTAGAAAAATCAAGTCCTCTAATTTTGAAACCATCGGAAAACTCAATGAATCCACCGCCGAGAACACCAATAGAAGCATTTTGCTTTAATGAATGATCAAACATCAATGAAAAACCAAGTGTTTTGAATTTAGAGTTGTATGAGTTATATTCAAAATTTCCTGTTAATGTATTTACTGACTGAAAATAATTTTCCTGAAGCATAGTTTCTGTAAATACAATATCGCCAAATTCTTCACTTGATGATGATTCTGATTGTGCATAATTATCATATTCAATATTTTCAATTGACTCTTGGATTTGTTCAGTTTCTGAATGTTGTGTTTGTTGTGTGTTGGAGATAACCTCGTCTGCATTTTTTTTAGGCTGTTGTTGAGTATTATTTTGTTGAGACTGAGTGGTTTGCGTAGCAACGGGTTTTGTTTGTTGTTGTGAATGCACAGGCTGTGTATTAATCGGCTGAGTTTGCGGTAATGTTTGAGATTGTAAATTCTGCTGTTGTGTGTGTTGCCCTTGCGCCGGAACAGACTGTGATGGAATAGTTTGTGTTGATGGTGGCTGTTTTTGTTCAGGAAAAGAATAATTTTCCGCAAGAGGTTCGTGCGCTGGCATTACAGGAGTATAAGCTTGTGGTAATGTTGAAGATGTTATTGGCTCCGTTTCTATCGGAACTGCTGAATCTTGTAAAATACGAGGTTTTTGTTCCGCATTAGGTGTAATTGAAGCAGGTTTTTTAGGATTTAAAAAATCTTCAAGCATTATATCCATAAGCTCAATAAGCTGTGTTTCATCTTTTGTTTGCGCAGTGCATAAACTTATTGAACTATGTATACATATAAATATAATGAATGCATTAAGCATTATGAAATGTTTTTTTCTTTCAGAAATCAAGATCCATCTCCATTCTGTTAAAAACTAGATATTGTATGAAAGATTCAACCTTATATTCTTGGTTAAGACGCTCGTGTCAAAAAAGAAATTGAATCCAACTTCGATACAGATTGAACAACATTCATTTTACGTCAAAATCATATTGTGAACCTACGTCTATGTTGTTGATTGTAATCGAAAATCGAGAAATAAGCTATATACATCCGTGTATATAAAATCTCCTGTTAGCATATCGGCATAAATAATTAAAACTTTAGCATAAATTTAATTTGTAATGTAAAAATTTTGGCGTAAAAATTTTATGCAAATATCAATTGACAAAAAATGTAATTTTGACTATGTTTATTACATGATTTTTAATATGATTTTCACAGAAAAACTACTTCTAGCAGACTTTCCTCATACTGCCTTGTAAGTGCGTTATGCTGTGTAATCTGTCTTGCTAATTACAGCCCGTTGCCTTACAGGTAACGGGCTTTTTTTGTTTTGTCAAAACAAATGAATATGTAAATGTTCAATTTTATGAGCTTTGAATCTTAGGAGATGTAGAAAAATGGCAAAGTATAAACCTTTTGCAAAAATTGCTCTTGAAAACAGAGAGTGGCCCGAAAAAACTATAACAAAAGCACCAATATGGTGTTCTGTTGATTTACGAGATGGAAACCAAGCATTAGCTGTTCCAATGAATGTGGAACAAAAGCTTGCATTTTTTGATATGCTTGTTAAAATCGGCTTTAAAGAAATTGAAGTAGGATTTCCAAGTGCGTCTCAAACTGAATATACTTTTGTGCGTCGTCTTATTGAGGAAAATCGTATACCAAAAGATGTAACAATACAAGTTTTGTGTCAGGCACGAGAACATTTAATTATCCAAACAATGGAAAGTATTAAAGGTGCGAAAAATGTAATTTTTCATGTATATAATTCAACTTCGCCAAATCAACGAAAATATACATTTAATATGACAAAAGATGAAATTATTTCAATAGCTGTCAACGGAATTGAATTTATAAAAAAACATGCTGTTCTTGCCAAAGGAACAACTATTCAACTTGAATATTCACCTGAAAGTTTTTCCAACACAGAAATTGAATATTCTGTAGAAATATGCGAAGCGGTTCAAAAAGCATGGCAGCCTTCAGAAAAAAATAAAATAATTTTTAACTTGCCCTCAACAGTTGAATATGCAACTCCAAACGTTTATGCAGATCAAATTGAATATTTTTGCAAGCATATATCGAACAGAGAAAATGTGATTGTAAGCACTCATTGCCATAACGATAGGGGAACAGGCGTTGCCGCTTGTGAACTTGCACTGTTAGCCGGTGCTGATCGCGTTGAAGGTTGTTTGTTTGGCAATGGTGAACGTACCGGAAATCTTGATATTATTACAACAGCGTTGAATATGTATACGCATGGTGTTGATACCGGGCTTGATTTTTCAAATTTGCCGGAAATTACTCGTAAATATACAGAATTTACAGATATGGAAGTTCCGCCAAGACAACCGTATGCAGGCTCTCTTGTGTTTACAGCTTTTTCAGGTTCACATCAAGATGCAATTCGTAAAGCGATGACAGCTCGACGTTCTATGAAAGATGATGATCCGTGGGACGTAACTTACATCCCGATAGATCCGCTCGATATTGGTCGTGAATATGAAGAAATTATCCGTATTAATAGCCAAAGTGGCAAAGGCGGTGCTGCGTGGGTTTTGGAACAAAATTATGGTATTTTCTTACCAAAAGCAATGCATCATGTTCTTGGAGAAGTTGTAACTTCTGCCGCCGATAAATTGCAGCGGGAACTTTCTGCAGAAGAGATTTATAAATTATTCAATGAAACATGGCTTGAAACAACGACTCCTCTTAAGATAATAGATTTTGCTCAAACATATCTTGGAGGAGATCAAGTGCAGTGTCGTGCAAGTGTTTCTTTTCATGGTGAAATAATTTCAATCGGCGCGAGCGGAAACGGACCGTTAGATGCATTTGTTTCAGCTTTGCAGAAAGCAAATGTTCCCCATTTTTCGATTTCTGCTTTTTATGAACATGCGATTGGTTCTGGAACAAGAACAGAAGCTCTTGCTTGTGTTGAAATTACACTTGAAGATGAGCGAAAAATTTGGGGCTGCGGTAAAAGTACAAATATTAGTCTTGCCGGTATTAATGCTGTTGTAAGTGCAATTAACAGAATACCGAGTTCTGTTTAATTTAATGATACTTACTAAAAATATAGCCTGTCAAAATTATAAAAACTTGTGAATAACAGCTTTCCGTGTTAGACTTTTTACTGGCGCGTTTGCCGATTATGGATTTGCCGATTATGGAGGGCTGTTATGACAATCAACCAAGTTGCCGAAACGCTTGAAGCTGAAATTGTCTGCAATAGTAATCTTGCGGAGATTGAGGTTTCTTGTGCGTGTGGTTCTGATCTTATGAGCGATGTTATGGCTTTTGTAAAAGATCAGGTGCTGCTTTTGACAGGTCTTATAAATGTTCAAGTTATTCGCACTGCAAATTTAATGGACATTGAGGCAATTTGTTTTGTTCGTGGTAAAAAACCAACCGCAGAAATGATAGAAATGGCAGAACAACTAGGTGTCATTTTGCTTTCAACGAAGCATTCTATGTTTTTAGCTTGCGGAAAGCTTTACAAGGCTGGGCTTGTAGGTAGTGGTGTGCGGGCAATTTAATGGTTTATCGTTTTACTGTGTCTGGCGATAATTTTTCCCGTGCAGGCATGGTTTCTGCTGAAATGAAAAGAATTCTCCAGCAATTAGGTATTCCTATACCTACAATTAAGCGAATTGCAGTTTCTATGTATGAAGCAGAAATAAATATGGCGGTTCATGCAGGCGGTGGCAAAGCTGAAATTGATATTCAAGACGATAAAATTGTGATTATTATGAGCGATAACGGACCTGGCATTGCAGATCTTGATCTTGCAATGCAAGAAGGGTTTTCTACTGCAAGTGAACATGTAAGAGAACTAGGGTTTGGTGCAGGCATGGGGCTTCCTAATATGAAACGTAATTCTGATGAACTTAATATTAAAAGCGAAGTCGGTAAAGGCACAACAGTAACAATGACTATCCATTTGTAATTGTATAACTGCATTTTATGTGTAATTTTTACCTTTAGAAAGTTGTAAAACATTGTTTATAAAAGGAGCATTGTTTGGGAGATCCGTCTAGATTTCATTCTGTTTTTCTTGAAGAGGACTCTTGTACCGGATGTACAATATGTGTAACAACGTGTCCTGTTGAAGCTATTCGTGTACGTAATGGAAAAGCTCGTATTCTTGAAGAACGCTGTATCGATTGTGGTGAATGTATTAGACGATGCCCAAATAGAGCAAAACGTGCACTTGCGTCTTCTTTGGTTGCAACAGAAAATTTTAAGCATAATATTATTCTTGTACCGCCGTCTTTTTATGCACAATTTGACAAAAAATATAGTTCCTCTGCAATTCAAAATGCTTTGCTTTCGCTCGGGTTTGATAGATTATTTAATGTTTCTGATTATGCGTTCGATGTTTCTTTTGCAACAAGGGAATATCTTAAAAGCGAAAAAGCAGTATATCCTGTTATTTCATCTTCTTGTCCGACAGTTATAAAACTAATACAAATTAGATTTCCTTCACTTATAGATAATATTTTGCCAATTCTTCCACCTGTTGAATTAGCTGCAATAGATGCACGAAAAAAAGCAGTAGAAGAGGGTTTTTCTAACGAGCAAGTTGGAGTATTTTTCCTTTCGCCTTGTCCTGCAAAAATTACAGTTCCTCGTTATCCATTAGGGTATGAATCATCTGCTATTAATGGAGTATTTTCAATTTCCGAAATTTATCTTCAAGTTATAAGTTGCTTAAAAACACAAGCGAAACCTGATAGTTTATCAAAAGTTTGTAAAAGACCTGATTTTTTTAATCAAGCAATAGTTTGGGGAATGAGCGACGGCGAGAGTGATACGCTTCAAAAATCTGTTGATTTACAAAAAGATAAAACGCAAGTTCATTGGTTAAGCTGTGATGGTATAAATCATGTTCTGCAAGTACTTGAAGCAGTTGAAGAGGGCATTCTAAATGATTTTGATTTTATTGAAATGTCTGCATGTTCCGGTGGTTGCATAGGTGGAGTGCTTGCTGTGGAAAGTGTACCTGTTGCACATGCAAATTTGCGTCAGCGTGTTGTTAGGGAAAATATACTGAGTGAACAAAGCACAGAAACAAAAACATCATCGCTTTCTTTTGACGAAATACGAAAAATTATGTTCGACCCAAAAGATTGCTATTGGACACAACTTATTGAACCTAGACCGGCCTTGCTTTTGAGCGAAGATTTTGCAAAAGCAAGGCGTATGCTCTCTGAGATAGATTCTATTCTTACAGAACTTCCTGCATTAAATTGCGGTGCGTGCGGTTCTCCAAATTGTCGTGCACTTGCAGAAGATATAGTGCGTCATAGGGCAAAAAAAGAAGATTGCATTCATATATTAAAACGCCAGTATGAACAGTTTTTGTTTGGCAAAAAAAAGAGTAAACGTTAGAAAAAATACAATCTCTAATTGTTAAATCCAAATAGAATTAATATTATATATTAATTTTTAAAATGTGTTATTTTTTACATGGAGAGATGTGAAACATGGAATTTAAAACAAAAGAAGAAGCAAGAATTGCTGCAAAAAAAGCAATAAAAAAACTTCCTGTCGGTTTTGAAACTGAAACACGAAGTATGCTTGCTGCTGCAAATTTAATAACAACCAATATTTACGAAGATTCGGAATGTCTTTTTGTTTTTATATCTAAAAAGAACGAAATTTCAACATCAAGCTTAATTGAAAGAGCTTTTTTAGACAAAAAGTCTGTTGCAATTCCAAAAGCTGTCGGAAAAACTCTTGAATTTTATATGTTAGATTCTCAAAGAGAAATAGAAGAACAAATTGAAAAAGGCTATTTCAATATTTTAGAACCTCGTTCTTTTCTTGAAAAAATAGATCAAAGCAGATTGCCGTTGCAAAGTATTTTTGTTGTTCCGGGACTTGCATTCGCTTTAGACGGCACTCGTCTAGGTTATGGGCAAGGGTTTTATGATCGTTATATAGAAGGTGTTTATCGCACAAATTCTTCTGTATATCTGCCAAAAGCTATAATTGGTTTTTGTTATGATTGTCAAGTTTTTGAAGAACTTCCGTCTGACGATTTTGATGTTCCCTTGACGCATATTGCAACAGAAAAAAGATTTATTACATGTGAATCTTGAAAAACATAAAAATATTGCGTATCTTTATAATATGTCAAGAATAAAATCTGCATTAGAAATTGCACTGGAACGAACGGCAGACATAAAAAGCGATGCAACTGCCGGAAAAAAACGAGAATGGAACAATAGCGGCAAAAAACTTGCTTCAGATTTTTTATCTGATAATGATTTTGCATTTTTCAAAAAAACAATAAACATATACAAAAAAGACGAAAGAGAAAATGTTATTGAAGGTGCGGTCAAGCTTTTTATAACAAGGATACAGTTGCCTTCCGATGAAGCTGAAATATCAAAAACTATGCAAATAGGACAGGCTCTTGAATTGTTGTTGCCCCATAAAAACATGAACGAATTGTTTCAGATGCTAAATCAAGTTTTTCTTCAGTATATTGCTTCAAAAGAACAGCTTGAAGCGACTTTAACACAGCAATATTTACCTAAGCTTCGCCAAAAGCAGAATGAAATTGCAAAACATACAGGACAGCAAATAGAACTTACTCCAATGCAAGATCCTGAGTTTGTTCAAGCATTAAACAGGCACCTTGATTCATTAAAAGAACAGTATAATCATGCAATTAAAGAAGCCAAAAACCGTATTGCAAATGCAGCCGAATTAGAAATAGATGATGCTGAATAGAATGAAAATCTATCTTATAAAATCATTTATGTAGATAAATTTGCTAATTTATACATAAAAAAACAAAAAAAAGTTACAAAATAGTTGACATTTTCTTTTGCAATCTATAGTATAATCAACGTGCTAAACAATAAAGCGCATTCCCCTGTAGCTCAGCTGGCAGAGCAACAGACTGTTAATCTGTGGGTCCGCAGTTCAAGCCTGCGCGGGGGAGCGAAGCTGATTCTTAATATGGAATCAGCTTTTTTTATTTGTGCTGAATGTTCGGATACAGTTGCACTTCTGTTATTTTGCTTTTTCTACAGCTTTGTGCGTTCATTTTTAGAGAAATTCAAAAGAAAAGTAAAAAAATTTGTAAAAATCTACAAAAGTATTTGACAAAATAGAGATTTTAGAGGTATAAATAAGTATACCATTTTTTCCCTCTCAGGGTGCAGTTTGAGGTTTCCTCCTTTTCTTTCGACTGCACCCTATTTTAAAATTTCATTATAAGACCGGTATGAAGATGAAATAGTCTTTGATGTAGATATTTTTTTAGAATTTCAAA
>JAAYQG010000162.1 GCA_012519415.1 Treponema sp. | reverse complement strand
TTTTTGTATAATTCAAACAATAATTTATCAAAACTCTTAAAGTCGGACGGCACATTTGTTGAGTTTGTTTACGGCTTAGAAGACAAAGACGGCAACCTCTACACAACTTCAACAATAAACGAAGAAGAACACGCCGAAAAGTTCGACTATGACAGAGCAAACAAAATCACAACAGAAATAATCATTTGCCGTTGAGAGTTATTTCTTATATACTTAGCGTATGAAACTTGAAGAACTTGAAGAAAAAATCAATCTGCTTAACAAAAAGAAGCAAGGTTTTGACCGCAATAAAAACATTTGTATTCTTGTTGTTGTAATAATCTTTTATTATATGTACCAAGCATATAAATCAGGCGAAACACAATGGTGGTTCTTGTTGATTATGTGCTTTATTATCGTTATAACAACAGCGATATTTGTCTTTGATTATTTTCAAACAAATAAAATAAAAGAAGAACTCAAGCTTTTAGAAAATGAAAAGAAGTCGTTAACCGAGCCGGAAATCGAAGAAAACATAGAAAATACAGAAGAAATTATTGCTGAAAATTCATCCGATGAACCATCTTTCAGCGCAGGTAGTTGGTATGAATAATTTTCAATATAAATTAAACAATATATGATTGAAATTCTCGAAGAAGAAGAAAAACCTGTTCGTGCTTTTTTGGTCGGAAGCAAAAAACTCCGCGAACCTGAAAATACATTACATTTTAACACTTCCACTTCAAACGCCAACGGTCTGAACCTTTCGCATAAACAAAAAAACAAAAATTCACAACAAGCTGAATTGTTGAATTCAAACCGAATAATAACGCCAAAACAAAACACAAAAGAAGAACTACAAGAACTTTTTGGTCTTGTAAAAACACTTGGAATGGAAATTTGCGATTACATTGTTCTTCCAAACCATGAACCGCAACCAAAATTTGGGATTGGAACAGGAAAAGCTCAAACAATTGTAAACGAAGCAAAGCAAAAAAATGCAGATTGCATTATATTCGATTTTGAAATATCGCCAACACATCAGCGAAACTGGGAAAAATTTGCAAAAATTCCGGTTTTTGACAGAAACGAAGTAATATTGCGTATTTTCGCCGGCAGGGCAAGAACAAAAGAAGCAAAGCTTCAAGTAAATTTAGCAAAACTTCAATATTCTTTGCCGCGCCTTGCGCACAGTTACGGAGATATGGCAAAACAGCGCGGTGGTAATTATGGCTCAAAAGGTTTCGGAGAAACAAAACTTGAGCTTGACAGGCGAACTATCCAAAACAGAATTTCCAGCACAAAGGCGGAGCTTGAAAAAGTTGTAAAAGAACGAAAAACAACCAGAGCGCGCAGAGATAAAGTTCCGCTTCCATCATGCGCACTTGTCGGATATACAAATGCAGGTAAATCAAGCCTTTTAAATGCGCTTACAGGTGCAGATGTTTTTGTTGAAGATAAACTTTTTGCCACACTAGACCCAACAACCCGCCGCCTTACATTTGATGGCAACAACGGAATTCTTCTTACTGACACTGTAGGATTTATTTCAAACTTGCCGCACAATCTTATCAACGCATTTAAGTCAACACTTGAAGAAGCAGCTTTAGCCGACTTACAAATTTTAGTGCTTGATGCTTCAGACCCTAACATTTTTGAACAATATCAAACAGTTCTTCAAGTTCTAAAAGAAATAAATGCGCAAGATATACAGCGAATTATCGTGCTGAACAAAATAGACTGTGTAAAAGATATGTTTTCGCTACATAAATTAGAAAACAGTTTTCCAAAAGCAATAAAAGTTAGCGCAGTAGAAAAAATCGGTTTTGAAGATTTAATTTTTTCCATAAGAAAGATTTTGTTCGGCGAACAAAAAACTTATTTTCTTCCACTTGAAAAATATGAACTTTTAGATATTATACGAAAAACAGGAATTCTCCTTAAAAATGAATGGAACGATAATTTCATTCTTGTTGAAGCACAAATTCCAAACAAAACGCACGCTTTGCTTGCTCCTTACGAAAAACATCTTCAAGGTGCAACATCAAAAAGCTAAAAGAGGCAAATTATGAAAAAACTTTTTAACGATAACTGGACATTCTGTAAAATCCATCTTGAAAATTCAGATTCGCAAATTAATTTGCAAGAAATAATCAACAGCCTTTTTATAGATTCACAAAACAAAAACAAGCAACAAAATATTAATCATTCCATAAAAGCAAATTTACTAAACAAAAATAATTTTTCTCCGGTCGAAATTCCGCACGACTGGCTTATTTATAACACAAATGATTTATATGAAAATAGCATAGGCTTGTATAAAAAAGATTTTGAACTTTCTAAAGAACAATTCCAAAAAGAAACAAGATTTTTTGTTAGATTTGAAGGCGTTTACATGGATTCAAGTATTTTTGTTAACGGACAAAAAATATTTGAATGGAAATATGGTTATACAACTTTTGAAGTTGATATTACACCATTTGTTTTTGAGGGAACAAATACAATCTATGTTTGTGCCGTATACCGTTCGCCGAATTCCCGCTGGTATTCTGGTGCAGGAATCTACCGTAACGTATGGCTTATAACAACAGCAAAAACACATATTGTTCAAGACGGAATATCTTGGGCAGCAGTAAAACTCAATGACAACAGCTATAATCTTAACATTCAGACCGAAACGATTTTTCATGCAACAACAGAACATGAAAACGAAACCGTTGAAGCTACCGTAGTACATACGCTTTATGAACCGGAAAATATTGCGAATAATCTTTTTTGTTCAAAAGAACTTGCAAAAACAAATGCTCAAATATCTATAAAAGCGGTATTTACAGACGATAAGCCTTATTTTTTTGTTGATAATCAAGAAAAATTTTCAAAATCTTCTCAAACACTGAATCTCAAAAACATAAAAGAATGGAGCACAGAAGAACCAAACCTTTACTTATTAAAAACTGAATTATATTCAAAAAACGGAGCAATTCTTGATACAAGCATTATCCGCATTGGATTTTGCACTTTCTTATTTGATTCGGATAAAGGTTTTTTCTTGAACGGCAAGTATCAAAAAATACACGGTGCCTGTATGCATCATGATTTAGGAGCGTTAGGTTCAGCATTTAACAAAAGTGCGGCACGAAGACAACTTAAAAAACTCAAGCGAATGGGCGTAAATGCTATCCGTACATCTCATAATCCATATGCTCCGGAATTTTTAGACCTTGCAGACGAGCTTGGCTTTTTGATTGATTCAGAATGTTTTGATATGTGGGAAAAAAACAAAACAACATATGATTATGCGAATTATTTTAAAGAATGGCACGAAAGAGATACTGCCGCATGGATAAGAAGAGATAGAAACCATGTAAGCGTTTTTATGTGGAGCATCGGAAATGAAATATACGACACACATCAAGGCAACGGACTTGAAATTTCAAAAAAACTAGTCGCTCTTGTTCGTAAATTTGATACGCTAAATAAAGCACCGACAACAATAGCTTCAAATTATATCGCTTGGGAGGGTGCACAACGCTGTATGCAAGAAGTTGACCTTGCCGGTTATAATTATACGGAACGCCTTTATGAAGAACATCATAAAACTTATCCGCATTGGAAAATTTACGGCAGCGAAACAGCCTCGACGGTGCAAAGTCGTGGTATTTACCATTTTCCGGCTAATTTTAGAACATTAACCCACGATGACGGTCAATGTTCCAGCCTTGGAAACTGTTCGACAAACTGGGGGGCAAAAAACAGCGCAGAAGCAATAATTTTAGATAGAGATGCAACCTTTTGCCTTGGTCAATTTATTTGGACAGGATTTGACTATATAGGTGAACCAACGCCATATTTTACAAAAAATTCATATTTCGGGCAAATTGATACGGCCGGTTTTGAAAAAGACTCTTTTTTTGCATATCAAGCCGAATGGACTACACCAAAACAACTTCCTATGGTTCATCTTTTGCCGTATTGGGATTTTAACGAAAACCAGCTCATAGATATTAGGGCATATTCAAATTGTGCAAAAACGGAACTTTTTTTTAACGAAAAATCTTTGGGAACATTCGTCCACAATCACCAAACAGGAAAAACTATCTCTGGCGAGTGGCAGCTGCCTTATAAAAAAGGAACAATAAAAGTAAAGGCTTATGACGAAAACGGAATTTGCATAGCGGAAGACTCACAATCATCTTTCGGCGATTCTGTTCAAATTATTATGAAAGCAGACAATATCGAAGATTTTCAGCTTAAAGAGAAATTTGAAGCTTATCTCGCAACTTCTAGCGAAAAATTAAAAGGTTCACCAGATTTTTCAAATATAAACGAGCCGCAGCTGCTTTTTGTAAGCATTTTTACAAACGACAAAGACGGTAATTTTGTGGCAAACGCAAGAAACCGCATAAAAATATCTGTAAAAGGGGGCAAACTGCTCGGCTTAGACAACGGCGACAGCACAGATTACGAGCAGTATAAATCATCAGAGCGAAGCCTATTCGGCGGACGCCTTATCGCAATCATTGAAAAATCAGGCGACAAAAATGAGCCTTTGATTATTGAAGCTGTTTCAGCAGGTCTTAATGGAGCAAAATTATCTTTTGATAATACAAAAATAACGAGCGAACTGCTCCCAAAACTGAACGACAAAGACGAAAAAGCCGGATTCATTCCTGTAAGAAAAATTCAACTTACACCAAAGGGCAGCCTGTCTTTAACAAACGAAAACAAATCAGTTGAGATTGAGGCAAAGATTTTTCCCCAAAACGCCACAAGTCAGCCGCTTTTGTGGCAGGCAGTCCGTCTCGAAGGAATTGACTCAAAATGCGCAGAAATCGAGCAAAAAGACAACGAGCATATTATAGTTCATGCAAAAGGTGATGGAATATTCAGGCTTAGATGTTCCTGCAAAAATAATTCAAATTTGCCGCAAGTAGTTTCTGAATATGAAATGTCTGTGGACGGATTCGGCACGACAACTCTCAATCCGTTTAATTTTATTTCGGGCTGTGAAGCTTCCA
>JAAYQG010000161.1 GCA_012519415.1 Treponema sp. | reverse complement strand
CAAGAAAGTATCAATGAAGTAAAAAATTATATAGAAACCGAAAAACCAGACTGTGTTGCCATTGAACTTGATAAAAACAGATATGATTCACTTAAAAATCCTGAATCGTGGCGAAATCTTGACATTATAAAAGTTCTTAAAGAAAAACGCGGCTGGCTTTTAATTGCAAATCTTGTTCTTTCATCGTTTCAAAAAAGAATGGGTGCCGATGTTGGTGTAAAACCCGGCGAAGAAATGAAAGCAGCAGTTGATAAATGCGAAGAATTGAACATCAAAACAGCAATGGTTGACCGCCCTATTCAGATAACACTGAGCCGCGCATGGACAAAAACCTCTTTCTGGGGAAAATGCAAACTTTTAGCAGTGCTACTTTCGGCTATTTTTGAAAGTGAAGATGTTTCAAGCGAAGATATTGAAAAGCTTAAAAACACCAACGAAATGGATCAAATGATGAGTGAGCTTGCAAAATTTTTGCCAAGCATAAAGACCGTGCTAATAGATGAGAGAGATTTGTATCTTGCAAGCGGCATATGGGAAACAGAAGGGCAAAAAGTTATTGCAGTTCTCGGCGCGGGACATCTTCCGGGTGTAGAACAACATCTTAATGCTTTTGCAGCTTCAACAGAAAAGCCAGAAACAGAAGAAATTTCAAAAGTTCTGCCAAAAGGAATATTTAGCAAAATAATTGCCTGGTTCATTCCAATATCAATTGTTGCGTTAATTGTCGCATCTGCTTTTAAGGGCGGAGCATCTGCTGCATTTGACCAGCTGCTTTTTTGGTGGCTGATTAATGGCACTCTTTCAGCACTTGGTGCGCTATTGGCTCTTGCACATCCGATTACGATATTGGTTTGCTTTATAAGTGCGTGGTTTACAGCACTTTCGCCTTTTATAGGCATTGGTATTGTTGCCGGCATAGTACAAGCATTTTTTTACAAACCAAAAGTCGAAGATTTACAAAACATAAACACAGACGTTCTTTCATTTAAAGGTTGGTACAAAAATCGGCTTTTACGCGTTCTTTTGGTGTTTTTTCTATCTTCTATAGGCGGTTCAATCGGAACTTTTGTAGCATTTCCAACAATAATAAGTTATTTAACTAAGTAGTTTTATCTTTGAATGCTAAACAATTAGGTTTGAAAATAAATTATTCGCATAAATATTTTCAATTTTGGGAGACAAAATGATTTTATTCTTTTCTTTTTTAATGATTCTTGCGATTCTTTCAACAAAACTCAGTTCAAAACTTGGACTTCCTCTTTTAATCGGATATATTTTGATTGGAGTTATAGCAGGAAGCGATGTTCTTAATCTTTTTTATTTTGATAATGCTGAATTAACAAAAAAAATTACTGACATTCTTTTGATTTTTATTATTTTTGATGGCGGTTTTAATGTTAGCAGAAAAGCTTTTAAAAGTGTTGCAGGACCTGCTTTAACTCTTGCGACTCTTGGCGTTGCACTTACTGCCGGAGTTTTAGGTTTATTAATTCACCTTATTTTTAAATTCGATTTGGTTTATTCTTTTATAATTTCATCAATTATTTCTTCTACTGATGCTGCGGCTGTTTTTATGATTACTAAAGCAAATCCTATTAAAAGCAATTTAGCAACAACTCTTAATGTTGAATCTGCTGCAAACGATCCAATGGCAATTATTTTGACCATAACATTTATACAAATTGCAACAGGTTATTTCAGCTCTCCGATTTTGGCGGTTGCAAAACTTTTATGGCAGTTTGTGGGCGGAGTTTGTGTAGGTTTTGTCTGCTACAAAATTTCATGTTTCATGTTTAATAAACTTAATTCGGATTCGAGAGGAAACTACAGCGTTCTTCTTCTTGGTTGCATTTTGTTTGCTTATGGTGTTTCTGATTTAGTTGGAGCAAACGGAATAATTTCAGTATTTTTTATGGGCTACTGGCTTGGAAACTCACAATTTCCTGCAAAAAAATCTGCTACAAGTTTTCTTGATAGTGTTTCTATAATTTTTAATATGGCATTATTTATCTTGCTCGGTCTTTTATCTTTTCCACATCGCTTCGTTAACATATGGAAAGACGCATTGATTATCGTTGCAATTATGATGTTTGTTGCACGTCCTGTTGCTTTGTTTATTTCAACAATTCCGTTTAAATACACTCCTAAGGAAAAAATATTTTTGATGTGGGGCGGTATTAAAGGTGCTGTTCCTATTGTATTGGCAACCTATCCTTTAGCAGCGGGAATAGACGGCGACGGTTTTATTTTTGATACAATTTTCTTTGCGGTATTTTTCTCTTGCCTTATTCAAGGAACGACTCTCGGGCCGCTTTCAAAATTATTCAAACTTACAGAAAAACGCAAAGTTGATTCTTCTCATACAATTGAACTTCATTCTCTAAAATCCAGCGAAATTGATATGTTTGAAATAAATGTCGAAGAGGAATCCATCAATATTAATAAAAAAATATCTGAACTGAATTTTGATAAGGATGTTTTGATAACTTCCATAGTCCGCGATGACCAAATCATTTTTCCAAAAGGCAACACTAGACTTAAAGAAAACGATATTTTATTTATATTAGCTCATTCTTCTAGGATTAACGAAATTACAAAATCCATAAATGAAATAGAAAAAAAATAAATTATAGTCAGCGTTTTTGATACAGGCAGACCTTTATTTAGATGTAATACATTTTTCAAAAGTCTGCCTCCTCCTTTTATTCGCTAAGAGTATCGTTAATAAGCCTTTTTTTAATATATGCCCACGTAATATCCTCATATTCGTCTTCGATGTCTATTAGCCTAGTATCAGTTTGAAATGTTTCAGGAAGTCCCAGCTTTTGAAGAATTTCTTCTTCACTTATACCAAGAATATTTGATGTTTCATGAATAGTACTATTCATAGAAATTTCACTCTTCTCTTTTACTTCGAATTTTTTTCCTGTGTAATATGAAACAGTAAAAAAAACAGCAACCAAAAACAAGGCACTTAGCAAACCAACGAGATAATTTGACTTATTCGTGCGATATTTAGGCGGACAAGCAGAAGAACATAAACCACACCTAATGCATCGTAGCTCTTTTACACCTTTTTCCGGCATAAGTCCCACCGGACAAGCTTTATTGCATAAGCAACAGCTAATACATACAGAAGACGGTTTTTTTATTTTAAAGAAACTTATTTTTCCAAGCACACTTAAAATAGCCCCCAAGGGACAAAACCAGCGGCACCAGGGGCGATCAATAAAAAGAGAAAATAGTAGCGTGAGAGCTAATATCAATATGGAAAGAGGGAAAACTTCCCCTGTCCAAAAATGAGTAAGCGCATAATAGGGGTCTATGCGCATAAACATCAGCGAAAGGCTTTTTGTCGTTACAAAAACAACAAAAAAAAGAACAATAAAACGCGCGAGGGACAGAGCTAAATCTACTCGCTTTGGAATTTTCACTCTTTTTATCTTTAGTTTTATTGAAAGTGAGCGAATCCAATCTTGGACAGAACCAAGTGGACAAAGCCAGCCACAAAACACAGGACCGGCTATAATAGTTACTAAAAGAACCGCAGCGAGTATTATAAAGTTTGCATTGCTTGTTTTTGGAATATATAAACCTTGAGAAAAAAAACGTGTAAGAGTAGCAATACCACCCATAGGACAAATCATGTGAAACATTCCAACAGGCAAAAAAATGGCACCTATAAAAACACTTATTTGCACCAATGTGCGCAATAAATGTTCCTTTTTTTTCCATATTTTATGAAACCACGAAGGTAATTGTTTCATCATAACCTCCTTTTGAACATTCTCTAATAATTTGCAGTTTTTGCTCACCTATTACAGAAGCAGTAAACTCAATAATAAGCACATTTTTAGTTTTAGATACCTCTTCCCATTGCAATGCATTTTTTAAGATCAAAGGCTGGGTTTCTTTATTAACTCTCCATTTTTCGCCATTTAAAAGAAACAGCGTATCGCTTGCAGGTATCTTGCAATTTCTATGATCTTCATTAAATTCTACCATCAACTTGTAGCTCTGTCCCTCTACAAGATTAACTTTAGAACCCGGTAGCACATTTAAGCTCTGTCCCTCTAAGGCTTTTATAGACGAGCTCTGTCCCTCTAGGGTAAAATTCATTTCACATGCAAAGGCTGCTACCCCTGCAACAATAAAAAAAACAGCAATAAGGCTTTTTCTAAGTAGTGTTTTATTCATAGTAAATTCCTCCTGGCTTAATTTAGAACCACCCTAACTATGCAATAATACAATATAGATACCATAAAAGAAAAATAAAGATTAGATAAAGTTTTTTATCTTCCTTATAATTCAAAGAATATCTTACTTAGCGTCTCTTGACCCATCTGTTTCTACGCCGTATTATTTTATTATGATTTATATTGTAGAAGATAATGATGATATTAGAGAACTCATAGTAAGCTACCTTGAAATAGAAGGTTATAAAACACATTCTTTTAACAAGATTGAGGGAGTAATGGAATCGTTTGCTTTTAAACAGCCGAGTCTTGTAATCCTCGATGTCATGTTGCCCGACGGCAACGGGTTTTCATTGGCAAAGCTCATAGCAAAAAAGTATCCCGAAACGCCCTTTCTGTTTTTGACTGCCCGCGAATCGGAAAGCGACCGCATAACAGGACTCGAACTCGGTGCCGATGACTACATAGTCAAACCCTTTTCGCCTAAAGAATTAGTCCTCCGAGTCAATACCATTCTCAGAAGAAGCAATTATCCGCCGTCATCTGTAAAAAAAACAAGCCAAGATTCAAAAAAAATCTGGCAATTAGAAAATCATTGCCTGTGTATTGACGAGAAATCTCACGAAGTCCTTGTTGACAATCGAGAAGTGCACTTGACTGCGGTAGAATGGTCAATCCTTCTTTATCTTTCAAATAATGAAGGGATGGTTATAAGCAGGGAAAAAATCTTGGGCGAATGCTTACATTACTACCATGACGGCTCGGACAAAACCGTAAATACCCATATAAAAAATCTTCGGGCAAAACTCGGCGAAGTAGCCTGGATACAAACCGTGCGGGGCTTTGGATATAAATTTTTACCACGTACAAAAAAGACTGATTTATGAAAAAAACAACAAGTTTATCTGCCAGAACAAATTTATTTTTTCTTGCAGGCATTGCCGTTTTTACACTTACCCTCATTTTAATTCTACACATCAGTTCCGGTCGCCTCCTCTATAATTGGCAAAAAATGGAAACTGAAGCCATGCACGAATATGTTGAAAAAACACTATCGGATCTTATAGCGCAATCCGCCAATCCATATAAAAAAATAAGTAGTACCGAAATTAATGATGCACTTGCGGATTTTCCCTATCCTCCAAAAAGACTTATCATTACCGACCCCGATTATAATATTCTGTATGTGTACAGACAAAACAGAAGCGGAGGTGCAGGGCGGCAAATGCAAAACACTATGCGCGTTATGCAGGATATAAGCTCTTGGCGTCCCATTACAAATAACAGTGGAAGATCGCTCTTCTTTTATCATCTCAGAATTCCTGAATTTACCGAAACCAGATCCAACCACAAACTTCTCAAATCTTTCCGCCTCGCATTATCGCTTGCTACGCTTGTATCTTTTACACTCGCCTTTTTTGCATCTCGTTTTTTTTCCGGAGGAATTAAAAAACAGACGAACTCTCTTGTCGCAGTTTTGGAAAGTATTGCCGAAGGAAAAAGAGATATTGTTATTCCAAAAAGCTCTATTAAAGAATTTTCTCAAATTGCTCTTGCTGCCGAAACTCTCCAAAAAAATCTCCTTCGCGAAGAGACACTAAGAAGACAGTGGTCATCCGACATCGCGCATGATTTGAGAACTCCCCTCACGGTGCTTCAGGGAACACTTGAAGGTCTACTGGACGGGGTATTCAAAGTTGACAATCAAAAACTGAAAACAATTCATACACAGGTAAAGCATTTGTCTTCCCTAGTAAATGCTCTTTCTCTTTTGTCCAAACTAGAAACGCCCGACTATGTATTGCACAAAGAAACTATTTCCCTGCATGATAGCTTAACTAATGCGGTTCGCTTTTTTTTCTCCGCAGGCAAAACTAAAAAACATTAACTTTATTACAGATATTCCAAAGATAACTATTAATGCCGATCCGGTACTTTTTGAGCGTCTTATTTCAAATCTTGTTTCCAATGCCGTCGAGTACGGATTGCCAAAAACAGATATATCCTTACGCGTACATCGGACAAATACGGAAGAAATCTGCCTTTCCCTATCCAACTACGCAGAACTGACCGAAGAAGTCCTTGAACACGCCTTTGACAGGCTGTATCAGGGCAAGACTGCACGCACCGACACACATAGCGGGCTTGGACTTTCTATAGTACAAGCTATTGTTAAATCGCATCGCTGGTCTATTGATATGCAATATGATGAAAAAGAAAAAAAAGTGACTTTTTGTATTATCTTTATCTAATCTTTATATTCTAAAGGTTGAATGTTCACCTTCTTAAAGTATTCTTAGCTCAAGAAATGATGAGTAGCACAGCCAAACTTGTGCCTCGCTACGCATCGCAAAGTTTGCATTGCAAACTTTATCATTAACTGTGCTTCCTCGCTACGCTACGGAAGCACGTAAAAACTCAATTTGGAAGTCGAAACTTCCTCATCGAGTTTTTATAGGAGGAGGTAGAAATATGAAAACAAAGATTGTGGTTATGTTTTCAATCATGGCAATTCTGGGTGCAGGATTATTTGCACTCGATCTGACCGGGACCGATATTGCCAAGTCAGGAACACTCGGAACAATCAGTGGGGTTTTAAAATCCGACGGTAGTGAATGGATGCTCGAAACGAGTGCAAAAAAACTGTACAACGTTCATTTCGGAAATTACACACTAGTGTATCCAGAGGGGCTTGGTCTTAAAGAAGGAAACGAAGCGACTATTACCGGCTTTATGCTTAATGATGATATAGCGGTAAGCCAAATAAAGACTGATGGTGCCACTTACACACTTCGAGACGAAACCACTGGTCGCCCCGCATGAGCAGGAATGGGAAACCGAAAAAATGAAAAAGATGAAAAGTCTAATAACAATGAAGTTCAGAGAATGAACAAGTTTTCCAACAGGAAAAGCGGCGGTAAAGGGCAAAAAAACTCTTCTTCAGATCGCCTTCGAAATGGTAAAGTCTAAAAATGTTTAGGGGATTTACATATCCCCTGAATATGTACCCAAATAAAACCGGCTTTCCGAATCTTTAGTTTCTAAGAACTCAGGAAAGCCGGTTTTTATACTTCATATACAATCCGCCTTGTGTTAATTCGACATTGTCTGCACGAATGTGAACCAAGCAACATCTTCTGTTCTAACAACAAAGATTTATTGTCTAGTCATAAATCCTTTCAATGTGATATTATACTTCGATATAAAGGAGAAAACATTATGCTCGAAGTAATTCTTGAGTTCTTTTCCAATGGCTTGCTTGCGCTCGGCTGGCAGCAATTTGTAATGTTTGCCATAGGTGGCATTCTTATCTGGCTTGCGATAGCCAAAGATTACGAACCTATGTTGCTTTTACCTATTGGCTTTGGTGCAATTCTCGTCAACCTTCCTTTTGAGATTGTCTGGCATCACGATGGCATTGACGGTGCACTGAAAATTCTGTTTGAAGCAGGTATTATGACAGAACTATTTCCTCTGCTCATTTTTATTGCCGTTGGTGCCATGATAGATTTCAGGCCTCTGTTTCAGCGTCCCTGGATGATGTTCTTCGGTGCTGCCGCCCATTTTGGCATATTCTTTACAATTATACTCGCTGGAATGCTCGGATTCGATTTAAAAGAAGCGGCCTGTATAGGTGTTATTGGTGCGGCAGACGGCCCCACAACAATTTATATCACTTCACGATTTGCTCGACATTTGATGGGACCAATTACGGTTGTCGCCTATTCTTATATGTCGCTTGTTCCTATTATTCAGCCGCCGGTTATTCGAGCACTTACAACAAAAAAGGAACGTCTTATCCGCATGGAGGCGGTCGACCGCTATATTCCGTCTATAGTTGTAATTTCTTTTCCGATTTTAGTTACTATACTCGCTAGCCTTCTTGTACCGATTGCAGCACCTCTAATCGGTTTTTTAATGTTCGGCAATCTCATACGCGAGTGTGCTGTTCTCGAAAAACTCTCGAAAACAGCCCAAAATGAACTTTCCAACCTTGTTACCCTTTTGCTTGGAATTACGGTCGGAGCATCTATGCGCGCCGAGTTTTTCCTGCAATTTTCTACTATTTATATTATGTTCCTTGGAATGGTTGCCTTTGTCGTCAACTCAGCTTTTGGCGTTATCTTTGCCAAAATACTCAACCTTTTCTTGCGCAAAAAAATGAACCCCATGATTGGTGCTTGCGGAATTTCTGCCTTTCCAATGTCAAGCCGAGTTATCCAGAAAATGGCATTAAAAGAAGATCCAACAAACATTATCCTCATGCATGCAGTCAGTGCAAATGTTTCAGGCCAGATTGGATCTGTTGTAGCGGGAGGCCTTGTGCTCGCACTCGTACCGGTGCTAATGCAAGCTTTATAATCTAAAGGAGAATTCTACTATGAACTTTGATATATTACCACAAACAGTAACACTTCTTGTTGTCGGGATGATTGTGCTTTTTGTTTTTATGGGAGCACTTTTTGTTCTGATTCACCTCTTCGTTGCATTGGGAAGAAAGTTCTCTAAAAAAAAGGCGTAAAATCGCTTGTCAATTTTTTTACTGCCTATTTCATCTCGCGGAGTGTTACTGCGACAGAATAGGCATTGTCTCCGATTTTCTCTATATGTCGGATAAGGTCTATAAACATGAGCTCGGCTTTAACGTCCGAGCCTTTTTTAATACGTCTGCGAGCAAGCTTTTTAAGCTCTGAGCGGCAAGCGTCTACGCGATTTTCATAATCGACTGCGAGTGCTAGATCTTCTTCACTGAGCGGCTTGCCGATTTTTGATTTACTAAATAACAGAAAATTATGAGTAAGGGCAGTAAAGGGCTCAAGCTGCTGAATCTCTTCCTCTCCAAAGAACATATTCTTCCGAGATCCTTTTTCCTTTATAGAAGCTATGGAAAAACAGGCATAGCACATATTTTCAAAATCACTAACTAAACGAATCAATAGACTGATATTATCGTGTGTCTTGTCCGAAATATCCTGACGTGCAATTTCAAGTAGGAATTTAGAAAGTCCTTCCTTCATGGAAGTTGTGTAGGCACAGTGCCGCTCATAATACTCAAGACGCTCAGGATTCCATCCGTTTGTTTCCAAAAGTTCACTTCGTAGCCGCGTGAACAAAGTGTCTGCAATACGCGCAAGTTCAGCAAGCTCTGAGCGTGCTTGCGCAAGATTTAATTCTGGACTTGCAAGCAATGTAGCCGGTCGGTAGTGCAGTTTTGCAAGGTCATCTTCGCCGGGTTTCGATTTTATTATGCGTTCGAGAAGATTTGCATATTGTTTGACGAAAGGTAAAAGAACTAACGTATTTGCAAGATTAAACATGGTATGCATCATTGCAATATGAGTGCCGGCAGTTGCTGCATCAATCTCTCCTGGTGTTATCCAGTCAACCAAGCGAATAAAAGGTCGCAATACAATGACAACCCATACAGTTCCTATTACGTTGAACATAATATGCGCCCAAGCTGCTCTTTTTGCATTTGTGTTAGCACCAAGCGAAACGAGGAAGGAATCGAACGTTGTTCCGATATTGGCACCGAGAGTAATTGCAGCAGCCATCTCAAAGTTAATAATTCCTTTAGAAGCAAGACCAATAACTATTGCAAGTGTAGCACTTGATGCATTTATCAGCATGGTAAAAATCGTGCCGACAATAACACAAACTACAATTGCAAGCTAGCCCTTATTCGCAAATTCCGCGAGAAACAAAAGTGCATCTCCCGAAGGATCTGGAATTGCCTTAGAAAGATACTCGAGTCCGAGAAAAATCATGGCAAAACCCATAAAACCTTCGCCGTAACTGACAAATGCATCTCCGTTCTTTTTCATCAAAGACATAAAGAAGCCGACACCAAAAAGGGGAACAGCCAGCAATGCGATTGAAAATTTTTGAATACCGACTGCGGCAATTATCCAGCCGGTCAATGTCGTTCCAATATTGGCACCCATGATAACGCCTATCGCTTGAAAAAGGGTGAGCAATCCGGCATTTACAAACGACACAACCATTACAGTCGTGGCAGAGGAAGATTGTATCCCGTAATGAGCATTCCGGTAAAAACTGCAAACAAGCGGTTTTTTGTCATAAAGTTGACAGTTCCCTGAAGCTTGTCGCCCGCTGCACGCTGAATTCCATTAGAACTTAACTGCATACCGTACATAAAAAGAGCCAAAGCACCGAGTAGCTTAAAGCAGATAAAAATTATATCAAAAATCATCATTTCCCCCAAAAAATTGCTTCAACTATAGATAAAAACAGCCTTTTAGGGAAGCTATTCGAACGCCCAAGCCTCAAGTTTTTGCTCCGCAAAATCATGCCTACATATGTACAAAACCGCACTGCACGGATGCAGTACCCACGCATAACGAGTTTTGAGAAACAAAACTCGGCAGTTTAATCAGACAAGGACGTCTGATTAAACTGCAAACTTCGGCGTTTCGCTAACATAAACCCCAAATTT
>JAAYQG010000160.1 GCA_012519415.1 Treponema sp. | reverse complement strand
TTTATTAGGTCTGAGTTTTCGATTGAAAACTTTCGATTAGATTCATTAGCTTTTGATGAGAATACATCATCATTTATAATAATTGAATATAAACGAGATAAAAACTTTAGTGTTATTGATCAAGGCTATGCTTATCTCTCGTTAATGCTTAATCATAAATCAGATTTTATTCTGGAATACAATGAAACGACTGGAAAAAATTTAAAACGGTCAGATGTTGATTGGTCTCAATCAAAAGTCATTTTTATTGCTCCGTCATTTACAAATTATCAAAAAGAAGCAATTGGTTTTAAAGATTTGCCAATAGAATTATGGGAAATAAAAAAATATGGAAATAATACAATCCATTTTTCTCAGATACAAACTAAAGGAACCGTTGAATCCATAAAAACAATTTCTAAATTAGATGATACTATTGAAGCAGTTAATAAAGAAATTAAAGTATACACAGAAGATGAGCATATAAATTTCGCAAGCCAAGAAACGAAAGAGTTATATGAGAAAATAAAAGGTATGATATTAAATATTGCCGATGATATTTTCATTAAACCAACAAAATTATATGTTGCATTCATGCGAAAAACAAATATCTGTGATATTGCAATACAAAAAAATCAATTAAAAATATGGTTAAATATATCTCTTGGTAAAATTGACGATTCTAAAAGAATTACAAGAGATGTTTCAAAAATCGGACATCATGGAAATGGTGATTATGAAATCACTGTTTCTGATGATAATGATATTGAATACATAATTAGTTTAATTCGCCAAGTGTATAACCAAAACACTTAAAGAATTCGCCGAACAATTTTACAACTGCTGTCGTTTGCGCAAAAATACGAGCACTGAGCACTGATGTGGTAAATTTTTAAAAATAGAAATGGAAAAATAGAAAAATGCTCGAACTTAAAGAAAACAAAGATTTCCTTACTACGCAGATAATAACTTATCTTGGAAACAAACGAAGCTTAATCGGAAACATAGAAAAAGAAGTAGAAATAATTTCACAAAAACTAGAAAAAGATAAATTAGTTTGTGCGGATTTATTTTCCGGTTCAGGAATTGTTGCGAGAATGCTCAAAAAACATTCTTCAAAACTAATTGTAAATGACTTGGAAAATTATTCTTTTGTAATAAACAGCTGTTACCTAACAAATAAAAATGATTTTCCTAAAAAGAAATATTCCTCGCTTCGACAAGAAATAGAAGAGCTTTGTGAAAAAGAAAAACTCCCCGGCATAATCGCTAAAAATTATGCGCCGCAAAATAACAACAATATTTTAAAAGGCGAAAGGGTTTTTTACACACGCGAAAATGCAGTCCTAATAGATACTTACAGAAACTTAATAGACCAAGTTGTGCTGGATGAAAAATTAAAAAAATTCTTTCTCGCTCCGTTAATAACCGAAGCGTCTATTCATGTAAATACAAGCGGAGTTTTTAAAGGCTTTTACAAAGACAAAAATACAGGAATAGGTTGTTTTGGAGCTACCGGCAAAAATGCACTTACAAGAATCTTCGGAAAAATAGAATTAAAAGAACCTGTATTCAGTAAGTTTGAATCGAATCTTGAAATTTATCAAAAAGATACTGTAGAACTTTCAAAAGAATTAAAAGATTTGGATATTGCATACCTTGATCCGCCATACAACCAACATCCTTACGGTTCAAATTATTTTATGCTGAATTTAATTCTCAAAAACAAACTTGATGTAGAAATCAGTAAAATCAGCGGAATTACACAAGATTGGAACCGTTCTTCATTTAACAAGCCTTATTCTGCATTGAAATCGATGGAAGAAATAATAGCAAATTTGTCAAGCAAGTTCGTTATTATTTCATATAACTCGGAAGGTTTCATAACATTCAATGAAATGTCAGAAATGTTAAAAAACTACGGAAAATTAAAAACTATAGAAATTACATATAACACATTTCGTGGAAGCAGAAATTTACGAAGTAGAGATATTCATGTTTCAGAATATCTTTTTGTTTTGGAAAAATAGAAATTTTCAATAAATCAGTAGAATAGTTTTAGAAAAAACAGTACAACATAAAGACCACAGTTGTATATGTAGAATAAATAAGTTACTATGCTTATGCAAGATGAACTGTCCTGCTATTCAGTTATCAGCAGCCAACAACTTTGCCACAGATTCAAAGATTTACTTGCTCAAAACTACTCACTCGTTGCAAGATACAAGTGGCTTCTTGGCTTTTGTGCTATGGAATTAAACATTCCGCACAAATAATAATTTCTATAAAATGAGGACAAGATGACATTTGGCAAAACAAAATATTGGCAAATTTGTTCAATTTTAAAATTGATTTATCAAAATCCAGGAATAACGAGAAAAGAACTAAGTTGTCTTTTAAGCATTGATAAAGCAATGGTAACTCATATTATCAACTATTTAACCTCTGACAACTGGCTTATCAAAAAAGACCCGTTTGCAAAACAAATTCCTCTGCATTTGAATGCTGACCGCCTTTATGTTGCAGGTGTTGAAATACAACCTGAATATCAACATTTAGTTATATGCAATATTCAAGGAGCAATTTTATTTAAAAAGTCATGGGCTTTTTCTCAGCCGGAAATATCTGATTTTATAAACAAAGAACTTACAGAAACTATAAATAAATGTGCTTATGATGTTTTTGCTGTTGGTCTGGCAATTCCCGGAGTTTGCGACACTGAAAACAATCGTATTATTGCATCAAATCCTTTTAAAATTGAAGCACCAACTGAACTGCCAAAAACTATCGGAAAGAAACAAATTCCCATTTTTATCGAAAATGATACGCGTTGCTTAGGCTGGAACAAAGTTTCATTTGAAAAAGATTTCGGAAATTTTCTTTTAACGGTCTATCAATGTATTGATAATCCTGAAAACCAAGATGAATATGTTCGTATTTCGAACGGTGTCTCTTTTTTTTCAAAAGGAACTTCTTGGGCTGGAGCTCATAATTGTGCAGGAGAAATTCCTGATTTATTCAGTATAAAAGAATATGCGGCAGGAAACAACTTTATTCCTTACTGCGAAAAACTGAA
>JAAYQG010000159.1 GCA_012519415.1 Treponema sp. | reverse complement strand
CTCTTTAGACTGTTTTTATAGTTTATAAACGTTTCCGCACAAAACAATTAATAAAAAATCTAATTTTAATAATAGCAAATTATATTTTCAAAAAATATTGAATCAAAATTTACTGAATCAAGATTGCGATTTTTCAGACGGAATGTTGATTGAAATATGCAAATCATCAAGCTGCTTTTGGTCAACTTCTGCCGGACATTCGTCCATAGGACTGACTGCAAAGCTGTTTTTTGGGAATGCAATAACTTCGTGGATTGAAGTTTCTTTGCACATAATCATAAGCAGTCGGTCAAGTCCCGGTGCAATGCCGCCGTGTGGAGGTGCTCCGTACTTAAATGCTTCTGTAAGAAACCCGAACTTTTTCTGCCCATCTGCTTCATTAAATCCTACAATTTTAAAGATACGCTTTTGCAGTTCAGGGTCATGTATACGAATTGAGCCTGACGCAAGCTCATAGCCGTTCAAAACAAGGTCGTACAAATCGCCTTTTACGCTAGCCGGGTCGCTTTCAAGTGTTGCATGGTATTGTGCTTGCGGCATTGTAAACATATGGTGCGCTGTATCCCATTTGTTTTCTTCTTCGTTCCATTCAAACATTGGAAAATCAACAATCCATGCAAAAGCGAATTCGTCCGGATTGCATAATTTAAGGTCTTTTCCAAGCTTTGTTCGCACTGCACCAAGAGAAGCGCATGCAATTTTTGATTTTGCATCAGCAACAAACAAAAGCAAATCGCCCGTTTTCGCACCGAGTTTTGTACAGATTTCTTCGCCTTTGTTTTCAAAAAATTTACTTATGCCGCCTTCAAGAATATTTTCTGTGCCGACTTTCATCCATGCTAGGCCGCGACACTTATAGATTTTTGCAGTGTTTTCAAGTTCTTCAATAAGCTTACGTGAATATTTTTCTGCAACATCCGGAACAACAAGTGCTTTTACTGTTCCGCCTGCTGCAACTGCATCTTTAAATGCTTGAAATGTTCCAATATCAGCCATGAAGTTTCCGTTTTGCATTTTCATATCAAAGCGGAGTTCCGGCTTGTCTGTTCCATACCATTCAATTGAATCATCATATGCAA
Source organism: Treponema sp. (assembly GCA_012519415.1). Classification (GTDB taxonomy): domain Bacteria; phylum Spirochaetota; class Spirochaetia; order Treponematales; family Treponemataceae; genus UBA1240. The sequence goes on along the minus strand of JAAYQG010000159.1, from coordinate 23,254 downwards.
TGCGCGGAAAATTAGTAGGCAATGTAATGTTCATTGTTTTTTTGAAAATTTCACCCATCAAACCTTCTGTCATTTCAAGAACATCATCTCGAGTTACAAAGCTCATTTCAATATCAATTTGCGTGAATTCAGGTTGCCTGTCGCCACGAGCATCTTCGTCTCTGTAGCAGCGCGCAATCTGAAAATAGCGATCAAAACCTGCAACCATAAGAATCTGTTTATAAAGTTGTGGCGATTGTGGAAGCGCGTAAAATTTTCCCGGATAAAGTCTTGAAGGAATAAGATAATCTCGCGCTCCTTCCGGAGTAGATTTGATAAATGTCGGAGTTTCTATTTCATAGAAATTATTGCTTGAAAGATAGTTCCTTACTGCAAGAGTTACTTTTGCACGTAAAGCGATATACTGCTGCATTTTAGCCGTGCGTAAATCAAGATAGCGATATTTTAAGCGTAAATCTTCATTTGGAACAACAGGTGTGCCGTCTTTATTTACTTCATCAATCATAAACGGTAGAACTTCGGACTTGTTGAGTACATCAATTTTCTGTACAACAACTTCAATTTCGCCGGTAGCCATATCTTTGTTAATCATTGAATCGGGTCGGGTGCGCACCTTGCCTTTAACTGCAATACAATATTCCATGCGCAGAGATTTTGCTGTTTCTACACATTCAGACGGAGAATCGTTGTCGATTACAACTTGTGTTATACCATATCGGTCGCGTAAGTTAATAAATGAAATACCGCCATGTTCGCGGATACGGTGAATCCAGCCATTGAGAATGACGGTTTTGCCGTCGTCTACCTTGCGTAATCCGCCGCAAGTAACGGTTCTTTGCATAAAATTCATGCTGCTATTTTAGTGAGAATGCACCTCCGCTTCAAGATAGAATGTGAAAAAAACACTACAAATACATAATTTACAAATCCGCGAAATTTGCAAATTATGCTTGGGGTTTTTAGGGATGAAATGTTCTTAAACAGTGCCGAAGAAGGAAATGGTTAAGAAAAAGGAAAAGTTCGTTTCTGAGTTGGAATTTTCCCTTTTCCTTAAATTTCCGGTATTATCACTAGGTTTCGTTCCCTTTCTTCTTTGCCTGAACCTAAAAAAGAAACATTAAGTGGTTTTATGCTCCACGATGGAATAAATTCTGAAATTGCGGACATTTCTGCAATAATTTTGTCTTTCTTCGCTTTATAAGCTGCAATGTAGCCGTTTTCGGTAATTAGTTTTTTAAGTGTTTTAATCATTTTTTCGTCTAACGGTCTGAATGCTCTAAAAACAACAACTTCAAAAGATTTTTGCGGAGCTTTTTCTACATCAATATTAAGCACTTTTACGTTTTTCAAGCCGAGTGCGAGAACAGAGTTCTCAAGAAAAGCACATCTTTTGCTCATTCGTTCTATTAATGTAACGGAAATTTCCGGAAATGCAATTGCTAAAGGAATTCCAGGAAGTCCGCCGCCGGAACCAACGTCTGCAAGGCGTAAAAGAGATGGATTTTCTATTTTTTCAAATATTTGTTTAAGAATCGTAACAGCAGCAAGACTGTCTAAAATATGTTTTTTTAGAATATCTTCAACAGAATCTGCTCCAACTAAATCATATGCTGAATTAAAAAGGTTGAGTTCGTTTGCATATTTTTCAAATAAAGGGACGGTATCTTGATTTATGCCAAAATCAGAAAGAGTTTTTGCAAAAAAATCAATCACTATTATTTTCCTTCATTTGCGAGATTTATAACTTCGTCAAACTGAATATTTAAAGTTTTATAAGTTGATTCATTTGTGAACACAATATAACATTCGGATGAATTTATTTCTTTTATAACAGATTCAATTTCTGTAGTGGTTGTGTTTTTTATTTTTTCAAAGGCTGCTTTTCTATCTTCTATGCTATAGTTTCGTATGTAATTAATGGCATTAATAAAAGCTTCGGAATAAAGTCCGATAGGAGCAGTTGTTATTCCGTATCGTGCAATCACATAAGGTGCTAGAAAATCTTTTGTAATATCGAGTTTTACATTATTTGCTTTTTTATATATTTCAAGGCTACGCATAGGATTAGGATCTCTTGAAGAGTAGGCCGAAAAATAAACGCGATCCGTGTTTGAGCTTGCTCCATAAGCTCCTCCTTCGAGGCGAATTTTAGGTATGTAATATTCATTTGTAAGAATATCTGAAGCAAGTAAAAATGCTTGTAGTTTTTCAAACGGAATGCTTTGTGCAGACACCGTATAACTTACAGAATCCTTTATTATGAAGGCTCCTTTTTTGGGAGGCTGTGCAATTTTTGTATAATTTGTGCAGATATCTCCTGTGTATTCGCCAAGTTGTTTTGTTAATGTTTTGCCGGCATTAGAAGCTGGTTCTGACTTTGTTCCTGCTGTAATGATTATTGGAGCATTTGAAACAAGCATTTTATCTCTAACTTTAAGCATTTTTTCAATAATTGTAGATGGATTCTTGCTTACTTCTCTATAGGCTTTTTGCACAAACAAATAATATGGAATACCGTACAGATGATCGTAAAGTGCATAACTTTTTGCACAAGCTGCGCCGGCTCTGCTTAAAGCATAAAAAGCTGCGTTGCTTTGCAAGCTTCGGTCTATTCTAGCTTTTTCCATTGAAATAAGAACTTTGATTCGCACAGGGTCAAGAATTGTATCATAAAGTATTGTTGATACGAGCTCTTCTGCTTTTTTTGCATTTTTCAACTCCGTATACCAGCTTAAATTCATAACAGGATATGAGTATTTTCTTTCATAGCTTGTGTAGAAAGGCTCAACTGTTGTACTCAAACCTAAAACAAGCATACTTAGTTGAAAATCAACTTGTTCTTCTGTCATTGTGCCAGCCGGAAGTTCTCCTGTAAGTGTCATGTAAAGGCTTGCATAATGTAGTTCTTCCGGTGTTAATTCTGAAAGATTTAAATAAAATGTTGTGCGCAATGCCGGTCCATTTGCATAAGAGTGAATGTGGCGCACATTGTTCCAAGTTTCTTCCTTTATATTAGGTTGAGGCAGTTTTATATTCAGATTTTCCGGAGTGAGCACTTGAAGTTTTTTTATGCTTTCTTGACCTTTTTCATCTTTGCTTTTTAGCCATGCATTAAAGGCTGCTGTTTGGCTTATAATTGCGTTAATTTGAGATTCAGATAATGAAGATTTAAGTTTTGCAAGTCTATCTTGTTCTGCTTTTTCTTGTTCTTCACCAAGCCCTGGTTTTGGGTCTATAATAACAAGCACACTATGATTGTTGTTAACTAAAAAACGTTCCGCTACTTTTGAAACATTCTGTATTGAAACATTTTGAACATCGTAATTTGAAGTTGCGATTGCATATTTTGAGCCTATTGTTATTTCTCCAATAGCCATGCTTCCTAAAATATCAAGACCTATTCTTGTGTTTTCTCTAGCTAAAACCGCTCCTGCATAAAAATCTGCTTTTACAGAAGCAAATAAATCCGGATCAATTCCTTCAAAAGCAACTTTTTTTAATGCAGAAACAACAATATGTTCAAAAGTGCTCGCTTTTTGAGGAGAAATATTTTGTGCTATAATTTCAAATTGCGGCTGCCTTGTTGCCATTGAAACATTCAAAAAATAACTGTCTGCAAGATTTGATTTATCAAGCTCTTTCATAAGCGGAGAATTGTTATTGTTAAGAATATTTATCAAAAGCAAAAGTGCCGGTATTTCTTTGTCGCTAATGCCTGTAAGTGCATAACCTTTAGAAATTACCGCTTTGATGTCCGAATCATAATTTGAAGGTGCCGGAAAAGTCCTGTAAACGGACTTTGGTTTAGAAAACGGTTTTTGTTCCGGAATTTTTACAAGAGAAATAGATTTTTCATATTTTGAAAGCCATTGTTTATCAAGAAAATCTAAAAAAGATACAACATCAAGCTCGCCGTAAATTCCAATAATTGAATTTGACGGTACAAAATAAGTTTTGTGATATTCCCGAAGATCATCAGCTGTTAATGTTGGAATGTTTTCAACTTTTCCCGCTGAATCGTTTTTTACAACAGTATCCGGGAAAAGAGATTCTCTCATTACTACATTTGCATGGCGCAAAATATTTGAATTTGCGCCTTTCATTTCATTATAAACAATGCCGTTTATTGTTAGAGGCGAATTTTTTGTAGCCATTTCATAGCGAAAACCTTCTCGCATAAAAATATAATCATCAAGAGTCGGTTCATAAACGGCGGACATATAATAATCTGCAAGCTGTCTATATTGTCGTTCGTCTGTTGTTGAAAATGGAAACTGAATATATGTTGCCGATGTTGAAGCGTTCATATATGTGTTCAGTGTTGTGTTTGAAGCACCGAAAAAAACTTCTTTGCCCGGATAAGAGCGTGTAGAAGCTAAAGTCATATGCTCAAGAATATGATTTGCACCATTATCCAGCTCAGGAGGTGTAGATAAAGAAATTGAAAACCCCAAATGCTCATCATCATTAGCGATATAATATACTTGAGCACCGCTTTTTATATGTTCAAGTATATATGCAGTGCCGCTTACCATTTCTATTTGTTTTTGCTCGACAAGCCTAAAACCGTGCTGGCTAAATGTAGAAGAAGAAATATGTTTTCCGGATTGATTTAATGTCGATGGTTTTTTTGCAGAAGCTGTTGAACAACTAACAAATACAAAAAAAACTAAAAAAAACATCATCAGCGTTGCAGCGACTGTTCTTACAGACTTGAATCGTATCATATAAATTAGAGTCCTTATAAATATTTAAATAATGTGAATGCCTAAATATATTCAGAAAAGTTTTCATTTGTTTTTGGAAAAACAATTCATCTTATAAAATAATCGGATTATTTTATACAATTCTGAAACTAACGAGCAAACAACACGGGAAGTTTTTATATCGTTTTCGGCGGTTGTGATTCAACTATATAAAGTTATTAAATTGCAGCGAGTCCACAGTCTATATCTTTGAGAATATCTTCTACATTTTCAAGACCGCATGAAAAGCGAATCATTCCGCCGTCTATTCCTGCTGATTTTAATTGTTCATCCGAAAGTTGCCTGTGAGTTGCGCTTGCCGGATGCAAAACGCACGTTCGAATATCTGCAACATGAACTTCGACGGAAGAAAGCTTTAAGGCATCCATAAAACGTATGGCAGCTTCTTTTCCACCTTTTACGCTGATTGAAATAACTCCGCAAGAGCCTTTCGGCAAATATTTTTGGGCGCGCTCGTAAAATTTGTCGCCTTTCATGGCAGGGTAGTTTACGCTTGTAATTTTTTTTGATTTTGCAAAATGTTCTGCAACTATAAGCCCTGTTTTGCAAACTTTTTCCATTCTTAACGGCAACGTTTCAAGCCCTAAATTCAGATAAAATGCACTTTGTGCAGACGGAAAACAACCAAAATCGCGCATAAGTTGACAACGAGTCTTTATTATGTATGCCATTTTTCCATATTTTTCTACATATTTAAGTCCGTGATAACTTTCATCAGGTTCAATAAAATCGGCAAAGTTTCCTGTTGCTTTATATGCTTCCGCCCAATCAAAATTGCCGGAATCTATAATTGCGCCGCCGATTTGCACTGCATGACCTTCCATATATTTTGATGTTGAATGCACAACAATATCTGCGCCCCATTCAAAAGGGCGGCACAAAACAGGCGTCGCAAAAGTATTATCAACTATAAACGGAACTTTTTTTTCGTGTGCGATTTTTGCCCACTTTTCGAAGTCTAAAACAGTAAGCGACGGATTTGAAATTGTTTCTCCGAACATGCATTTTGTGTTTGGTTTGAATTTTGATAAAATTTCTTCATAGCTTGCTTCCGAATCAACCCAGATACATTCAATACCAAGTTTTTTGAGCGTAAAACCGAAAAGGTTTATTGTTCCGCCGTAAATATTTGTTGAGGCAATGAAACTATCTCCGGCCGAGCAAAGATTAAGCACCGCAAGAAGACTTGCTGCTTGTCCGCTTGAAGTAAGCATACAACCAACGCCGCCTTCCATATCTGCGATTTTTTTCTCAACCGCATCACAAGTAGGATTAAAAAAACGTGAATAAATCGCACCTAACGTCGGATCATCGAAAATATCTGCAACAGCATTACATGAATGATAACGATATGTTGTACTCTGAATGATTGGGATTGTACACGGTTCGCCGTCTTTGGGCATATAGCCTGAATGAAGGCATTTTGTTTCTATTTTCATAAAATTGAGTTTAACAAAACAGCGAATAATAAACAAGATAACTTAAATCCGGCACAAATTTTTCAAAGTGAAAATTTTCAAGCTTTTAAATATAAAACGATACCGTTAAACGATTTATTATGTTTATTTTATAGTCGGAATTCCCTAAGGTTATGCAGTTTTGCAACAAAAAAATTGCATTATAAAAAATGTATGATAAACTTACATTCAACTGTAAAGAGATTTTTCAGGAGGTTTATGTGAAAAAATCGTTTAAAGTTTCTATTGCTGTTTTATTAATGGCTGTGATGGTTGGATCTGCTTTTGCAGCTCCAAAAAAGAAAACGAAGAAGTCAAAGAAAGAAGAAGCTCCGGTTGCAGCATCTCATTATATTCTTGATGTTGTAGATGCATGTACAGAACTTAAAATTGTTCCAAACCAGTATGGCGAAGCTAAAAAAACCGATTTTCAGGCAAATGCAGATTGGACTCCGCTTATTAAGACAAACAAGCCCAAAAAGGGCGATGTTGTTGATGTTTATTTTAAGTTAACTTCTCCAATCGATATAGATGTTCTTACTATGGCTCTCGTTGATACAAGTGCTGCTGCAAGTTACTGGACAGTTCTTCAAGAAGAAAAAGAATGGACTCTTTCTGGTATAAAAGCAAATGTTCCTGTTGAAGGTCATTTTCAGGGCGTGCTTAAAAATCCATGTCGTGGAAACCTTACAATGCAGTTTGCTTACGGTAGTCAGAACGGCAAAGGCGTAACGTTTAAGTTTGAACGTGTTAAACAATCTGTAACAGGTGCAAAACCGGTAGAAGAAAGAAAAACACCAAAGAAATTTGAATTTGATATTTCAAAAGATGCAGCTTTTGTTCAAATTGAAGCTGAATATCCGTGGGAAAATGGAGTTCAAGATAGAACAGCCGCTCCAACTTGTTACCAAAAAGTTGTTGATATTACAAAACTTTTTGGCAATGATTTGCCGATTGCGGGTGATGAAATTCACTTTAAATGGAAATGTGTTGCAGACAAAGAGATTGCTAAGCTTTACATTCGTGCGATTGAAAACACACCGGCTGTAAACTGGTGGGCTGAAATCGATGCAAACGGCGTTGAAGGCACTGTGCTTGGAGAAAATATTAAACCTAATGCAACAAACAATTTTGACTTTACAATCAAAATAGGACAAGCTGCAAAAGAAGGAATTTCTCTTGTTGTTTGGTATGATGTTGGAGCAGCAGACGGTTCTACTTTGCTTAAATATGTAAAATAAATTCTGCTTTCTGCTACAAGGTTTTCGGTTTCGCAACGCGTTCGTTTTGCGGAACCGAGCTGTAGCAGTTTTGCATTTTCTCTATCTCAAAAATTACAACTTTCCTCTAACTCAAGTTTAAATTTATATTGCAATATTTAAGCGTTGCAACACTTAGGTGTTCTCAATTTATAAAATACATAAAAGTCAAAATTTGCATCATAAATCCGAATTTGCATAGCAAATTTTAATCCGAATAAATTCATAATTATATGCAAAATTCAACTTTTGCCGATAAACTTATAAGAGGAAACGAACGCTTCACATATATTTATATATAGGAGCGTTTTGAGTTAAAACACTTGGCTTAAATCTTAAAAGTATATGCAAAAATCAAAAGGCTTGTGTGTTGAGAAATTTCGGAGTATTATATGGCTATGAAGCAAGTACTTATTATCGATGAGACACCTTTGTTCAGGGATTATGTAAAGGATAAACTCTCTACTGACAAAATTGTAGTTGAAACTGCTCTAAACCGTTATGACGGAGCAAAAAAAATGCATTCGATTTTGCCGGATTTGCTTATTCTTGATGCGACATTTTCTTTTGAAGAATTACTTGACTTTCTTGTACGCAAAGCTGCGAACCCAAACACATCAAAAATCCCTGTTATTTTGTCCGGACCTGTTCTTGAGCATGGGCAGATAGCACAACTTGCTCCTTTTAGAATCGTTAAATATTTTAACAAGCCCATAAAAATAGATGTTTTTTTTGACACAATCGGGCAGTTACTTCAAACCTCTATTACTATTGATACAACTCCATGTATTCTTGAAATTCATGTTAATAACAACATTATCTTTATAGAAATTTCACAGGGGCTTAACAGAGAAAAAATTACGCTTTTACGGTATAGAATTTCAGAATTAATTTCTGCGAACAAAATAACAGCACCAAAAATTGTATTGATGATGTCTGCTTTGTCTCTTTCTTTTGTTGACGGTATGAATCTTGAACTGCTTTTCAAAAATATTTTGGCAGACCCGCGTGTAAGAGATAAGAATGTAAAAGTTCTTACTTTTGATAAATACACAAAGCAACTTCTTGCAGGTCATGCTGAATTTAGCGGAATTGAAACCTCGACAGATGTTTCGTCTTTTATTCGCGATGTTGTTCCCAAGACACAAGATGTTTATGATACTGCAGAATTGACCAGTATACACTTGCTTTCATCAACAGAAGAAAAAGACGAAGGTTCTGTTCAAATGCGTTTTAAGTCAGACATTGTTCAAAGCGATGAATCTGAATTAGATGCTGGTGTTGATATGTTTATTAAAGTTGCAATTATTGATGATGATTCAATTACAAGGGCAGTTCTTAAAAAGGCTTTTTCTGCTATAAATGCAAGATCTGAACTTTTTGAAAATAGTGCAGATTTTCTTGCTGTAATAAAATCTAAAATGTACGATGTTGTTGTTCTTGACATTTTAATGCCGGGGTTAAACGGTTTTGATACCCTTACAGCTTTAAAAGATTTGGAACATCCGCCTGTTGTGATTGTATATTCAAGCGTAAGCAACCGAGAGTCTGTTGTGCAGGCTTTGAGTCTTGGCGCAAAAAGCTATCTTATAAAACCGCTAAAGCCGGAAGCTGTTGTTGAAAAAGCACAAGAGCTGCTTGGACTTTCAAGAAATGTCGGCTAAAAAAGAATCAAAAGACACAAACAGAAATCTGTTTCTTGCAAACATTACACACGAATTTCGCACCCCGATCCAAACAATTATTGCAACAATTGATATGTTAAAAGAAACCGAACTTGATTTGGAACAAACCGAATATGTTCAGCAAATTCATTTTGGTGCAGATGCGTTGTTGTCTTTGGTAAATGATTTTCTTGATTTTTCAAAACTTGAATCAGGTCATTTTAAGCTCGAAAATATTCCGTATAATCCGCTTGTTTTGATTGAACAGACTATTGATTTGCTTGCTATTGAAGCACATAACAAAAACATTGAAATAATTTCCGATATTGATTTTGCAATTCCTGTAAAAATTATGGGCGACCCTGCAAGAACAAGACAAGTGCTTACAAATTTGTTAAAAAACGCAGTAAAATTTACACAGCAGGGCTATATTGAGATTTCTGCTTCTGCAAATCCGGAAAAAAAGGAAATAAGTTTTTTTGTAAAAGATACCGGCATTGGCATTTCAGAAAAAGACAAACAGAAATTATTCTCAAATTTTTATCAAACAGATGCTTCCAATACAAGAAAATTCGGCGGAACAGGTTTGGGGCTTTCAATTTCAAAGCAATTTGTTGACCTTATGGGCGGTAAAATTTCGGTTAAAGATAATCAAGGCGGCGGTTCAATTTTTTATTTTAGTCTTCCATATTCTTTGCCTGAAAACATTGAGAATGAAGCAATTACTTTAGACGATTCGGTTATAAGCAATGAAAAAATTCTTATTGTTGATGACCTTTTGAGTGCGGCAGAAAGCTTTAAGAAAAAACTTGAACAACTTGGATTTAGCGCGGTTGATTTTGTTCTTTCCGGCGAAGAGTCTTTGAAAAAGCTTTGCGAAGCTGCCGAAGCACAAAAACCATATACGCAAGTTTTTATTGATATGATTATGCCGAAAATGGACGGCTGGCGGCTTTCTTCAGAAATAAACAACAATCCGCTTATAAACAACACAAAGCTTTATTTGCTTATTCCGGAAGGACAAATGGGGCGCGATGCAAAAATGAAGCGTCTTAAATGGTTTAACGGCTATCTTTATAAGCCTATTAGAAAAAAACAGCTTTTGAATCTGCTTATTGCAAATGCTGAACAAACGCTTGAGCTGGAAGCTGTAGAAGATGAAACTGACGTTTTAATAGAACAAAAAAAACATTGAAGAAAAATCGAATATTTCTTCAAATAATTCTGAAAAAAAAGCAAAAGATTCATCTGATTATAAAATGATTGCAAAGAATCGTTCTATAATTATTGCAGAAGATCATCTTGTAAATCAAAAATTGATATGCAGATTTTTTCAGCAATTTGGTGCAGAAACAATTTGTGTAAATAACGGCGAAGAGGCAACAGACGTTGTTTTGCTTAATCCAAATGTGGACTTGATTTTTATGGATATTCAAATGCCGGTAATGAGCGGCGTGGAAGCTACACAGAAAATCCGTTCAAGTGGAATTAATATTCCTATTATTGCTTGTACAGCAAATACAGATGAATCTGATTTTGAAGAATATTACAAAGCAGGCATGAATGATATTCTTATAAAACCATTTAAAAAGCAGACAGTATATGAGCTTTTAAAAAAATGGATTGCGAAGCTCGAAAAAGATACAGATTTTGTTGATGCAAAACCTTCAAAAAGTGCAAATAAACAAGATTCTTATAATCCTGTCGTTTGGGATGTGGCAGAAATGCTTGTTGCAACAAGTAACAACAAAGCTGTTGTAAAACAAAAGATTACAGATTTTATAAGCCGGACAGTAAGTCTTTTTGAAAAACTCACCGAAGCAGTTCAAACATCTAATTTTTTAGAAATTCAGCATTGTTCTTATTTGTTGAGCAGCAATGCTTCTGCTGTGGCTGTAAATAAACTCTCTGATGCTGCAAGACAAATGGAGCTTGTATCAAAGGCGAAAAATATTCAAACTTGCAAGCTTTGTCTTGATGAATGTGTTGCTTATTTTGAAGAATTTAATAAAATTGCAGAAGATTGGATAGAAACAAATGATTAAAAAAACAAATTATCACACACACACAACTTTTTGCGACGGCAAAGATTCTCCTGAAATTATGGTTCAAACTGCCATTAAAAAAGGCTTTTCTGCGCTTGGGTTTTCGGGGCACAGCATAGGTTTTGAAAAACAAAATCTTGAAACTAATTGGCACATTCCTTTTGATAAACATTTTGAGTATGTTGCGGAAATAAAAAGGCTTGCAAACTTGTATAGAAAAGAAATCGAAATTTTTTGCGGTTTTGAAGCGGATTATATAAAAGACTTATGGGCACCAACAAAAGAAAACTACAAAAAAATTAATCCAGATTATCTTATAGGTTCTGTTCATTATGTTTTTAAAAATGGAGAACATTACACAGTTGACGGCAGTATTGAAGAAGTAAAAAAAGGACTTGAACATTTTTATAAAAATGATGGTAAAGAAGCTGTTTGTGAATATTTTGCGCTTGAAAGAGAAATGCTTGAAAATTGTTCTTTTGATATTATTGGGCATCCTGATTTAATTAGAAAACGGAACAATGTCCTTTGTTTTTTTGATGAATCTGAAAATTGGTACAAAGAAGAAATTAAAAAAACAGCATATGCAATTTCAGCGGCAGGATGTTTTGTTGAGATTAATACCGGTGGTATTGCGCGCGGTGTTATAGACGATGTATATCCTTCAGAAGATTTCCTAAAAGAGCTTTTTGCATATGATGTTCCTATTGTAATAAATTCAGATGCTCACTCTAGCGATGATTTGGATTTTGCGTTTGACCGCGCAAAAAAAATTGCACTAAAATGCGGATACACAAAAGCTAAAATGCTTCGTTATACAAACACCAATAAAATTGAATGGGTTGATTATTCTTTAAGCTGATTTTACAGATTTGGAATTATTATGCTAAACTTTCAAGTTTGCGTTTTTTCGCAAACTTGAAAGGGACATTTGTCCTGTTCTGGACTTTCGGCTTTTGCATTAAGAAGCTCGAGTCAAGAATTTGATGCTAACGGTTTCTTCGCTCGTCGTCGCTTTTGCAATTTATGCACAAAAAAGCGTAAGGAATTGCTTCAAGTCTTTCTTGTGGTATTTTTTTGCTACATTTAAGACACAAGCCGTATTTACCTTGTTCTATGCGCATAAGTGCAGAATCAATAAGTTTTAAGCGATTCATATCTTTGCTGCCAAAGGTTTCAAGCATTTTGCTGTCTATTGCGTCAGAGGCAATATCAACAACATCTTTTGATTCCATGTCATCAACTATTTTTCTAAAATCATCATTATTAACTGCCAAAGTTGCAATAATTTCTCTTTTCATTTCTGTTAAAGAATCTTTCATTTTTAAATTAAAATCTTGTTCCATAGCTTACTCCCATGTTGACAAAGGTCTTCATTTATTCATAGAATTATAAGAGTGAAGTGCTAAAAAATCAATTTTTATTTGCACTTTTTTTAATATTTTTCACTGTTTTTTAACTTTTGGAGGACTTGTGGCGAAAGAAGAAGCTATTGAAGTTGAAGGTGTTGTAAAAGAGGCATTGCCAAACACAATGTTTAAAGTTGAATTGAAAAACGGGCATGTAATTCTTGCCTATCTTTCAGGAAAAATGCGCAAGCATTACATTCGCATTGTTCCAGGCGACAATATTCGTGTTGCACTCTCTCCTTACGACTTAAACCGCGGCAGAATTATTTTTCGCGAGCGTTAAGCTTCGTAAAACAAGACGTTCGCGAACGCTAAGCTTTGCCCAAGCTTTGTCTAAGCTTTGCTTCCATTGTTTTTGTTGCCTGTAGCTAAAAGCAACTGCATGGCACGAACGGCTCCAGAAATTCCATTAAAAATAAGCATTATTCCCAATATCCAGAAAAAGAAGCTTGTGCCGCATATAAACACGCCTAAAAAAACTGTAAGAATGTTGCGTAAAAGCATAGAAAATGCTTCACGTTTTGTTGTTCTGTGCGGCTTTTCTTTTGAAGAAGAGCTATTTCCATAATATGTATAAGTATATCTTCTCTGATTTTGTTGCCAAGCCCGTCTGAACATTTCTTCAAATGGATCTGAATCGAATGGATTTTGGTTGTTGTATTGTTTTTGATAAGTTTGATTTACAGACGAGCCGTAAAGGTCATAATTTGCACGTTTATCTTTATCTCCAAGAACCGCATATGCTGCATTGATTTTTTTGAATTTTTCTTCTGCAGCGGCGTTGTCTTTGTTTCTGTCGGGGTGATATTTAAAAGCTGCTTCTCTGTAAGCTTTTTTTATTTCATCGGAAGTAGCGTTTTTATTGACACCTAAGACTTGATATAAATCATCCATATTCATAAAATACTGGAAAAGGACATTAACTGCAATACTGAATTCAAAATCTAACCGAATTTTAAATTTTCGCGTGGATTTTTCAATGTTCGGGCGAATTTTTTAAAATTTTTTTGTGATGTTGTTCATTCTGAGATAAAATATGTAAATTGAGGTGAATGATGAATATTCAGCAGCTTTTTATACTTTTTATCATATACAGCTTTATGGGATGGATTGGAGAAGTTATATACTGTTCAATTCCTGAAAAGCATTTTGTTAATCGCGGCTTTTTGCATGGACCGATATGTCCTGTTTATGGAGTTGGCGGCATTCTTGTTGTGTTTTTACTTGCTCCTTTTAAGGATACATGGATTGAGCTGTTTTTTGCAGCAACGTTTGTTACAACAGTGCTTGAATATTTTACATCATGGATTATGGAAATTCTTTTCCACAATCGCTGGTGGGATTATTCTCAATTCAAGTTTAATATAAACGGACGTGTTTGTCTTTTAAATTCGCTGATTTTCGGTGTAGCAGGAACACTTGCGCTTCGTTTTGTGCATCCGCCGATTGAATATTTTATAAAAAGTATAAAAAGTCCCATAATTGAAATTGTAGCTATAGTTTTGGCAATGTTGTTTATAACAGATTTAATAATAACCGTTCGCTCACTTAAATCATTTAACAAAAAACTCAAAGAACTTAAAGATTTCAGTATAACCTTGAGGGAAAGGTTTACAGGAGAAAGTTGGTTTGAATATGAAAACATTCGTGATATGTTCAAGTCTTTGAAGCAACGCGCAAAAGAAGAAACAACTCCTATTATTTCTTCTTTTATTGAACGGCTTGAGCTTTTGAACAAAAAAAGCAAAAGCATGCTTAGAATTTTGAATGCGTTTCCTAAGATTAAAAGCCCTATTTATAGTGAACAACTTGAACATTTTAAGCTTCAACTCAAAATTGCTATTGAACTAAAACGCGAAGAAATAAAATCAAATTACGCACGCAAAAAAGGTTTGCCGTATGAAGCAGTTTCAAAAGATGAAATAATCAAAAAGATTGAAAATCAAAAAAAATGATTTTACTTTGCGCGCTTGTTAAATTTTATGCTGTTTTTAGCTAAAACAATTTCATTAAATCTTTAATTGTTTCGCGTCGGCGAATAACTTTTATTTTTCCGTTTTTGGTGATTAAAATTTCTGCTGCACGCGGACGGCTGTTATAAGTTGACGACATACTCCAACCGTAAGCACCTGCATCGAGAACACAAACCAAATCGTCTTGTTGTATTTGGGGAAGCTGCCGCATTTTCGCCAAAATATCACCGGATTCGCAGATGTTTCCAACGACAGTCTGTTCCATTAAATTATCACGGTCAACAATTTTTCCGTTGCGGATAATTTCAATATCGTGCCAGCTATCGTACATACTTGGGCGCACAAGAACGTTCATGCCTATATCAGTTCCGGCATATTTGATGTCGGCGTTTTGTTTAATTGTGTGAACACGCCCAAGAATTATGCCTCCTTCTGCAACACAGTATCTGCCGGGTTCAGATTTAAACAAAGGAACGCTACCATATTTTGAAACAAATTCATCAAGGAGCGGTTCAAGTTTTTTCTTGAAATCTTCCATTGGAAAATCTTTTTCGTTTGCAAGTTTATGATAAGGAATGCCGTAGCCGCCGCCAAAGTCGATGAATTTTAGATTTTTGAACAGCATTGCAATTCGTAAAATATTTGTTACTGCTTCTAAATATGGTTCCGGCTGCATAAAAAGTGAGCCGATATGCTGGTTAATTCCGGCGATTGTAAGATGATATTTATTTGCAATTTCAAAAATTTGCGGAACATCTTGTTCGGCAATTCCGAATTTGGTGTTTTTGCCACCGGTAATAACTTTTTCGCAATGACCGGCTCCAACACCGGGGTTTATGCGAACTGCACAGGTGCGTTTTTCATAAGCAAGTTTGAGCTTGTTGCAACATTCTCCAAAAAGCTCAAGCTGGCTAAGACTGTCTAAGCTTGTCATAATTTTATGCTTGATTGCAAAAATAAGCTCGAAAGGGGCAACATTGTTCGGAACAAAGAAAATTCGCTCTGCTGAAAAACCGGCTTTAAACAAAAGCTGAATTTCTCCAATGCTCATAGCGTCGCAATTTAGCCCTTCTTCTAAGGCAAGCTTTAGAATGTGAATATTCGTATTTGCTTTTACCGAATAATTTGCAGTATAAGGATATTTTGTAATTACTTGAGTAACATTATACATACGGTTTCGCAAAATTTTTTCGTTATAAACATAAAGCGGTGTACCATATTCTAAAGCAATTTTTTCAGGATTATTCCCTTCAAAAAAGTTTACATTGTCTATAAATGAATCCATAAATACTCCAATCAAAAGTCAATGAAGAAAAACCGACTTTGTTATAATAAACGAGCTCTAATTTCTTCGTTGCTCAACGGCGAAAGATATGATGGTGCTATATCAAATACCGTTTTACAGCCCGTTATGCCTTCTTTGTTCATGCGATAAATTGCGCGTGCAAATGAAACAATTACGCTTGAAGTAAAATCGGGATTTGAATCAAGTTTAAGACTGTATTCTATAATATTGTTGTATTCTTTGTTCCAGCCTGTTTTTCCTGTGCGAAATACGAACCCGCCGTGTGAAATGTTTGAATGATTTTTTTTAAGCTCTTCTTCGCTGATAAAATGAACAGTAGTATCATAATCTGCAAAATAATTAGGCATTTCTTTGATTGCTTTTTCGATTTTCGATTTGTCGGCCTTTTCTTCTGCAACTACAAAACATTCACGAGTATGTTTTTGTCGCGCTGTTAATGTCGGGTTTTTGCCGGTGCGCACTTCATTCAATGCAGATTGAATGGGAATTGTATACTGTTTGCCGTCTTTTACTCCTTCAACACGGCGAATTGCATCGCTGTGCCCTTGACTTACGCCTTTTCCCCAAAAAGTGTAGTCGTTTCCGTCTGGCAGAATACAGTTGCCGTAAAGCCTCGCCAAGCTGAACATTCCCGGATCCCAGCCGCAGCTTATTAATGCTATATGATTGTTGTCTTTCGCAACTTTATCAACGTTTGCAAAATGTTCCGGAATGCGTGCGTGTGTATCAAAGCTATCTATTACATTAAAATATTTTGCAAATTCCGGCGTCTGTTTTGGAAGATCTAAAGCACTTCCCCCGCAAATTATAAGGACATCGATTTCATTTTTATAGTTTTTTATATCATCTATGCTGAAAACAGGAACATTTTCTGACAATAATTTTATTTTAGACGGATCGCGTCGTGTAAAAACACAAGAAAGTTCCATGTCCGTATTGTTTTTTATAGCACTTTCTACGCCTTTGGCAAGGTTTCCATAACCTAAAATACCAATTTTCATTTTTTATTCTCCCAAAAGAATTTTCATAAAAGTCCCAAATTTTTCAGAACCGTGTTGATTTTTGAATGTTGAAAGGAGCTTTAATAAACCAATTATATAAATATCATCTTTGAAAAGCAATAATACGCATTGGTAATTAAAAAAAACGTCTGCCCAAAACGAATACAATTTAACGATGCTTTTGTAAATTTAAAATTGCGTTAGCGATTTCGATTTCGTGAGGTTTTATTTTGTCAAACTAAAATTCCATGCTTCATTGCTGTTTCGGTGTGGCCAGATTCTGCCGGTATTTTCAGTCAGATTATAAACCACAGACCATTGAAGCTTGTCAATTTCGTCGTAAACGCCGATTGCATTGAGTAGGTTTTCACATTCTTCCATAGTAATTGAATTGCAATTTTTTTTCAGGGTTTCTTCAACTTTTTCGTAGCGTTCAAATTCTGTGTAGCCTTCGCCGATGTTAACGCCTTTATATGCGATGAAATTTGACGCAATCTGATAGTTTGTATTGGCTTTTACAACTTGCAGACCACCATCGTAATATTCGACAAGAACAGATTTTCCTGTTTTATCCGCAATCAAGAAATGGCAGTCAACATCACCTGAAAAATAAATGTTGTACTGTTTTAGCAATTCTACGGCTTCATCAACATTTGCGGCTTTATCAAGAACAAGACGGATTGCGGTCGTCGTGTTCAAAGTAATTTTATTCGGGTCGTCAGTCATCTGAACTTCTGGCACTGCAAGCAAAGCTATGCAGACACCTTTTTCGTTCATTCCGTCAAACGCCAAAAACGGTGCGGCAAGAGTCAGAAAATTGTTGATTCCAATTCCAGACGAGGGAAGATTCTCCTTGCTATAACCTGCGAAAGACAGATTGACTGTTGAAACTGAAGCGTAGCCGCTTTTAGGCTTTGTGTGAACCTGTACAAACGGTGCATAACTAAAATCAAAATTTCTTGCAAAAACCACATCGTTGTGCTCGTTTTTTGAAACAAATGCCGTGCAGCCTGCGTCTGTAACATTCAGTTTGATTGGAAGTCCGTGCAGTAATCTTTTTGTAACAAATGCTTCAATAGCGGAATCACTTGAAGCTCCAGTTTCCAAGAATTCATCAAAGCCGTAATCTCCGTCATAAGTCATTGTGTAAACGCCGACAGATTTTTCTTTAAGCGTACTTAGTGTTTTCAATTCATGACGGAAAACAAAACATATTGCGAAAATCAATATTAACAAGACGGCGGTTATTGAAACTAGATTTTTGATGTTTTTTTTCATTTTTCCCTCGCACGGTAGCACTCACCAAACATTGTTTAAACTGCAAAAACGAGAATGTGTTTTTGCCGGATTTGAATTTTGTTTCAGGTGAAATTATTTTATACTTTGTAATTTATAATGTTCTTTGTATTATTCTTCAAGCGTTTTTATTTTTTTTCAGCAAAAGTTTTTTATTTTGATCTTTTGACTTTGAAAGCAATGTATAATACTTTATTGCATTAATTTTATCTTTTTGAGTTGTTTGAAATTTTGTTTTAGAAAACGCAACTCCCGTTTTAATAATTCCCAAGTTATAATAAAAGTAAATAAGACACTCTGCTTGCGTTAGTTTTTTCATATCCACTCCTCTAGTATAAAAAAGGCAGTTTATGTATAATTTTTTCATGGAAACTATTAAGATAATTTATGCTGAAAACATCGATGATTCTTTTTTTACGATGGAAAGGCTTTCAGATACTGTGGAAACTTCTGATGTTTCAGGAAAAGTTGCTGCAATAATAACTGATGTTCGTGCTAAAAAAGATTCCGCTATAAAAAGATATTCTGCAAAATTCGATAAAATATCCCCCGAAACTTTAGAAATTCCGCATTTTGAGCTGGAAGATGCCAAAGAAGAACTTAAAAAACAAAATCCGAAACTATACGATGCATTGTGCAGATCTCGTGATTTATCTTTTGCTTTTGCTTTGCGTCAAAAAGATTCTTTTGAAAATTTTGAAATGGAAATAGCTCCGGGGCTGTTTACGGGGCAAAAAATAATTCCGATAGAAAGAGCTGGTGTTTATGTTCCTGCCGGACGTTTTCCGCTGCTTTCTTCTGTTATTATGTGCATAATGCCTGCAAAAGCAGCAGGCTGTAAAGAAATTATTCTTTGTACTCCACCTCGTGAAAATCCCAAAAATTCAAAAGCTCCTTACGCAGATAAAGGAATTTTAGCCGCAGCTACAATCTGCAATGCGGACAAAGTTTTTGCTTGCGGTGGTGCTCAGGCTATTGCGGCGATGGCTTACGGAACAGAATCAATTCCCCCTTGTGATGTAATTGTTGGGCCGGGAAACAAATTTGTAGCAGAAGCTAAGCGAATGGTTTACGGGCAGTGTGGTATTGATATGGTTGCAGGTCCGTCGGAAGTGTTTATTATCGCAGATGATAGCGCAAATCCTTCTTGGGTTGCGGCAGATATGTTAGCACAAGCAGAGCATGATGTAGATGCGCAAGCTGTTTTGGCAACTCCGTCAAAGGAACTTGCAAAAAAAGTTGCTGAAGAAATTGAAAAACAATTAAAGCTTCTGCCTACTGAACAAACTGCAAGAGAAAGCCTTTTGCGTCATGGAAAAATAATTATTACAAAGGATTTTACGCAAGCCGGCGAAATTGCAAACAGAAAAGCTCCGGAACATCTTGAACTTGCGCTTGATAATAATAAAGATAGAGCTGATTTAATAGAGCAAGTGCATAATTACGGTTCACTTTTTATAGGGCATGAAGCTGCTGAAGTTTTGGGCGATTATGCAGCAGGGTTAAATCATACATTGCCGACATCAATGGCTGCACGATATACAGGCGGTCTTTCTGTAAGACATTTCTTAAAAACAGTAACAACTCTTAGAACTCAAGATTCGTCGGCAGACGGATATTTGCAATCTTTAAATGATGCTGCTGTTCTCGGCGATACGGAAGGCCTTAGCGGCCATGCGCAGGCTGCTCGTATCCGCATGATTACTTACTAAACGCATTTGAAAAAGAACCTAATGCAAAAACAAAGGAAGGTTGGGACAAGTTGTTTCCTTGTAATTACTTAAAGTCTTACGGGTAGTTTATGAGAATACTTTATGAGAATATTAGTTTTAGCAATATAAACTTTAACGGTTCTGGCAGTATTTATATTGGTTTTAATGGCTTTTCAATGGGGTGTTCAAAATGAAAAAATCAATCTTGCTAATGCTAACAATAATTCTCTTCTCTCTTTTTTCTGTTTCATGTTTTGCTTCTGAACCAAGTGATGACCCATACGTACAATATTTGGAACAAAAGATGAAAAAAAAGCTTTTGAAATGCAAAGGTGTCGTTGATGTTGATGTAAAAATGTCTTGGTATAGGCTCAATGCAAAGGTTTGTGTTAAATTGACAGACAACAGATATCTTGAATTTCAATTTGTTAAATCTAACTTGAAAAATAAAAATATTACAATAAGAATGATTGGTGATATAGTACCTCTGAATATTACTTATCGAATATCAGGTAGAGGTGGTATTGACACCTATAAAGGTCATTTGAGTAATAATGCAATCTCACTTGATAATTTAAATTTTTATTTGAAAAAAATTAAAAATGTCAAAGATATAATAAACAATTATCAAGAAGTGTATAAATTTATACAAAAGCTGGGAGATTTTCCACAAAACTTTCAAGGAAAAACTCATGAAATTTCGGATTCGTCATTAAATTCGCCATTAAATTTGTCTGATTGGGAATCGTACAAAAGTGATTTTTATTACTATGACGAAAGATGGAATAGGTATAACAAATTCTTTAAAATTTCAAAGACTGATTATAATGATTTTGTAAGAAAAACCATGCCCAAAGACATTCATGTTAATTTTATAAGATGGAATTATTTTGAAGAACCAGAACCGATGTTTTCTGATGAATAATTAATTGCAAACATAACCCATACAAGAAGCGTTTTGCGTTTGGGCTTAATCTAAAATTAGGGTTTATGTTAGCGAAACGCCTTTGTTGTTTTTGCTTGCCGAATAAAAGATATTTTAGAGCCTGCAACAGGTGGAGGATGTACAAAATGAAAAAAGTAATTATTCCTGTTTTTATCTTAATACTCAGTGCTAATGTTTTTGCTTTTGGCTGTCTGGAAACATTTGAAGATAAAGTATTAAAACATCCTTTAGTTAGATCTTATGATTTTGATGCTAGTAATGATAGTTTAGGATACTCTTTTACATTGAAACTAAAAAATGGGCATGAAATATACTTTCAGGATGTCAAATCAAATTTAACTTTTGGTAAATGGGGTGGAATTATGTATGTCAATGATGTTCGTTTTTTATATGTAGAGTATAAAAATTCAGTTAATAAAGGAGGCTTTGGTTATTTAAGAATCAAAGACTTGTGTAAAGCAACAGGTACAAATTATAATAATGTTTTATCTATATTGGATAATTATAATGAATTTTGCAGGTTATTGAACTCATTGACATGGACTAAAGATGCTTCTGCTGAAGAAGTATGTGCAAAATATACTGATAATTATTGTGTTTATTTATATAGAGCTTATATGAGCGATGAAAACAAATTCATTGAAATTCCTAAAGATTTGGATTATTCAAGCTTTGGAAGAGAAACCTTAAAAGTAGATTTTAGCAAAGGTTCAACTCAATATTTTAAATAATCACACTGCTAAAATCAAATAAACAGTCCATACAAGTCTTTTCTTGTATGGACTGTCCTAAAGGCATAATCCATGACAGAACAATCTACAATAGATAAACCGAAAACAAGCAGTTTCTCACACCAGCCTTTACCAGTTTACGCCTTGCGCAAACTGGCAGGGTTTGCCGATAAATCCACTTCCGTAGCACCAACCCAAACGCAAACCCTGTACTTCGGTACAGAAATCGGCACAAGATACAGATACATTTTTACCGGCATAGGAAACTGTTGCATCAGAAAAATTAAACAGATAGTACCATGTATATATGTTTAGTTCTGTTACTATTTCCTTGTTTTACAAGGTTTTCTATTATATCTGTCTTGCTGTGTTATGTTTAAATTATAGCGTTTTTTATTGCTTTTTTACAAGAGAATAAATAGCCATTGATCTTGAAAATTTACAAAAAGGGATATATACTATTTATAGTAAGAATATCTTACTAAGAGGGATGCTATGAAAAGAAAAACAGAAGTAACTGCTTTATCATCAAAAGGACAGATAGTACTTCCTAAAACATTGAGAGATGCTATGTCCTTGGAAACCGGCTGTAAATTTATTATCTTAACAGATGGAGAAAATATCCTGCTTAAACCTGTTCAAGAACCAAATATTAAAGAATTTGACAAACTGATAAAAGAATCACATGCATGGGCAAAAAAAGTTGGAATGAAGGAAAGCGATATATCAGCTGCAATAAAAACAGTACGCTCCAGACATTGAAATGAATATAGTTATTGATACTAATATTGTTGCATCGGCACTATTTTTCGGCGGTAAACCCCTTGAATTAATTAGATTGCTGCTCAATAAAAATATTAAAGCTGCTGCATCTGCTGCAATTATATTAGAGTACAACAGTACGATAGAGCATCTATTAAAGAGATATAACGGAAATCATATAAAGGTTCCATTGCTACAGATAGTATCAGCAATGAAAATAATACCTGAAACAGATAATATACATATCTGTAGAGATCCTGATGATGATAAATTTATCTCATGCGCTGTCGATTCTAATGCACAATATATTGTAAGCGGAGATAAAGATTTATTGGTTCTTGAAAAATATAGTAATATAGAAATTGTAACTATAACGCAATTCTTTAATCGATGGAATAAGAAAAATGAATCATAACCCTTCCCACTACGCTTACAGCAGAAATTCTTCAGGCACAGAAATAGGCACACGCTACCGCTACATTGATGATACTCCTCTTGTGCCGTTCTCTGAAAACGCTACAAGCACGTCGGCAGCCGGTGCAACAGCCCAAACCCGAAGCCGCCCAAGCAATGAGTATGTACTTTATGCCTATGGCGAACCAATCGCCATGACCGCCGACGGAAATGCTTCATATTTTGGCACAGACATTCTGGGCAGCGTCCGAAACGTTACAGATAAGTACGGCAATGTACAAGCTAATTACAACTACGACGCTTTCGGTGCTCCATATTTGTCAAACCTTGACAACGACATGAGCTTTGGTTACTGCGGCAAGGCTTATGACAACGGTACAGGTTTGTACGACTACGGATTCAGGGATTATGCGCCGAATCAAGCTAGATTTACAACGATTGACCCAATCCGTGATGGTAATAACTGGTTTGCTTATGTGGTAAATGACCCAGTGAATTATGTGGATCCGTTTG
>JAAYQG010000158.1 GCA_012519415.1 Treponema sp. | reverse complement strand
CCGGCTCCAGCAGCACCGGCACCGACTGTACCAACACCATCAGTACCGTCTGCACCACCGGTTAGTACAGGGAATTTGTCGAGCCCAAGCGGGGGACATAGCAGTGGAAATTTTAATAACAGTAATTCATACATTCAACGCTCAGTTGAACAGATCATACTTGGAAACTATACGGATGAAGTAACTCTCCTTGGAACTGCTATACAGATACTGCTGAGCTTTTTAAATTTTGATGTTTTGGCAGACATACGGGATTTAAGTGCTGATTTTGTAAACTGGGAATGGTCTAAACAACATGTTTTATGTACGAGCTTAGATTTAGTAGCTTTATTGCCTGTTTTGGGTATACTGAAAAACACAGATGAAGCCGCAGCCCTTGTAAAAAATGGAAAAAAAGCTAGTGCCGCCGGGAATGTGGCAAAGATCGGACACACAACTCCTTGGGCTGAAATGTCAGTTGCGCAGAGGAAGGCTTTTCAGCATTCATATTCAAGACATGCTAGTGAATTTGGCTTACCAAATTGGTCTCAGTCAAAAGCAGCTGAACTGCAATCTGCTTTCAATCAGGCTGTAGGTAATGTTCGAAGCAATGCTACGAATATTACAACAGGTTATAAGCTTTTTAATGGTCAGTCTGTACAAGTGCGCATTTATGAGTCTACGATCAACAATAAACCTTATTATTACTACGAAACCATGGATGGACAATTCATCAGTGCGGGGATTAACACGAGATAGAGAGGGAAAATGCGTGAAGTTGAAGTGTATTTTTTAATTAATGATAGGAGAACAGAAACGATATTGACCTTTGTCAATCAGATGCTCAGTTCTCCCAAGTCTATATCGGAAGAGTTCTCTTTTCCCCTGTATGACGATATACCTGAGAAAGTATTTGATTCTTTGAGGGACTTATTGGATTTTTTAGAAACAAGAGAAAATGCTATGTATTCTCTGTATTGGGAAGATGAAAAAGGTGTCGACCCGCGACAGGTGATGGCATTTTATACTGAAGATGGGAAAGTAATACTTGGAATAGTAGTTGACGAAACGAAAGGATTCACGTGGCTAGAAAAACTATCAAAAACATTTCCAATCCAATTTGGTCTGGTTACTGTTGAATCTGCCCTTCCAGATCAGAGTTCTGATTTCGTAGATTTATGTAGAAATGGAAACACACCAAGAATAGTCGATGGTAGGTTTTTTAAATAATTCGATGCCTAATCTTAAGTTCAAGCTGACATGCCGGGCAAGCCACATTTCGCACCAATCCTCGCCAGTTTGCGCCTTGCGCAAACTACAGGGCTTGACGAACTTACAACATCAGCTGTTTTCTGGAATTAATTTTGAGTTTTTCAAAAATTGACGACATATGCCTTTTTACAGTTTCCGTTGAAACAAACAATGTTTCTGCAATTTGTGCATTTGTGTAACCTTTCGCGGCAAGTCTTGCAACTTCAATCTCGCGCCTAGAAAGTGCTGATAAATCAAAATGTTTCGCATTGACTAAAGCGGTTGAAGCTGCGAGAATATTCTCGTCATTGTAATTTTTGTCAAAAACTCTTTCAACAATCCAAAAAATAAATCTGTAGATTACGCCAATCAAAATCGGGCGCAGACAAACTAAAATCATTACTAAAAGTTTTATGATTGTAAGCTCTTCAGACGAGGCAGCTTCAAGGTTGCTAACCATAATCATCAGTTTAACAGCAGATATTAAAGTTCCAGCAACGAGCGAATTTCTTGCAAAACAAGATAATATTTCAGTTTTTCTAGCAGTGAGTGCCGTCAATAAAGAAATGCTTAGCGTAACAAATATCAAATCAATCAGCATAAAACTATTCGGAAACTTTATTCACACGAATTTCTATTATTAATAGAAGAAAATTCAAGATAACTGCATAAAATATTGGAATAAGTGAAACCGCAATATTTATGTAAAGCAATGTTTTATCTTCAAGATAATTTAATATTCCTATCCAGCCAATCATCATTGATGAAACAGCCGTGTACCAGTTCAGTCTGGCTGTATTTTTTAGAACTGAAAGATACTGGTTTTTCTGACTGATATTGATTTTCTTGTTTGAGAAAATTGTTTTAATTGATCTAAAGTAGTTTCCCATATTTTCAGAAATTGCAATGAGAGGCAATACAGTAACAGCGAAAATTGTTATGAAAGGAAAATCTGTAACAAGCCCGATTAGCGAATACTTTCTCCAACTGAATTTTATGTTGATACTATCATAGGCACAGAAAATACTAATACACAAAAAGATTGAAATTACAAGTTTGATCACAAATTTAACATTTATTTTTTGGTTTTCTGAAAAATCTGTTTTTTCATCTGTTTCTGCCATATAAAGAATTATTGATTTATGAACTTTGAGTTTCATCGAAACAATAATCAGAGAGAAAATGCAAATGTAGACAATCGGCAATATGATAACCGCAATGTCAGATCCAAAACTGTTAAAGTTATAATCACTGAATTTGCAGTTTGCAAAAAGATAAATCAGATAAAGCATTGTGAAAAACGAAGCAATCGCCAAAAGGATTTTTTCTGCGAAATCAAGCGAAAGTTCAGTTTTTTGAAGTTCCTCCAAAGAAAGATTTTTAAATTTTTTCTTAGAGATGAAGATGTTGCGAAAATATTTTCCATAACCAGAGATAAAAATCAAAATTACAAAACAGAAAAAGATAACTAAAAAATTTGGAACATCTAAAATAATGCCAAAAGTTCCGCCGCTTGTAAGAACCGCAAGCGACATTCCAATAGAAATTGGAATAAAAACCAGAATAAAATTTAAAACCATAAACAACCTCTTAGTTTCTTGTTCAATTTTTATGTTTTTGCTCAACGCTTGGTTCATTATCAGTTAAAACAAAGCGAAAACAAGGTATCAAAAGTTGTAATTTTGGGTCATAATAAATTAGTATCACTTGTTTGAGTTAGTAAATAAGTCTAAGATTTTTATGTTAAAAAGATTGAAGCGGAGATTGTATTTTTGGGGTATGTAAATTCTATGTCTAATTTAGAGGCATATATTCGCCAAAATGAAGTGCAATTTGTGCATTTGTAGACATTTTGCTCAAACGGAATCATGCGGATGATTCATGCGGTCTTTGAGTGCGTTTTTTAATGCATTTATAGCTGGCGTGATTGATTCTTTTTTCAAGCCTGAATAATTGAAAACAAGCGTGAAAGAGTTTTTTATTTCAGTTTCTTCTGCCGGTTCAAACATAAAATCTTCAATTAAAGGAATATCAAGTCCGTTTTTTGCAAAAGATTCTTGCAAAAGTGCTTTTGTTGTTTTGAGTTCAATCGTAACAAGAAAATGAAGCCCTGATTCTTCTTGATGAATGCGGAAAGGGCATGAAAAACCTGCGTTTCCAAGTGCTTTTATAAGTTCATTTCGTAAAGAACGGTAATAATTTTTCATTCTTAAAAGATGACTTTCAAAATAGCCGTTGTTCATAAAACGGGCAAGTGCATGTTGTTCAAAACTTGAAACAGGGCAGGCATAAATATTGAACATCTTTTTATATTGTTCAATTAGCCCGAAAGGCAGCACCATATAGCTTATTCGATATGAAGGAGAAAGCGTTTTTGAAAAAGTGTTTAGATAAATGACTGCTCCTGTCATGTCTTGGCTTTGCAAAGTTGTAAGCGGTTTACCTGTAAATCGAAATTCGCTATCATAATCATCTTCTATTATGAAACGCTGCTCATCGGAATCTGAATATAAAGCCCACTGCAAAAGTTCATGCCGTCGTTTAATGGGCATAATATGCCCTGTCGGAAAATGATGTGAAGGCGAAACATGGACTACAGAAGCTTTTGATTTTTCAAGTGATTTAACATTAAGTCCCATATTATCAACCGGAATATTTTTGACTTTTGCTCCATTTAATGTGAGAATCGAAGAAATTTTAGGATAACCGGGGTTTTCAACTGCAAAAATGCGATTACGCCCAAGAAGTAAAACCAAAATTCCAAACATATGTTCGGAACCTGCTCCAATAACAATTTGTTCTTCAGACACTTTCATGTTTCGCCAATGCTTCAAATAAAGTGCTATTTCTGCTCTTAATTCCGGTATTCCTTGCGGACAGGAAATTGAAAGCAGCGATTCGTGAGGTTCTTTCAGCACGGAACGCATGACTTTTGCCCAAAGAGAAAACGGAAATTTCTCGTAGCTTGTGCTATTCTGTCTAAAGTTTGCTATTAGTTTATGCGGTTTTTTTTCTTTGTTTTTAAATGCTTTAAAATTCGGTTGCTGTATTAAGTTGCTTTTTGAAGTTGCGTTAAATTTGTTGATTTTTGATTCGGGAATTTTCAAGCCTTCTAAGTCTGTAACAAAAAAGCCGCGTTTTTCAAATGAATACAAATATCCTTCCGAAATTAACTCCTCATACGCATTTGCTACAGTAATTACACTTACGCCCAAATGAGAGGCGAGGGAGCGTTTAGACGGTAGTTTTTCATCCGGCATAAATTCTCCTGATAAAATAGAGATTTTAAGTTTTTGAACTAGAAAGTCTGTTAGGCTTGTACCTTTTCTTTCTGTAAAATCGCATGTAAACATAATCTGGTTATATCAAAAATAGCACAAAATGGGTATAGCAAACATACCAGATTTTTTATATTTTCGATACATAACGGAGGTTTTTATGGATAAAAGACTTTTAACAATTCAAGATATTTCTTGTGTAGGACAATGTTCGCTTACTGTAGCATTGCCTGTTATTTCAGCGTGCGGCATTGAAACTGGTGTTTTGCCCAGTTCGGTGCTTTCAAACCATACTGCAGGTTATTCCGGCTGGACATTTCGCGATTTAACTGATGATATGCCGAAAATTCTTGAGCGTTGGCTTATAGAAAAAGTTGATTTTGATGCTTTCTATACAGGTTATGTTTCAAAGGCGCAGATTCCACATATTTTGAATATTATGGAAAAAACAGCCCGCAAAGGTGCTATTAGAATTGTTGATCCTGTAATGGCAGATAACGGAAAACTATATGCAGGTTTTGATGATGATTTTCCCCAAGAAATGAAAAAGCTCTGTAAGGGGGCTGATGTAATAATACCGAACCTTACGGAAGCTGCTTTTCTTTTGAATCAGCCTTATGTTGCAGAAGGTTACGACAAAGCTTTTATTGAAAAAATGTGTAAAGATTTGTATGCACTTGGAACAAAGAATGTTGTTTTAACCGGTGTTAGTTTTGATCCGACTAAACTTGGTGTTGCTGTTTATGATGGCAAAAAAACAGAATATTATTTTAACGAAAAGCAACCTGTAAGTTCTCACGGAACCGGGGACCTTTATGCTTCTGTTGTTGCAGGCAGCCTTCTTCGCGGAAACTCTTTGCTTGAAGCTGCAAGTCTTGGTGCTGATGTTGTTGTTGAAGCAATTAAAAAAACTGCTGGAGATAAAGACCATTGGTATGGTGTTAAATTTGAGCAAGCACTTCCATATTTGATTAAACGACTTCAAAAGTAGTAAATAAATCAGTTTGTTGCAGATGTTAAATTCGCAGCAAACTGCAAACCGAATTTTTTGTAAACCACTAGATATTTATGTTTATCTTTGCTACGATATGTTTCCGGTGGTTATTATGACAGACAAGAAGGGTGCAGAACTCCCAAAAGGT
>JAAYQG010000157.1 GCA_012519415.1 Treponema sp. | reverse complement strand
TCATAATTTTTCTAGCAATGGGGCCTTTATTTGTTGTAGAAGAAGGAACACAAGTTGTTGTTACTCGTTTTGGTCAATTTGTTACTTCGCATAAAGATGCAGGACTTAATTTCAAAGTTCCATTTATTGATGAAGTTATCGTCTATCCGAAACGCATTCTTTCACTTGACGGCGATCCGGAACCGATTCCTACAAAAGAAAAACAATATATTGTTGTAGACACAACAGCTCGCTGGCGAATTTCAGATCCGCGTTTGTTTTATCAATCGTTCAAAACACTTGATACAGGATACAATCGTCTAAGCGATATTATTGATTCGGCAACAAGAATGATTATAGGACAAAACACATTAGATGAAGTTGTACGCTCTTCCAATTTAATCACAGAAAACCGCAACATACTGCTAAATACTGATGAAACTATACAAGAAACATCAATAACTCCGGAAAGCGTTGAGAAAGGACGTCGTCAACTCAGTTTGGAAATGGCACAAGAAGCAAGAAAAGGCATAACCGATTATGGCATTGAACTTATTGATATTGTTCCGCGCCAAATTAAATATTCAGAAGAAATGACCCAAAGCGTTTACAACAGAATGATTAAAGATAGAAACCAAATTGCTCAATTTTATCGTTCGCAAGGTGAAGCTGAAAAAGCAAAATGGCTTGGTAAAGTTGAAAACGAAAAACGTGCAATTCTTTCTTCAGCATACAAAACGGCTGAAGAAGTAAAAGGTAATGCCGATGCGGAAGCTACACGTATTTACGCAGATGCTTACGCAAAAGACCCTGAATTTTACGTTTTCTGGAAAAGCCTTGAATCTTATAAAGAAACGATTCCAAAATTTGATGCGATTTATTCAACAGAAATGCAATACTTTAAGTATCTTTATTCGTCAAAAGGCCAATAAAAATGGAGCAAATCGTTGAAACAGGTGAACGCATAATTCTGCATACGTCCATGACAAATCAGGAATTTGCGAAAGCAAATATGATGCAGCATATAAAAGCTGAAGGTTATATAGCAGAAGAAACATCAGACGGTTCTATTGAATTTCAAACATGGTTTTTTGAAGATACATCATTGCAAAATGATAAGTTCATGCTTTTGGGGCCTGCCTTTTTTGGCAAGACAGTATACCAGATTTTAAAAGAAGTAGAAGAATCTTGCAAAAACACCGAAATCTGCACAAAACCTAATAACACGCAAATAGCCGCATGGGAAAAAATATTTCGTGTTATAAAAGCAATGCGCAGCGCAGAAGAGAAAAACATTATTCTACCAAATTGCGGTGCAATAGGAATTATTTGCGCAGAAGATAAAAAAATTCTGTTTCTTCCCGAACTTCTTGTTGCGCGCTCTGTTTCAATGCGCTCTCAAAAAGAAGCTGTCGAATATGTTGAAAACTGGCGGCAGCCGATTCTGCCTATTGAGCAGATTTCTTCATATTCTGCAGCTGTAATGATTTATACAATTATTACAGGGAAAAGACCACTCACGGCAGAAACACCCGAGCAACTTACAGAAAATTTTTTAGACAGCTTTTTTATTCCGGCGGAATATTTATGTACAATTTCAAAAGAGAATGCTGAAATTTTAACAAATGCGTTAAAAGGAAAAATCAAATTTCGCCCTACTCTGAAACGACTGTTAAGTATTTTTGGCGAAGATTTATCTGCAATTTATATGGAAGAAACCAAAACAGCAAATTCCGAGATAAAAGAAAAATTCTATTCAAACCAAGTAAAACAAATAAAAAAAATCCGCTTTTTTAAGAAGCATTTTACACAAATCTCAGTCAGTTGCATCGCAGTTGTTTTAATTGCAATAGTTACTATTTATATGGTTAATACGGAACTTGAACGCCCAACAACAAAAGGTCTTACTTCTCTTCAAGTTGTTGAGTCTTTTTATTCTGCATTTAATCATCTTGATACAATTGCACTTGATGAATGTTTTTCTAAAAAATCCGGAAAACAAATAAAAAATGCTATTGCAACCATTTATGTAACTGGTAAAATGCAGTCTGTTTATAACCGCGGACATGGATTTTTAACGCCTGCACAATGGATTGTAAATGCTTCACCTGAATCAAGTGTTTATGGAATTACACATCTCAAAATAAACGGAAACACAACAATTGCAAGTGCCGATTGGTTTAAAAATAATCAAAAAAATCCGCTTGAAATTGAAAACGGCAAAACAGAGCATTTTGATATTGAATATTATCTTATTTTCACTGAACAGCCTGAAATAATTTCAATTAGTACTTACAAAGATTCACTTGAGCTTACTTTTATAAAAAACAAATGGCTCATTACAACATTAGATAGAAGTAGCACCACAGAAAATTGCAATAAATCCAAATTTTTTGAAGATTTAGCTAATAACAATACCGAAAGTTATAAATGGTTTCCCTCTGAAGAAGAACTAAAAATCGGCGAAGCTGAACTGAATGCACAAGTAATTGTTTTCTAAATTTGCTCAAAAGGGAGCCGTGTATTTTGAACAAATTACTAATGTTGATTTTTAAAAAAAACACATTATAATCCGCTTTCATAATACGGTAGCATTTTCAAGTAAAAAACATTGTTGACGATAATCAAAATACCTGACAAATCTCTAAACTTTGTATTTATAAAAAAATTATAAAATTCACAATATTTTGAGGAAATTACTAATGAAACGGATTCTTGCTTTTTTTATTCTGCTTTTATGTACTTCAATGATTTTTGCAGACGATGAAGAAATTGTAAACAATGCAATAAAGCAAGGTAATTGTGCATTTCTTTTTAACTACATAAATTTAAAAAATGCAGACGCTGTTCTTTTAGAAAAAGCAAAACGGACAATAAATATTTATAGTACAGAAGATACTACCGCAGCACAATATAGAACTAATGCAATGCATTTGACTGTAAATCAAGTTCCATTAGATTTATCTAAAAAAGTTTTTGCAGAACCTGAAAAATATTTAGCTGACCTTGTAAGATTCTTAACAAAAGACGCATTCGACAATTTCGTTCGCATAAAAGTTATTCATGACTGGATTTGTTATAATATAAATTACGATACGGAATTGTTTTTTTCTAACAGCAACAAAAATCAAGATTACATAGAAGTTCTCAAAAACAAAAAAGGCATTAGTTCCGGTTTTTCTGCACTTATGAAAGAAATGTGCAATTTGGCCGGCTTTGATTGTTTAATAATTGACGGCTATGCAAAAGGTTACGGCTACAACGGAAGTCTTGCTGATACAGTTGAACATGTTTGGAATGCTGTAAATATAAATTCAAAATGGTACTTAGTCGATACAACATGGGATACAGGATTTTTAGAAAGAAAAACTTTTATTAAATGTTATTCATCTGAATATCTTTTTTTAGATTCAAGATATTTTTTATACACACATCTTCCAAAAGACAATTCTTTGCAATTTTTTGCACCGGTTGTAACAAACAGTCAATTTGAAAAAGAGCCAAAGCTTGAGGGGAAATTTTTTAATTACGGTTTTTCACTTTTAGACAACAATCTTTCGTTTTTTAATGAAATAAACGATGAGTTTTATTTTGAATTAAAAAGCAAGACTCCAAAAGAATATATGGCAACAACGCTTTTTACAAAAAACGGAACAATAATACAAAATGCTACATGGCTTAAAAAACAAGCAGGCATTATTACACCTATTGTTGATGTTCCTGATACAATAGAATATATTGCTCGCTTTTATATGCAATCAAAAAGAGATTTTCCTTTTTCAATAGATGTTCAAACTGTAGAAGAAACATATTTTCCAAAATTAAAAGAAGCATATAATTCAAACCATATTTCTCAAGAAGAACTAAAAATTTTTAAAGATGCTTTTTATAAAGTGCCTTATAATAACAAATATTATTTTTTAGAAGACCCTTTTGACAGTCAAAAAATAAAAATTGTTACAAAAATTTTTAAGCTGTTATATAAAAAAGGAACTATATTCACAGAAGAGATTTTTTCTTTTTTTGTTAAAGCTTCTTCCGATTATGAAGGATACGGAAATAACACGCTTCGCTATCCGTTTCAAGAAAGAGAATTTAGAACATCGGCAAATACAAATTTAGTTTCTCCTATAACAGGAAACTTAAAACAAGGTGAAACTTACAAGTTTGAAGTACAAACAAGCGAATACACAAATTTTTATATATTGCTTCCAAACTCAGTCAAATGGTCAAAGAAAAATCTTCAGACCGAACTATATGAACTGGAACTTCAAATTCCAAAAGGTTTATCAACTTTATCTATATACAACACACACAGGAAAGCACTATTTACATTTAAAGTGATGCCATAGGGGGTTTCGTTTTGGGGTGAAGCTACAAATTTGGGATTAATCTAAAACTTGGAGATAAATCTTCTTTATCTTATAAT
The DNA here is from genome assembly GCA_012519415.1 of Treponema sp. Classification (GTDB taxonomy): domain Bacteria; phylum Spirochaetota; class Spirochaetia; order Treponematales; family Treponemataceae; genus UBA1240. The sequence goes on along the minus strand of JAAYQG010000157.1, from coordinate 12,986 downwards.
CAATTCACACGGGAACTCTACTCCGTTGCAGGAGCATTGGGAATCGCTTTTGAGCATTTCTATCATTAATTCGGCGGATTTTTGTCCTATTTCAAGCAATGGCAATTTCATTGTCGTAATTCCCGGATGAAGATAAGAAGATATTAAATGATTATCAAAACCTGTTACAAGCAAATCTTTTCCCGGTTGGATATTGTTCTCATAAAGATAATCATAAACACCACCGGCAAGAAAATCATTGTGGCAAAAAACAGCAGTTACATTTTTTTTCAAGATTTTTGCAGCAGCAATTTTTCCGTCTTCTTTACTCCAGTTAGTAAAAACGCAAAACTCTTCGTCGAATTCAACATTGTGTTCCGATAAAACACGCTTAAAACTTTTGTATCGCTTTTGTGCATGTAAATTATCTTTTGAACCACAAATCATTGCTATTTTAGTATGTCCTTTTGAAAGGATATATTCAGCCATTTTTGAAGTGCTTGTTTCATCATCAATTGAAACATGAGGCATTTTTCTCTCATCAGGATAAGCGTAACAAATCACAACAGGCACAATCAACTTTTTATTGTAGCATTTTATTTTTCTTGAATGTTCTGCAACATGAATAATTCCACTAACTTGTTTTGCAATTAATTCACTTGCAGCATTGCTTACGCAGTATTGCACAAAAGATTCATCTGAAACCCAGTTTGGGTTTGAATACACACGCATATTATAAAGAATTGTTTCGTATTTTTGCTCCTCTAAAAAACTCATTATTCCTTCAATTAAAGGTGCAGAACTAAAAGCTGTTAATTCTTCAATGATTAATCCAATAGTACGTTTTGAATTAATTCGCAAATTTCTCGCCATAAAATTCGGTTTATAACCGGTTTCTTTTATCATCTGCATGATTCGCACTTTTGTGGCTTCTGAAATATTTGATTTCCCGTTGATAGCATTTGAAACTGTAGCAGTTGAAACACCGCAGCGTTTTGCCAACTCTTTTAACGTAATCATGTTTATCGATTAACCTCTCAAAAAAAGGTATCATTGCAAACAGAAAAAAGCAACATAAATTATTAGTTTAATTTACAAATTATTAATCTAGATATACTAAAAATTTTAAGCTTTTTATAAAAATCATTTTATATGTTCAACAAAACGTTTTGCAGCATTAGAAATATAATTTTCTCTGTATGTTATAAGTGAAATATAGCGGTCGGGCAAAGGTTCTTTTATATTGATTATTTTAAGCTCGCCGTTTTCAAGCTCTTTTTTAATATATTCCTTTGCAACGCATATTATTCCCATATTATTTTTGCAAAATTCAATAAGTAAATCTAACGAAGCAAGCTCAAATTTCGGTTTTACCGTAACCCCATAATGCAAAAGATTTGCATCGAGAAGCCTTCGCGAATGACTCATGCCCTCTAAAAGCAAAATACGATAATTTTTTAAATCTGAAAGACTACTTATTGCCGAATCGTCAAATTGAGAAGAACAAACAAAACAGTCGTGTAAAGTAAGGCAATTTCTAAAAGAAAGCGTTGTATCCAGAAACGGCGTATGAACAAATGCAATATCAACGCTGCCCTTTTTTAGCAGCTCTATAGATTCATTCGTTGTACAGTTTGTTACACGATACCTAACTTTTGGATAAAGATTTTCAAAAGCTTTAAGTTTATCAATTAAATAATATTTGCAAATTGTATCGGAAGCTCCTATTGTAAGAACACCAGTATCAAGAGTAGAAAGATCTTTTAGATTTTGCGAAAGAAGTTCAACTTGTCTAAAAATATCTTTACAATATGCAAAAACCTCATCTCCCTCCGGTGTTAAGTGAATTCCTTTAGATTTTCTTACAAATAAAGCAAAACCAACTTGATTTTCAAGCTGTTTGATTGTCTGACTCACTGCCGGTTGAGAAACAAACAATTTTTCAGAAGCACGAGAAAAAGACCCTTCTAAAGCAACAAAATAAAACGCACGTAACGCATTCAAATCAAAATTCACAAATTTCCTCTTTTGCCTTGAAAAATGACAATTCAAAGTATAACAATCAAATCCTATTATGACAATCAACCGCTTCGCCAAATTAAACCCTAAATTTGAGATAAAACCCAAACGACGCCCAATCAGCGTTTCGCTAACATAGACCCTAATTTTAGATTAAACCCAACTAAATGCCCAAGCCACAACTTTTCGCTCTGCGAAAACTTGGCGTTTTGCTAGATTAATCCCAAATTTGTAGATTAAACCCAAACGCAAAACGCACCTTTTTAACCTCATTTTATGGTATACTTAATTAGAGGTTTTTATGTTTTATATTGGATATCACGAATCAACAAGCAACGGATTTGCTGCAATGGCAAAAGAAGCTTTAAGCGCAGACGCAAATACTTTTGCATTTTTTACAAGAAACCCACGTGGTGGAAAAACTAAACAAATTGAAAAAACAGATTTAGAAGAATTATGCAAAATGCTCGACAAACATCAATTTGCTCCTCTTGTTGCACACGCTCCCTACACAATGAATCCATGTGCGGCGGATAAAGGTCTTAGAGAATATGCAAAAAACATGATGATTGAAGATTTAATAAAAATTGATGTTATTCCCCACTGCCTTTATAATTTTCACCCCGGCAACCATGTCGGACAAGGTACAGAAACAGGCATCAATCTTACTGCTGAACTTTTAAGTGAAGTTTTTAAAACTTTGCCAAACTCTAAAACGACTGTGCTTATCGAAACAATGTCCGGCAAAGGAACAGAAATCGGAAAAACTTTTGATGAAATTAAAAAAATTATAGAAGTTACAGAAAAAAAAGCTGACCGAAATTTGTCTAAAAGACTCGGTGTCTGCATTGACACATGTCATATTTGGGACGGCGGATATGATATTGTAAACAATCTTGATAATGTTTTGAAAGAATTTGATGATATTGTAGGCCTTGAAAGATTAAAAGCAATTCACCTAAACGACAGCTTAAATCAATGCGGTGCTCACAAAGATCGTCATGCGAAATTGGGTGAAGGTTTTATTGGGCTTGAAGCAATCGTAAAAGTTATAAATCACCCTTTTTTAGGGAATCTGCCTTTTATTCTTGAAACACCAAATGATTATGACGGTTATAAAACAGAAATTTCACTCTTGCGCAAAGCAAAAACTGATTTATAAAAAACGACGGAATCGCAGAAGATTATTCACATCTTGTAAGATAATCAAAAAAGCGGTACTCTAAATTACATAAAATACTTCAGGCTGAAATTTTCAGTTTAAATAAACGCCGGCTGTAAAAAAATGAACAATTGTTTTCTAATTTTATAGTACAAATTATAAAAATTGAAATTCAATCTCATAGTATTTTTAAATATTACAAGGGGAACAAAAATGAACTTTGTTGAAGAAATGAAAAGCAAGGCTAAAAACTTGCAAAATTCGCTCGTTCTTCCGGAAGGAACAGAAGAACGCACAATCATTGCTGCCACAAAAATTATTGCAGAAAAAATTGCTGCAAAAGTTACATTAATTGGCAATGCAGATGAAATAAATAAAATAGCAGCTGCGAACAATGTTTCGCTCAATGGTGTTGACATAGTAGATTCAACATCATCGGAATGGAATGATGATTTTGCTAATGAGTATTATGAACTTCGCAAAAAAAAGGGCATGACTTTAGAACAAGCAAAAGAAGATATAAAAAACCCACTGCGCTTTGGTGCTATGATGGTGCGCAAAGGAAAAGCTGAAGCAATTGTTGCAGGAGCACTTTCTGCAACAGCTGATGTTCTCCGTGCCGGTCTTACAATTATTGGAACAGCAGAAGGAATGAAAACAGCTTCTTCATGTTTTGTTATGGATACACATAATCCAAAATGGGGAGCAAACGGTATTCTTATTTTTTCCGACTGTGCTGTTATTCCAACACCAACATCAGAACAACTTGCAGATATTGCAGCTGCAGCTGCTAATTCGTGCAAAATAATGCTTGGCACAGAACCTGTTGTAGCAATGATGAGTTATTCAACAAAAGGTTCAGGCGGCAACAAAGATGAAAATATTCTTCGTGTACAAGAAGCTGTTCGCATTGCTCATGAAAAATTCCCAGAACTCTTGCTTGATGGTGAACTTCAAGCTGACGCTGCGCTTATTCCTTCTGTTACAGAAAAAAAAGCACCAAACAGTCCTATTACAGGCAAAGTAAATACTCTTATTTTCCCTGATTTAGGTGCAGGCAACATCGGCTACAAACTTGTACAACGTCTTGCAGGTGCGGATGCATTTGGTCCAATTCTTCAAGGTTTTGCAAAACCTTGAAGAATTGGACCAAATGCATCCGCACCTGCAAGACGTTGTACAAGTTTGTAGCCGATGTTGCCTGCACCTAAATCAGGGAAAATAAGAGTATTTACTTTGCCTGTAATAGGACTGTTTGGTGCTTTTTTTTCTGTAACAGAAGGAATAAGCGCAGCGTCAGCTTGAAGTTCACCATCAAGCAAGAGTTCTGGGAATTTTTCATGAGCAATGCGAACAGCTTCTTGTACACGAAGAATATTTTCATCTTTGTTGCCGCCTGAACCTTTTGTTGAATAACTCATCATTGCTACAACAGGTTCTGTGCCAAGCATTATTTTGCACGAATTAGCAGCTGCAGCTGCAATATCTGCAAGTTGTTCTGATGTTGGTGTTGGAATAACAGCACAGTCGGAAAAAATAAGAATACCGTTTGCTCCCCATTTTGGATTATGTGTATCCATAACAAAACATGAAGAAGCTGTTTTCATTCCTTCTGCTGTTCCAATAATTGTAAGACCGGCACGGAGAACATCAGCTGTTGCAGAAAGTGCTCCTGCAACAATTGCTTCAGCTTTTCCTTTGCGCACCATCATAGCACCAAAGCGCAGTGGGTTTTTTATATCTTCTTTTGCTTGTTCTAAAGTCATGCCCTTTTTTTTGCGAAGTTCATAATACTCATTAGCAAAATCATCATTCCATTCCGATGATGTTGAATCTACTATGTCAACACCATTGAGCGAAACATTGTTCGCAGCTGCTATTTTATTTATTTCATCTGCATTGCCAATTAATGTAACTTTTGCAGCAATTTTTTCTGCAATAATTTTTGTGGCAGCAATGATTGTGCGTTCTTCTGTTCCTTCCGGAAGAACGAGCGAATTTTGCAAGTTTTTAGCCTTGCTTTTCATTTCTTCAACAAAGTTCATTTTTGTTCCCCTTGTAATATTTAAAAATACTATGAGATTGAATTTCAATTTTTATAATTTGTACTATAAAATTAGAAAACAATTGTTCATTTTTTTACAGCCGGCGTTTATTTAAACTGAAAATTTCAGCCTGAAGTATTTTATGTAATTTAGAGTACCGCTTTTTTGATTATCTTACAAGATGTGAATAATCTTCTGCGATTCCGTCGTTTTTTATAAATCAGTTTTTGCTTTGCGCAAGAGTGAAATTTCTGTTTTATAACCGTCATAATCATTTGGTGTTTCAAGAATAAAAGGCAGATTCCCTAAAAAAGGGTGATTTATAACTTTTACGATTGCTTCAAGCCCAATAAAACCTTCACCCAATTTCGCATGACGATCTTTGTGAGCACCGCATTGATTTAAGCTGTCGTTTAGGTGAATTGCTTTTAATCTTTCAAGGCCTACAATATCATCAAATTCTTTCAAAACATTATCAAGATTGTTTACAATATCATATCCGCCGTCCCAAATATGACATGTGTCAATGCAGACACCGAGTCTTTTAGACAAATTTCGGTCAGCTTTTTTTTCTGTAACTTCTATAATTTTTTTAATTTCATCAAAAGTTTTTCCGATTTCTGTTCCTTTGCCGGACATTGTTTCGATAAGCACAGTCGTTTTAGAGTTTGGCAAAGTTTTAAAAACTTCACTTAAAAGTTCAGCAGTAAGATTGATGCCTGTTTCTGTACCTTGTCCGACATGGTTGCCGGGGTGAAAATTATAAAGGCAGTGGGGAATAACATCAATTTTTATTAAATCTTCAATCATCATGTTTTTTGCATATTCTCTAAGACCTTTATCCGCCGCACATGGATTCATTGTGTAGGGAGCGTGTGCAACAAGAGGAGCAAATTGATGTTTGTCGAGCATTTTGCATAATTCTTCTAAATCTGTTTTTTCAATTTGTTTAGTTTTTCCACCACGTGGGTTTCTTGTAAAAAATGCAAAAGTATTTGCGTCTGCGCTTAAAGCTTCTTTTGCCATTGCAGCAAATCCGTTGCTTGTTGATTCGTGATATCCAATATAAAACATAAAAACCTCTAATTAAGTATACCATAAAATGAGGTTAAAAAGGTGCGTTTTGCGTTTGGGTTTAATCTACAAATTTGGGATTAATCTAGCAAAACGCCAAGTTTTCGCAGAGCGAAAAGTTGTGGCTTGGGCATTTAGTTGGGTTTAATCTAAAATTAGGGTCTATGTTAGCGAAACGCTGATTGGGCGTCGTTTGGGTTTTATCTCAAATTTAGGGTTTAATTTGGCGAAGCGGTTGATTGTCATAATAGGATTTGATTGTTATACTTTGAATTGTCATTTTTCAAGGCAAAAGAGGAAATTTGTGAATTTTGATTTGAATGCGTTACGTGCGTTTTATTTTGTTGCTTTAGAAGGGTCTTTTTCTCGTGCTTCTGAAAAATTGTTTGTTTCTCAACCGGCAGTGAGTCAGACAATCAAACAGCTTGAAAATCAAGTTGGTTTTGCTTTATTTGTAAGAAAATCTAAAGGAATTCACTTAACACCGGAGGGAGATGAGGTTTTTGCATATTGTAAAGATATTTTTAGACAAGTTGAACTTCTTTCGCAAAATCTAAAAGATCTTTCTACTCTTGATACTGGTGTTCTTACAATAGGAGCTTCCGATACAATTTGCAAATATTATTTAATTGATAAACTTAAAGCTTTTGAAAATCTTTATCCAAAAGTTAGGTATCGTGTAACAAACTGTACAACGAATGAATCTATAGAGCTGCTAAAAAAGGGCAGCGTTGATATTGCATTTGTTCATACGCCGTTTCTGGATACAACGCTTTCTTTTAGAAATTGCCTTACTTTACACGACTGTTTTGTTTGTTCTTCTCAATTTGACGATTCGGCAATAAGTAGTCTTTCAGATTTAAAAAATTATCGTATTTTGCTTTTAGAGGGCATGAGTCATTCGCGAAGGCTTCTCGATGCAAATCTTTTGCATTATGGGGTTACGGTAAAACCGAAATTTGAGCTTGCTTCGTTAGATTTACTTATTGAATTTTGCAAAAATAATATGGGAATAATATGCGTTGCAAAGGAATATATTAAAAAAGAGCTTGAAAACGGCGAGCTTAAAATAATCAATATAAAAGAACCTTTGCCCGACCGCTATATTTCACTTATAACATACAGAGAAAATTATATTTCTAATGCTGCAAAACGTTTTGTTGAACATATAAAATGATTTTTATAAAAAGCTTAAAATTTTTAGTATATCTAGATTAATAATTTGTAAATTAAACTAATAATTTATGTTGCTTTTTTCTGTTTGCAATGATACCTTTTTTTGAGAGGTTAATCGATAAACATGATTACGTTAAAAGAGTTGGCAAAACGCTGCGGTGTTTCAACTGCTACAGTTTCAAATGCTATCAACGGGAAATCAAATATTTCAGAAGCCACAAAAGTGCGAATCATGCAGATGATAAAAGAAACCGGTTATAAACCGAATTTTATGGCGAGAAATTTGCGAATTAATTCAAAACGTACTATTGGATTAATCATTGAAGAATTAACAGCTTTTAGTTCTGCACCTTTAATTGAAGGAATAATGAGTTTTTTAGAGGAGCAAAAATACGAAACAATTCTTTATAATATGCGTGTGTATTCAAACCCAAACTGGGTTTCAGATGAATCTTTTGTGCAATACTGCGTAAGCAATGCTGCAAGTGAATTAATTGCAAAACAAGTTAGTGGAATTATTCATGTTGCAGAACATTCAAGAAAAATAAAATGCTACAATAAAAAGTTGATTGTGCCTGTTGTGATTTGTTACGCTTATCCTGATGAGAGAAAAATGCCTCATGTTTCAATTGATGATGAAACAAGCACTTCAAAAATGGCTGAATATATCCTTTCAAAAGGACATACTAAAATAGCAATGATTTGTGGTTCAAAAGATAATTTACATGCACAAAAGCGATACAAAAGTTTTAAGCGTGTTTTATCGGAACACAATGTTGAATTCGACGAAGAGTTTTGCGTTTTTACTAACTGGAGTAAAGAAGACGGAAAAATTGCTGCTGCAAAAATCTTGAAAAAAAATGTAACTGCTGTTTTTTGCCACAATGATTTTCTTGCCGGTGGTGTTTATGATTATCTTTATGAGAACAATATCCAACCGGGAAAAGATTTGCTTGTAACAGGTTTTGATAATCATTTAATATCTTCTTATCTTCATCCGGGAATTACGACAATGAAATTGCCATTGCTTGAAATAGGACAAAAATCCGCCGAATTAATGATAGAAATGCTCAAAAGCGATTCCCAATGCTCCTGCAACGGAGTAGAGTTCCCGTGTGAATTGATTATAAGATAAAGAAGATTTATCTCCAAGTTTTAGATTAATCCCAAATTTGTAGCTTCACCCCAAAACGAAACCCCCTATGGCATCACTTTAAATGTAAATAGTGCTTTCCTGTGTGTGTTGTATATAGATAAAGTTGATAAACCTTTTGGAATTTGAAGTTCCAGTTCATATAGTTCGGTCTGAAGATTTTTCTTTGACCATTTGACTGAGTTTGGAAGCAATATATAAAAATTTGTGTATTCGCTTGTTTGTACTTCAAACTTGTAAGTTTCACCTTGTTTTAAGTTTCCTGTTATAGGAGAAACTAAATTTGTATTTGCCGATGTTCTAAATTCTCTTTCTTGAAACGGATAGCGAAGCGTGTTATTTCCGTATCCTTCATAATCGGAAGAAGCTTTAACAAAAAAAGAAAAAATCTCTTCTGTGAATATAGTTCCTTTTTTATATAACAGCTTAAAAATTTTTGTAACAATTTTTATTTTTTGACTGTCAAAAGGGTCTTCTAAAAAATAATATTTGTTATTATAAGGCACTTTATAAAAAGCATCTTTAAAAATTTTTAGTTCTTCTTGAGAAATATGGTTTGAATTATATGCTTCTTTTAATTTTGGAAAATATGTTTCTTCTACAGTTTGAACATCTATTGAAAAAGGAAAATCTCTTTTTGATTGCATATAAAAGCGAGCAATATATTCTATTGTATCAGGAACATCAACAATAGGTGTAATAATGCCTGCTTGTTTTTTAAGCCATGTAGCATTTTGTATTATTGTTCCGTTTTTTGTAAAAAGCGTTGTTGCCATATATTCTTTTGGAGTCTTGCTTTTTAATTCAAAATAAAACTCATCGTTTATTTCATTAAAAAACGAAAGATTGTTGTCTAAAAGTGAAAAACCGTAATTAAAAAATTTCCCCTCAAGCTTTGGCTCTTTTTCAAATTGACTGTTTGTTACAACCGGTGCAAAAAATTGCAAAGAATTGTCTTTTGGAAGATGTGTGTATAAAAAATATCTTGAATCTAAAAAAAGATATTCAGATGAATAACATTTAATAAAAGTTTTTCTTTCTAAAAATCCTGTATCCCATGTTGTATCGACTAAGTACCATTTTGAATTTATATTTACAGCATTCCAAACATGTTCAACTGTATCAGCAAGACTTCCGTTGTAGCCGTAACCTTTTGCATAGCCGTCAATTATTAAACAATCAAAGCCGGCCAAATTGCACATTTCTTTCATAAGTGCAGAAAAACCGGAACTAATGCCTTTTTTGTTTTTGAGAACTTCTATGTAATCTTGATTTTTGTTGCTGTTAGAAAAAAACAATTCCGTATCGTAATTTATATTATAACAAATCCAGTCATGAATAACTTTTATGCGAACGAAATTGTCGAATGCGTCTTTTGTTAAGAATCTTACAAGGTCAGCTAAATATTTTTCAGGTTCTGCAAAAACTTTTTTAGATAAATCTAATGGAACTTGATTTACAGTCAAATGCATTGCATTAGTTCTATATTGTGCTGCGGTAGTATCTTCTGTACTATAAATATTTATTGTCCGTTTTGCTTTTTCTAAAAGAACAGCGTCTGCATTTTTTAAATTTATGTAGTTAAAAAGAAATGCACAATTACCTTGCTTTATTGCATTGTTTACAATTTCTTCATCGTCTGCAAAAATCATTGAAGTACATAAAAGCAGAATAAAAAAAGCAAGAATCCGTTTCATTAGTAATTTCCTCAAAATATTGTGAATTTTATAATTTTTTTATAAATACAAAGTTTAGAGATTTGTCAGGTATTTTGATTATCGTCAACAATGTTTTTTACTTGAAAATGCTACCGTATTATGAAAGCGGATTATAATGTGTTTTTTTTAAAAATCAACATTAGTAATTTGTTCAAAATACACGGCTCCCTTTTGAGCAAATTTAGAAAACAATTACTTGTGCATTCAGTTCAGCTTCGCCGATTTTTAGTTCTTCTTCAGAGGGAAACCATTTATAACTTTCGGTATTGTTATTAGCTAAATCTTCAAAAAATTTGGATTTATTGCAATTTTCTGTGGTGCTACTTCTATCTAATGTTGTAATGAGCCATTTGTTTTTTATAAAAGTAAGCTCAAGTGAATCTTTGTAAGTACTAATTGAAATTATTTCAGGCTGTTCAGTGAAAATAAGATAATATTCAATATCAAAATGCTCTGTTTTGCCGTTTTCAATTTCAAGCGGATTTTTTTGATTATTTTTAAACCAATCGGCACTTGCAATTGTTGTGTTTCCGTTTATTTTGAGATGTGTAATTCCATAAACACTTGATTCAGGTGAAGCATTTACAATCCATTGTGCAGGCGTTAAAAATCCATGTCCGCGGTTATAAACAGACTGCATTTTACCAGTTACATAAATGGTTGCAATAGCATTTTTTATTTGTTTTCCGGATTTTTTAGAAAAACATTCATCAAGTGCAATTGTATCAAGATGATTAAATGCAGAATAAAAAGACTCAACAACTTGAAGAGAAGTAAGACCTTTTGTTGTTGGGCGTTCAAGTTCCGTATTAACCATATAAATAGTAACTATTGCAATTAAAACAACTGCGATGCAACTGACTGAGATTTGTGTAAAATGCTTCTTAAAAAAGCGGATTTTTTTTATTTGTTTTACTTGGTTTGAATAGAATTTTTCTTTTATCTCGGAATTTGCTGTTTTGGTTTCTTCCATATAAATTGCAGATAAATCTTCGCCAAAAATACTTAACAGTCGTTTCAGAGTAGGGCGAAATTTGATTTTTCCTTTTAACGCATTTGTTAAAATTTCAGCATTCTCTTTTGAAATTGTACATAAATATTCCGCCGGAATAAAAAAGCTGTCTAAAAAATTTTCTGTAAGTTGCTCGGGTGTTTCTGCCGTGAGTGGTCTTTTCCCTGTAATAATTGTATAAATCATTACAGCTGCAGAATATGAAGAAATCTGCTCAATAGGCAGAATCGGCTGCCGCCAGTTTTCAACATATTCGACAGCTTCTTTTTGAGAGCGCATTGAAACAGAGCGCGCAACAAGAAGTTCGGGAAGAAACAGAATTTTTTTATCTTCTGCGCAAATAATTCCTATTGCACCGCAATTTGGTAGAATAATGTTTTTCTCTTCTGCGCTGCGCATTGCTTTTATAACACGAAATATTTTTTCCCATGCGGCTATTTGCGTGTTATTAGGTTTTGTGCAGATTTCGGTGTTTTTGCAAGATTCTTCTACTTCTTTTAAAATCTGGTATACTGTCTTGCCAAAAAAGGCAGGCCCCAAAAGCATGAACTTATCATTTTGCAATGATGTATCTTCAAAAAACCATGTTTGAAATTCAATAGAACCGTCTGATGTTTCTTCTGCTATATAACCTTCAGCTTTTATATGCTGCATCATATTTGCTTTCGCAAATTCCTGATTTGTCATGGACGTATGCAGAATTATGCGTTCACCTGTTTCAACGATTTGCTCCATTTTTATTGGCCTTTTGACGAATAAAGATACTTAAAGTATTGCATTTCTGTTGAATAAATCGCATCAAATTTTGGAATCGTTTCTTTATAAGATTCAAGGCTTTTCCAGAAAACGTAAAATTCAGGGTCTTTTGCGTAAGCATCTGCGTAAATACGTGTAGCTTCCGCATCGGCATTACCTTTTACTTCTTCAGCCGTTTTGTATGCTGAAGAAAGAATTGCACGTTTTTCGTTTTCAACTTTACCAAGCCATTTTGCTTTTTCAGCTTCACCTTGCGAACGATAAAATTGAGCAATTTGGTTTCTATCTTTAATCATTCTGTTGTAAACGCTTTGGGTCATTTCTTCTGAATATTTAATTTGGCGCGGAACAATATCAATAAGTTCAATGCCATAATCGGTTATGCCTTTTCTTGCTTCTTGTGCCATTTCCAAACTGAGTTGACGACGTCCTTTCTCAACGCTTTCCGGAGTTATTGATGTTTCTTGTATAGTTTCATCAGTATTTAGCAGTATGTTGCGGTTTTCTGTGATTAAATTGGAAGAGCGTACAACTTCATCTAATGTGTTTTGTCCTATAATCATTCTTGTTGCCGAATCAATAATATCGCTTAGACGATTGTATCCTGTATCAAGTGTTTTGAACGATTGATAAAACAAACGCGGATCTGAAATTCGCCAGCGAGCTGTTGTGTCTACAACAATATATTGTTTTTCTTTTGTAGGAATCGGTTCCGGATCGCCGTCAAGTGAAAGAATGCGTTTCGGATAGACGATAACTTCATCAATAAATGGAACTTTGAAATTAAGTCCTGCATCTTTATGCGAAGTAACAAATTGACCAAAACGAGTAACAACAACTTGTGTTCCTTCTTCTACAACAAATAAAGGCCCCATTGCTAGAAAAATTATGA
>JAAYQG010000156.1 GCA_012519415.1 Treponema sp. | reverse complement strand
GCCAATAAGGCTCTTCTGTTTGTATAAATCCGCAATTAGGACATTTATAATATTGTATTTCATATTTATTCAAAATTTTAGCAGAATCAAACAAAACATTTTCAGAATTACATATCTTACAATTTGGCAATTATTACTCCTAAGATATTAAGAATTAGATATAAACTTAAAACAATTTGCTGTTGAGTTATATCAATTGTACAGTATCTTTCAGTAATTATTTTTAAGTATATTAAATTATTATATTCATAAAATTTATAAAAAACAATTCCAATCCTGTGATTTTCAAGAAATCGCCGTGTAGAAATTACGATTTTGAATTAGGTTTTGATTTGTGTTGGTAAATCTTGCGTCTGATATGATGCGGATATACAATCAAAAAAAACTGCTGCTCGATACGGAGGCAGGGAGTGTTTCTGTTCTGTACAATTAAAACCCATTCATATTGGTCTATTTTAAATCGCAGCGGACCATTTCCTCTATGATTTCTTTAAATGGCTTTTTTGCTTTCCAGCCGAGATCTTTATAAATCAATGAAGAATCTCCGACTAAAGGGATGTCTTCGCCGGGACGAATAAATTTTTCATTGATTTTCAGGTATTTATGATAATCTAAATTCACGACATCAAATGCGATTTTTAATAAATCTTCTACAGTATGTAAAATACCTGTTGATATAACATAATCTTTTGGGGTTTTGTTTTGTAACATAAGATACATAGCCTGCACATATTCTGGTGCATATCCCCAGTCTCGTTTTGCATGAATATTTCCTAGTTCAATAAAATCCTGTTTACCAAGAACAATATCCGCAACCGAAGAAGTTACTTTTCTGGTTACAAATGTTCTGCCGCGTCTTGGGGATTCATGATTGTATGTAAAACCGGTACAGGCAAAAAGATTAAAACGCTCTCTATAGTTTTTAATAAGGGAATGGCTAGATAGTTTTGATATTCCATATACAGAACGTGGATTGTATGCTGTTTTTTCTGATTGCGGAGATTCTGTTACATTGCCGAATATTTCACTTGATCCTGCAAAGTAAATACGACAAGACGGACATATTTCCAAAACGCTTAAAAGTATATTATGAGTAGTTGTAAAATTATTCATCATTATTGATAAATCATCCTCAACCGCAAAACTTACGAAACTGGAAGCAGCTAAATGATAGCACTCGTCTGGTTTTATTTCTTTGAATAATTTATAAACAGAAAGGCTGTTATCGAGTTGGCAAGTTACAACTTTTATTTGGTTTAGAAGCGATGCAATATTTTCCATTTTTTTTGAATTCTCAATGCTGGATCTTCTTACGACACCATAAACTTCATATCCTTTTGTCAATAATAATTCTGCCAAATATGAGCCGTCTTGACCATTTATCCCTGTAATTAAGGCTTTCTTCACGATATTACTCCAAGATAGATTTGTAAATTTTCACGGTTTCTTCAGCTGTTTTTTCCCACGAAAATTTTTTCAGAACCTGCTTTCCTTTTGTGGTAATTTCTTGTCTGAAAGAGGAATCATTTAATAATTTATCACAACATATTATCAATTGTCGCTTGTTTTTAAAGTCAAAATACAACGCACCATTATCCGCTACTTCTCTAAAGCAAGATGCATCTGCCAGAATGACCGGACATTCAGCTGAGAAAGCCTCAAGAATAGGGATTCCGAAACCTTCGTAATAAGAAGGAAAAATAAAAGCGACTGCATTGTGATACAGCCAATACATTTCATTATTATTTTTGAAAAAGTGATGAATTACCTGAGAAGACAGATCAAGCTCGTTTATTAGTTTTACTTCCCAGTCTGTAAAGTTTGAGCCGGTACAGACAATCTTTACATCAGGATTTGCTTTTAAAAAGTCTGATAAAGCAATTAGCATAAAATAAAAGTTTTTATAATCATTTCTGTTTCCAGTAAAAAGAAAATATTTTCCGAATTCGTTTTTTACTTGCTGTTTTTTTTCTAAAATTGAATCTCCAAGATATACGACATCAATTTTACTTTCCGGGATTTTCATAATATCTATAATATCTTGTTTTGTATTCTCTGAAATAGCTATAATTTTATTTGCTTTTTCCGCAAGAAGCTTTTTATTTCTTATAGTGTCAATGTCTAAAAGCATTTCCGGAAATTTTTCATGAGTCATATCATAAATTGTCAGAACGAAAGGCTTTTTACCGATATAATCCAAAAAATATGGATCATAATAAGTTGTGTGGAATATATCAAAATCCTGCTGCTTGAGGGCTTGTATATCTCTTTCACGGTTTGATATAAAATTCCTGTAGAAAAATTTATTCCGTAATGTCCAGAGCTTTCTTTTGCCTCGAAACTGCATTGACGGTAGGAAATTTTCATATAAATATTTTAATCTGGAATTATCCAAGTTTGTCAAAGATTCTTCTTGCAGATAAACATTTTTTGAATAATTAAGCGGCAGTTCATAATCAATGCCAAAGTCTTTCAGTCTTGAGATTATCTCGACGAAATATCGAGAAACACCTCCTGTTTTTTGCATATCAAAAATCAAGCTGTCGTAAAGTATTTTCATAAAAGGTCTGTCCTTGTTATTGTTTCAGTTATTTTTCTAATAATAAATCAACGGCACGGGTGAATGTTTTTGTATCAATTATTATATCTTCTTGTTGAGGATGCATGGAAATGTCCTCTGTTTCACATATAAGATAATTATAATCATGTTTTAATATAAGGGCTTGTAACATAATTCCTGTATCATGATAATATTTTGGAAAAAGTTCTAGAATTTTTACGCCAGAAGCACAAAAGCTCATATTGATTAAACCTGCTCCGTGTGGTGCAACTAAAACAGCACATTGATTAAACAGTTCTATTTGTTGTTGCACTGTATAATTTTCGAGATAGTGAATTTCAAAATTTTTCTTCTTGAGATAATCAATTACAATATCTTCGTTTATTACTTTTCTATAATTTGCAAATTTTCTAGATATGTAAATTCGCTTGTTTCCAAGCGTTGTTGGTCTAAAATTATTGTAAATATCGCCCAGCCATAATGGTAAGTATTGTTTCTTAAAATGAGTTGTATTCCTGTACTTAACAACTTCCCAATTATTTATTAATGCTGGTGCAATCAGTTTTTTTGCTCTGATCCAATTTCCTTCGCCTACATTGATTATCTTCTTGCTGTCAATGTTAAAGTATCTTAAAAAATATTTTTGGAAAGTTGTATTCATAGGGTAAATGTAATAATCAGGATTTATGTTTAGTTTTTTTAGCATGAATAATCTTGCGGCAAATCCCACTAAAAAATGATAATAATTATTTTCAAGACCTGATAATGATAGATTTACTACCGTACCATCAATTGAAGTTACTTTTTTTAATCTTCTTAATAAAGAGCCGATAGCTGGATTAATTTTTTGAGATGTGATTTCTTTGAGTACTTTATTATCATTTGTGTATACTTCCTCTCGTCCTGTGATACATTTTCCTTTATTGATTTCCAGCACATAATAATCGGGAATACTTGTCTTGTAAGAGTTAAATTCGTCATAAGTATTAGAGAATATATCACTTAGTTGAGGCATAACGAATTCTTTAGATTTTGAGAATGGTATTATTTTAATATCATCTCTATGTGAAAACGCACTAATTTCTCTTATTTTTTTATATATGAAAATATTTATAATTCTCTTAATCGGCTTTATAAATCTCATTTCTTCCTGCTTGTCTCTTGATTTTTAAAGTTTAATTTCTGTGATTTTTAAAATTTGTTTTGATTATACTTCATTGTGCTTACAAAAAACAATCTGTCATGCTGATTTTATGGTAATTGATTTTGATTTGTGCCGTCAAGGCTGAGATGTCAACAGTTATTTCTCGGATGCACTACAAGATGGTCGGAAAGCCCTGTGCTAAAAATTGTACAATATAAAGCAGAATATAGATATTGTTAATGTAGATTTGTGGTGAGATTTTTTGAAATGCGTTGATGAATGGTTTAATGCAAAAAATTAAAAACTGATTTTATTCAACAATTTCTTCTGAAGAAGATTCTGAATCAGAATCTGTAGTTTCTTGATTTTCTGCTTTTATGGATTCTTTAACGGCCTGCAACTTTTTTTTATTGAGAGGTTTTGGCTTTTTGCGGTAGTGTGCTATGTAGACAATTAAATGTAGATATGCAATTACAAAAATTGTGCATAAAATAACGCGAAAATCAGTAAAAACATATTGCATAATGTCTTGAACTTCGGAAAAATTCATATCATAATTGTCGGATAAAAATATATTTTTCTTTATGGGTTTAAAGATGATTGGAATTATTGATTACAATGCAGGTAATGTAAAAAGCGTTGAAATGGCACTTGAATTTATGGCAATTCCATATATCCCGGGCAAAAAGCCTGAAGAATTAAAAAATGCAGATAAACTGATTTTTCCGGGAGTGGGAGATGCTGCTTATGCAATGAGACAGTTAAAAGTATCAGGATTTGATGTATTCTTAAAAGACCATGCGCAAAAAAATACACCGATTATGGGAATTTGTCTTGGTTCTCAAATTATTTTTGATTATTCAGAAGAAGGAGATACTGATTGCTTGGGACTTGTTCCAGGCAAAATTACGCATTTCAAGAAAATTTTTGACAATGAAGGAATTCCAGCAGAAAAATTAAAAATACCACATATGGGCTGGAATGAAGTTCATTGTAAAGAAGACTTGATTTTTAAAAATATCAAGGAGGGCACAGATTTTTATTTTGTTCATTCTTATGTAATAGAACCTGCTTTTTGGAGCGATGTTCGTGCTTTTTGTGAATATGGAATAAAAGTTCCCGCTGTAATTCGACATGGTTCAGTTATAGCATGCCAATTTCACCCTGAAAAATCCGGAGAAGCCGGTCTTAGGCTTTTGAAAAATTTTTGTAATTCTGATTATATTTCAGTAGGAGTTTCTTCATGTTAAAAAAGCGTATTATTGTTTGTCTTGATGTAAAAGACGGACGCACTACAAAAGGTGTTAAATTTTTGAATAATATCGATGTTGGTGATCCTGTCGAAATGGCTGCCGAATATTATCGGCAAGGCGTTGATGAGCTTGTTTTTTATGATATTATTGCTTCTGCTCGCGGTACAGGTCCGATTCTTGATTTGATTCATAAAGTTGCATCTCAAGTTTTTATTCCGTTTTGCGTCGGTGGCGGCATCGGTTCTTTAGATGATATACGTTCTATAATTTTAGCCGGTGCAGAAAAAGTAAGTCTAAACTCACAAGCTGTAAAAAATCCGTCTTTAATTACAGAAGGTGCGCGTGTGTTTGGGAATCAATGTATTGTTCTTGGTATGGACGCAAAAAGAGATGAAACTTCCCCAAGCGGGTATCGCGTTTATATTAACGGTGGGCGTGTAAAAACTGAACTTGATGCAAAAGAATGGGCAATTCGTGCTGTAGAACTTGGTGCTGGAGAAATCGTGCTTAATTCTATGGATGCTGACGGAACTAGAGCAGGTTATGATATTGATCTTACAAGCATGATAGCGGACGCTGTTAGCGTTCCTGTTGTTGCTTCCGGCGGCGGCGGCACAATTGAACATATTGCTGATGTTCTTACAAAAGGCAAAGCAGATGCAGCTTTGATTGCTTCTATGGTTCATTCTGGAGATTATACTATAGAAAACATCAAAAAAAACCTTAATATGCAGAATATTCCTGTTCGTATTATTTCGTCTGAAAATGATTAGAATAATTTGTTGGAAAATTTATGTGCTTTGGTGATTTTAATCAGTTTATATGTTGCGCGTTTCCTGCAATATAACGTGCTCGGCTTGTGTCTGTTTCAAAAACGTCAACAGCATATAAAGGTGCGTTTGGCAATATTTCTTTTAGTTTTTCAAAAATGTATTGAGCGATTCTTTCTGCACTTGGGTTTTGGTCAAAAATAAATTTGCCACTTTCAACTAAATCATTAAGGTTTGTGTGATCAAGTACTTTACAAACCTTCCGCAACGCATTTTTAAGTTCGCCAAAATCTATAAGCATTCCGCCCTCGTTTAACAAAGAGCCTCTTGCATGTGCATAAACTTTATAATTATGCCCGTGTAGATTTTCGCACTTGCCATGATAATCGCGTAAAAAATGTGCTGCTGCAAATTCTGTTTCAACTCTTATTTCAAACATATTGGAATCATATCATTTTTTTGTGTAAAAAGCACTTGTTTTAACAAAATTTTCATAATTAAAAGTACAAATTCCGCATTAGCGATTTTCGTAATTGTTTTTTATCCAATTTGCGTATTCGCCGCTTTGAACGTTTGCAACCCAGTTAGGATTTGAAAGATACCATTTTACAGTTGCGAGCAAACCTTCCTCAAAAGTGTATTTTTGACTCCAGCCTAGTTCATTTTTTAGTTTATTGCAGTTGATTGCATAACGGCGGTCATGTCCGGGGCGGTCTTGCACCCATTTTATAGTTTTCTTAATTTCTGCTGAATCTTTGTTTATTTCTTTGGCGACAAAATCTATTAACTTTTCTAGTAGTTTTATATTTTGCCATTCATTTTCGCCGCCTATATTGTATTTTTCTCCGATTTTCCCTTTGTTCATAATTGTCCATACTGCATTGTTGTGATCTTCGACATAAAGCCAATCACGAACATTTTTACCGTCGCCGTAAATAGGTAAAGGTTTCCCGCCAAGTATATTTAGAATCATAAGGGGAATGAGCTTTTCGGGAAACTGAAAAGGACCGTAATTGTTGGAACAATTTGATAATGTTATAGGTAATTCGTAAGTGTGAGAATATGAGCATACAAGGTGATCGCTTGAAGCTTTGCTTGAAGAATATGGGCTCCTTGGGTCATAAGGTGTTGTTTCTTCAAAATAGCCAGTTTCTCCAAGCGAGCCGTAAACTTCGTCTGTACTAACATGATGAAAAAGAACATCTTGTCGAATTGAACTATCAGAAGTTTTCCAAAAATTACGGGCAGTTTCAAGAAGATTAAATGTTCCAATAATGTTTGTTTTTATAAAAGCTTCAGGACCTAAAATAGAGCGATCAACGTGAGATTCTGCGGCAAAATGTACAACAGTATCAATCGAGTATTCTTTGAATATGCGATTAACAGCATCTTTGTCTGTAATATCAGCATATTCAAAAATATATTTTGCTTTTGTTTTTCCTAAAGTGTTTATGCCGAATTTTAAATCAATATCTTTTAAGCTTTCAAGATTTCCAGCATAAGTTAATGCATCCAAATTTATTATACGTCCTTGAAAGTCTGTTTTATTAAATAAAAAGTGAATAAAATTGGCACCGATAAAGCCAGCACCGCCTGTAACAAGTATGTTTGTCAGAGTTCGTTTCATGTTGTCAACCTTATCACATAAAAAGTTTTTTGTAAGCAATTTAATTCATTTTGTTTTTTATATTTTATTGTTTTTATTTAAAATAAAAACCGCAACTGGGTAAAGGAGTGAAACCAGTTGCGGGCTTAATCAATAGTAACATTTGTATCTTTCTTGCTTGCAAATACACCTTGATAAACATCTACAGAAAAAAAGGTTACAAAAAAAAATGATTTTTTTTAAAATTAGCTTAAAATTTTTCATTTTTATAAGAAATTTAAATAACTAAATTAACATCGTTTTATCTTCATTTTTTTGTTGTGTTTCAATTCGTTTAAGACGTTCTTTATCAAGAGTGATGAAAAGGTTTTTTTCATTTGTAGGAAGCACAGTGCCTTTCGGTGCATTTTTTGCACGGCGTAGATATTTGACTTGTGTGTAATATAAATCGCCTTTTCCGTTTTTACGTCCTTTTGAATAAAAAAGTGCAAGATTTCCTGCATCTAAAAGTGTATCCAAAGGAATAGATTTCCCATTCTGGTTTTTTATAAATACGTATCCGCCGTGCCAATCTCTTGCATGGAGCCACCAGTCTTGGCCTTTTACATAATGTCTAAGCAATTCATCATTTTCAGACGCTGTTCTGCCAACCATTATATGCCACCCATTTATTATAAAATCCAATCCCGGATGTTTTTTTTCAATTTTTTGGCGTGGCGTATTTTGTTTGTGTAATTTTTGCTGTATTATAAGTGGATTTTTTTCTTCTTTTAATTGTTCATAGTCTGCGCTAAGTTTTGCAAGTTCCGATTTAAAGATTTTTATATCATATTCAAGTTCTTCCAGCCCCGAAACAGCTTTTTTGTAACGTTCATAAAAGTATTGTGCGTTTTCTTGGGCTTTTTTCTTTACATCAATAGGAATTTTTACAGTTGCACCTGTGTTGTAATCTTGACATTCAATATAGTTGATATTTTTTTGAGCCGCTTCTTCGATTAAGTAGCTGTATGTTAACAAAAGGTCGCCTTGATGTTTCCATTGTTCAGCATTTAAAAAACTTTTACGTTTTGCTTCTAAGCGATCTATTGCATTTTGTAAGCGAGATGAGCTCGAAATAAATTGCTTTTCAGCTTGTTTTAAAAGTGAATCTATGGAAAGCGAATCGGCATATTCTGTGTACCATAATTCTACTTTTCTATTAAAAGAAAGATTCTCTGCATTTTTCAGCTCTGAGAATTTGCGCACTTCAAATGTTTTTTTGCTTTTTTGTAAAGTTGTATTTTTTGCTTGAAATTCGGAATTATATAAATGTGTTTTAGAATTATAAAATCCTCCTGAAATTTCATTTTTCTTTGGTCTTCGAAAAAATACATCGAGAATTCGCTCTTCTTCATTTTCATTTTTTTCAAGCGGATTTGTTATTATAATATTTGAAGCATTGCTCCAAAGACGAATGTACATATTAAAAACATCTCCAGCATGAGAGAGTTCGAATTTTACAATACGGTCTTGTGCAATTTGCGCTGCTTTGTTAATTCTTGCGCCTTTTATTTTTGAGCGCATGAATTCCATAAATCGAAGAGGTTTGTCATTTTTGGGAATCTTTTTCTCAGTTGTGTGCAACCGACATGCGCCTGCCGCAAGACAGATCATAAGAGTCTGCGATTCGCCTTGACCATACAAATAAAGTGCAATGCTATCAAATGTGGGTTGGATAATTTGTTGTATAAAAGTTCCCTCAAGATTGATTTCTTGAAGAACTGCGTCAATTTCTTTGCAATTTAGCGACATGAAATAATAATAGTTTATTTTATTCTTTTAGAAAAGCTTCGATAAAGCTTAAGGCATATTTATTTTTCACCGATTATAAAACGAAGGAGTACAATTTCTGTTAAACTTTCTGGATTTGAATTTTTAGAAAGCAAAAAAGAAAAGTACTTTTTGGGCAATAATGAGCAAAAAGCCGCATTTCGCCTTGTTATTTCGTTTTTTAAGGGATAGAATTAGATAGTATGCCCGGATTAAACCAGCTTAAAAACTTTGTTGAAAATCTACACTCGTTAGGCAATGAAGCCTCTGTTCGTTCTGCGCGCGGAGAAACTTTGCACACATTGCCTTTTCCCGAAAATGCTACAGAAGCAGATGATAAGGAAGATTTTCTATATGGATTGCCTGTCGCTGAAAATGAAGAAGCAGGCAATGCAAGTATTTCTTCTGAAGATGAATCTGATGCATTTTCTGCACAAAAAACTCCAGAAGATGAAATTGATATAGATGCGCTTCTAAATTCAAATATTGATGACTCTATTGATGAGAGTAATGTTGTGCAAGAAACAGATTCTGTTCAAGAAGGACAAGAATCTATTTCTTCAGAACTTCCTGATTTTGGAGATTTGCCTGATATAAACGAAAATCCTGTCATTGAATCTTTTACAGAAACTTCTGATGAAACTGTTTCTTCTGATGATAATTTTGATATGATGGGTTTCGACGCTGTTGATAACGTAAATCCAGATGAAAATGTTGATGTTGTTTCCGATGATTTTTCAATGCCGGAGTTTGGCAGCAGTTCTTCATCTCCAGACTTGCCAGATTTAAATGATACTAGTTTTGATTTACCCGATTTTGATTTTGGCGAACCTTCTTCAACTCAAGAAGATTCTTCTTTTGATGAAAATTCAATTTCATTTGATGAATCTGAAACAACAGCCCCATCAGACGATTTTGAGATGCCTGATTTTAGCACTGATTTTTCTGTTGAAGATCAACCTGCTGTAGGCACAGATTCTTTAGATTTACCTGATTTTAACATTGATGATAGTCTTGATACTACAAAAGGTTTTGATGATGTTCCTAGTGTAAATATGAATCTTGATGAACCGGTTTCTTTTGATAGTATGGACTTTGGCACAGATTTTTCAAGCACCGAAGAATCCGATAGTTTTGATGCAGACGCTTCAAATGCAGAACCTTCAGATAATTTTTCTATCGAAGGATTCGGTACAGATACCGATTCTTCAGAAACTTCTGACATGGATTCCGATTCAGACTCTGACTTTGATGTTGATTCTGATTCTGATTCTGATGAATTTAGTATTCCTGGCTTTTCCGATGTTACAGTAGCTGCAGTTCCTGTAAAGAAAAAATCTGTTACAAGTGAAAGTGAAGAAGTTGTTGGAGACGGGCAGTTTACAAATGCGGAATACAAAAAGTTTATAGAAAACTTAAATTATTATCCGCTAAATCTTCGTGTTGAAATCGAAAGTCTTCTTGTAGAAGATCAGTTCAATGAAGAAGAAAACATAAAACTTGTCCGCATGATTATTAAAAAACCATCCGTGCGACAACTTGCAAATCATGTTGGAAAGATGATTGGCAAGGTTATTGATGTTCCTCGAAATTACGAAAAACGAACTGCTGCGCAGTATGCTGCTTATAAGCAGACAGCTGAATATCAGCTTAAAAATAGAATTATTCCATTTGTTGCGGTAAGTCTTTTTATATTTATTCTTGCTGCTTCAACTATCTTTTTGGGAAAAACATTTATATACGATCCTGTGCGTGCAGAATTGCTTTATAAAGAAGGCTATACTCTTTTAGAAGGCGAATATTATTCGTTGGCTGAAGAAAAATTTATTTCCGCAACAAATTTTAAGAAAAAGAAAAACTGGTTCTTTAAATATGCGCGCGGTTACCGTGAAAAACGCCAATATGAACGGGCGAGCCAGATGTACAAATGGATAATGTTCTTTTTCCCCAAAGACAAACGTGGCGGGCTTGAGTATGCCGAAATGAAACTTTATGATGAGCTTAAATATGCGGAAGCCGAAGAAATTGTCCGAAGAGGTGTGCTTGATAATTTTGTAAATGATCCTGATGGTATGCTTTTGCTTGGCGATATTTATCTTGAATGGGCTTGCAACGAAGACCCCACTAAATTTGAGCTTGCTCGTGCTCAGTATGA
Source organism: Treponema sp. (assembly GCA_012519415.1). Classification (GTDB taxonomy): domain Bacteria; phylum Spirochaetota; class Spirochaetia; order Treponematales; family Treponemataceae; genus UBA1240. Next base: position 13,376 of record JAAYQG010000156.1, on the reverse strand, counting down.
AACGGTTTTGGATTTATATGGACAAAAAGCTCCATATCTTGCAAAAATGCTTCGTTATTACATACGCACAGATAATTTGCGAGAAGTCCTTCCGTTAAAGAACTATTTCTATCCGGATAAGAAACTCGGTCCAAAGAAGATAAAAGCGTTAAGTGCAGATTATATTCTTGAATTGAGCTGTTATCTTCTTGATAAGCTTTATGGCGAATTGTCGCCAGCGGAAGAATATTTGCGTTCGTACATTGAAGATGTTCGTGCATTACTTGAACGTGCCATTGTTGCAGATCCGACTGTGCCTGAAGCTTACTATAATTACGCACGCTATTTTATTTATACTGCTGATATTTCAAAAGCTGAAATTCAGCTTGAGCATGCGCTTGGTGTGTTTGATAAAGCAAAAGTCAAAACAAAGGATCGCATTCTCAAAAATATTGATACATATCGTTTGTTAGGTGAATTGTATACATCTCAGCAGGAATATTTGAAATCAGAAGAATTGTATGTTAAGGGAATCTCGCTGTTTGAATCGGAAAAAGATGCAATAAGTTTTCTTGCAGGCAAAGAGATTGGTCTTTTGTATGCCGATATGGCTGATCTTGATTATTTTATTTCCGGCGATAATGATAATGCTTTACGAAATTATCTTCATGCTGTTGAATATGATAATGATACTTCGTCAATTCGTTACAGAATTGGATATATACAATACGGTAAGAAAAATTATCTTGATGCTTTAGGAGCATTTATTACTTCTGCAGAAGAAAACGGCACGGATTTACATTTGCTCCTTTCGCTTGCAAATACGTTGTCTCTGCGAGATGATAATTTTGCAGCGCAAGGTTATTATCAGCGTTTTGTTGATGAATTTGAAAAATGTAAAGTTCAAAAAGGAATATTGTTTCCGCAAGTTCGAGCAGAAGATGCTGATTTGGTTGAAAATTACATGAAAGCAACCAACAACTTTGGTGTAACTCTCGGAAAGCTTTCTTTTCGCACCGGAGATAGTAACCAAAATGCACTTGCGATGGTTTATATGGCTGAATCAATGCGTGCATGGGATGCGCTTACAAGAAATCAAGAAACTTTAGTGCGTCTTGATGGCAGTAATCTTGCAGCGCAGAATATGCAATATCTGCGTTATCCTGTCAGTCCTTTTGAACCTGCGTTATATTTTGATATTCCTAGAACATTGCAGGATGAAAAAATGCTAACTCAGCCGATGCTGAAAAATACAAGATAATGCAGTAAATTATCAGGTTTATGATGTATGAACTTTCTCTTGAAGCATAAACCTGGTTTTGTTTTTTACTTCGCATGGGAAGATACATACCCCGACGCTTGCATCGCAATAAGGGAATGTGTCCCGACTGCGATACCTTGTTAGAACGAGCGATACCCCGAACATTATGCGTCGGGGTTTGTTCATTTTTGCCTTTACTTTTTTAAAGGGGGCAATCAAAACTTTGCCGGAAATAGCGTCAAAGTTTTGATTTGCCAGTTTGCGTTGCAAACTTGTTTATTTATTGTGCTTCCTCGCTACGCTACGGAAGCAGGTAAAAAGTCAACTTCAAAAGTCTGAAGATTTTTCGTTGACTTTTTATAGGGGAGTGCAATCAAAACTTTGCCGGAAATGGCGTCAAAGTTTTGATTTGCAAAGTTTGCGTTGCAAACTTGTTTATTTATTGTGCTTCCTCGCTACGCTGCGGAAGCACGTAAAAACTCAATTCGGAAGTTGAAACTTCCTAATTGAGTTTTTATAGGGGATATGAATGGTTTGTGTAGCAACTTCTGACATGAATAATGCTTCTTCTGAAGCAGTTGATTCTTTGTCCGAAGTTTCAGTTGGTGAAACTGGTGTTTGTAAAGAATATATGATACATAAACGCGGCATTTTTGTTAGAAGCCGTATTATTTCATTCCGTAAAGAGATATTTAGAAAAATAATTCATATATGTTCTGTTTTTGTGCCGATTGGTCTGCATTTTTTTTATAATCTTACAATTTTTGCCCTTGCTTTAATGCTGGTTGTTTATATTGTTGCAGAAGTTTTACGAAAACATGGAAGAAATGTTCCGGTTTTTTCTGCTATAACAGAAGCAGCTTCAAGAAAAAGAGATGAAAACCGTTTTGTGCTCGGGCCTGTAACATTATGTTGCGGTGTATTAGCTTCTGCACTTTTTTTCAACGAAACTGCCGCAGCTGTAGGTATTCTAGGTCTTGCAGCCGGCGATGGATTAGCAAGCTTGTTTGGTAAAATGTTTGGAAATGTTAAAATTCCTTTTACAGGCGGAAAATCAGTAGTCGGAAGTTTATCTTGTTTTGGTGTAATTTTTCTTTTAACAAGCATTGTAACAAATAACACTGTTGCAGGTCTTGTTTGTGGTTTTGTAGGTATGTTTGTTGAAATGATTCCGCTAAAAGATTTTGATAATTTACTTATTCCGATTGTTCTTGCCAGTGTTGTTCAATTCTTTTTTTAATCTGCGCACTTATTAGTTAAGTTTCTTCCCTGAACATTAAGCTCTAAGTTACTTGAGTATTATATTTTTTTGTGATATATTCCGTTATCGACGGCTCATATAATCTTATTGTATGGTGGGTTTTCTTCTCTCCTCATCCCTGCCAGGGAATAAGAGTTTCTACCTGACTCCCTAATGTCGGACTATGGGTCGCACTTTTTTTTCGCAATCGTGCAAAAGCCGCCGATAAAACTCGATATGAGAGGTTGTTGCATGAAAGTTGCTGTCTTTTTTGGTTCGAAATCGGATACAGAAACTATGAAAAAAGCTTCTTCAGTGCTTACAGAATTTGCTGTTGAGTATGAAGCTTTTATTTTATCAGCTCATCGTTCCGGCGAACTTTTAGCTCAAACAGTTAAAGCTGTCGAAGAACGTGGTGCAGAAGTTATTATTGCCGGTGCAGGTCTTGCAGCTCATTTACCAGGCGTAATTGCATCAATGACGGTTTTGCCTGTTATTGGAATTCCTCTTGAATGCTTAAGCACTGATTCGAAAAATAGAAGTTCAAATGGCTTAGCCGGAATGGATGCACTTCTTTCAATTGTGCAGATGCCGCGTCAAATTCCTGTTGCAACAGTAGGAATAAATAATGCTGCAAATGCGGCATATCTTGCTGTTGAAATTCTTGCAATAAAATATCCTGAACTTAAAAAAAAGCTTATGGAGTTTCGCCAAAAGCTTGTTAAAGAAGCTGCTGAAAACGGGATTAACGGTGTTGAACTTTAAGTCTGTGAAAGCAGAAAAATATACGAGCTTAAATAGCGTCGCAAACTTTTTTATTCATTGTGCTTCCTCACTGCGTTGCGGAAGCACGTAAAATGTTACCTTCAAAAACTGAAGTTTTCGAAAGTAACATTTTTTAGGAGATTCTAACGAAAACTTTGCCGAAGATAGCGTCAAAGTTTTGATTTGCAAAGTTTGCGCCGCAAACTTTTTTTTGGAGGTATCATGATTGATTACAGACAGTCTGGTGTAGATGTGGAAGAAGGATATATTGCTGTAGATAAATACAAATCTCATGCTAAACGCACACATATTCCCGGTGTTCTTAATGGATTAGGCAGTTTTGCCGGAATGTTTGCTGTTCCATCTGGGATGAAAGAACCTGTTATGGTCAGCGGTACCGACGGAGTTGGAACAAAGCTTGATATCGCTTTTTCTATGCAGAAATATGATACAGTTGGAATTGACTGTGTTGCAATGAGCGTAAATGATATTTTGTGTACAGGCGCAAAACCTTTATATTTTTTGGATTATATTGCATGTGGAAACCTTGATGCTTCTATTGCGGCAGACATTGTTAAAGGTGTTGCAGACGGCTGCGTAGATTCAAATTGTGCATTGCTTGGCGGTGAAACTGCGGAAATGCCCGGTTTTTATGATAAAGGCAAATATGACATTGCAGGTTTTGGTGTCGGTATTGTAGAAAAACAAAATATTATTACTGGAGAAGCTATAAACGAAGGAGATATTCTTATCGGGCTTTCTTCCACAGGCGTTCATTCAAATGGATTTTCGCTTGTAAGAAAACTTGTTACAGATTATAACACTCCATTTGAAGGAAGTACTATAGGGAAAGTTTTGCTTGAACCGACTCGCATTTATGTTCGTCCTGTTCTTTCTGTACTTGAGGAATTTAGAAAAGAAGACGGAACAAACGCAATACATGGAATGGCTCATATTACAGGCGGTGGTTTTTACGAAAACATACCCCGTATGTATGCGGATAAAACTCTTGTTTCTATAATTAAAAAAGATAGTTGGATAATTCCACCGATTTTTAAGGAACTTGAACGACGTGGTGCCGATCCTTCGCGAATGTTCAATACATTTAATATGGGGATTGGTCTTGTTCTTGCAGTAGCTGCCGATAAAGCTGATGAAATCATCAAATCATTTGAAGAATATGTTGCTAATTGTACAGGTGCAATTTCTACAATGAAAGCTTATAAGATAGGTCGAGTAGCTCGCACTTGTAAAAAAATTGAAACACAAGCTGATGCTTTGCTTTTTGAATAGGAGTGCTACGTGGGCAAACCTTTAAAAACCGCAGTGTTAGTTTCCGGTGGTGGAACTAATCTTCAGGTACTTATTGATGAAGAACATACTATGAACAGTAGCGGAGAACAATGCCCTTATGAAATTGCACTTGTAGTTTCAAGTGCTTCAAATGCTTATGCTCTTGAACGTGCAAAAAAAGCAAATATTCCAAATTTTGTTGCTTCTCCATCTTTACTTTTGGGAGAAAAAGCAAAAAACGCAACACGCGATGAAAAGCGTTTTGCGGTTTCTAATAAAGTTTTTGAGCTTTGTAAAGAATATAAAATAGAAGTAATTGTACTTGCAGGTTTTCTTACAGTTCTCGGCGGTTCAATTATTGATAAATATGCCGAAAAAATCATAAACTTACATCCGGCACTTTTGCCTAAATTCGGCGGAGTTGGAATGTTCGGACGTTATGTGCATGAAGCTGTTCTTGCTTCTGGAGAAAAAGAATCCGGAATAACTGTACATTTAGTTGATGCAGGCTGTGATACAGGAAAAATTCTATTGCAAAAACGTGTTCCTGTTTTGCCAAATGATACGCCTGAAACTTTGTATGAGCGAATTGCACCGTATGAACATCAAGCAATAGTTGAAGGACTAAAGCTACTTGCAAAAAAGCTATCTTAAAGCAACATCTATTTGCTTAAAGATGACTTTTATGTATATTTTCAATTATTCAAGGAAATACAAGGAAAAATTATGGCAGAATTATTAGCACCTGCTGGAAATATTGAAGCACTTGACGCTGCAATTGGCGAAGGCGCAGACGCGGTGTATCTTGGGTTAAAAAGTTTTAATGCTCGTTTACGCACAACAAATTTTGCATGGAATCAATTTGAAGCAGCTGTAAATTCAGTTCATAAACTTGGGAAAAAAGTTTATGTAACTGTTAATACTGTGCTTGAAGAGCAAGAAACAGAACGAATGTACAGATTCCTTTCATATCTTGATAAAATTGGTCCGGATGGACTTATTGTGCAAGATTTTGGCATTGTTCGCATGATTCAGCAATTTTTCCCGAATTTAAATCTGCATGCTTCTACACAAATGAATATTGCAAGTTCCAAAGCTGCAAATGTTATGAGCAAAAGCGGATTCAAGCGAGTTGTTTTAGCTCGTGAACTTGGATTAGAAGAGATTAAGCAAATAAAAGAGCGAACGAATGTTGAGCTTGAAGTTTTTGTACACGGTGCACTTTGTGTAAGCGAATCCGGCTTGTGCCTTTTTTCAAGTTATCTTGGTGGAAAATCTGCTAATCGCGGAATGTGTGCACAAGCATGTCGCAGACTTTATGAAGCTGAAACAGCTGGCGGGGTAGAGCAGGGATTTTATTTTTCACCTTATGATTTACAACTTATTGAACTAGTTCCTGATTTAGTTTTGGCAGGTGTAAATTCATTTAAAATTGAAGGACGCATGAAAAGTGCAGAATATGTTGGCAGTGTAGTTTCCGCTTATAGATATATGCTCGATCATTGGCAGGAAGATAAAAAAGGTTCAATTGCTACTGCAAAACGTATGCTTTCTACAGATTTTGCGCGCGCTAAGACACTTTACTGGTACAGTTCTTCAAAAGCCGAAAATATATTAAATCCTCAACAACCTTCAGGAACCGGAATTTATTTAGGAAAAATTACTCAAGTAAAAAAACTTTCACCTGAATTATCATCAGATACTCAAACAAATATTGAAAGATATGCTGTTTTAAAAGGTGGTTCTTACGCTCCGGATATTGGAGATTCTATCCGTTTGCATAAAAAAGACGATTCTGTTCGCAAAAGCCACAAAATAAAATCCATTTATGAAGATGGCGAACAAAATTGGATTGATATTCCACAAGGATTTGGTACAGGTGATTCAGTTTATCTTCTTCAGACAAAAGCTATGTCAAAAAGGTATCAGCATGTTTTGCCAAATGATATAAGCCGCTATAGAACACAGCCAGGTGCTCAAGTGCTTCCTGTGCTTGATTTAACTCCGCTTGAAAAAAACAGTCTTGATTTAATGCCGGAAGGGATATACATTCAAGTTTCAACTATAAAGGATTTGTATGTTGTTCAAAGCGAGCAACCTGTCCGTGTAATTCTTGAGTTAAACAGTCTTACCGAAGATGCTTTGCTTGTCAAAAAAGAAAAGCTACCATTTTCAAAACGTCTTATATTCATTTCTTTAGACCCGTATCTTCCACAAAGTAAAGAAGACAGCCTTTTTGAAATTGTTTCTAAACTTGTTGATGAAGGCTTTACAAATTGGATTATAAATAATCCAGCGCACATTGTAATGTTAAAGCAGCTTAAAATATTTATGATTGCAGGACCGTATTTATACACTTTTAATAGATGGGCTGTTTCTTGGCTTGAAAATCAAGGAATTACAGGTTTGATAACGCCTATTGAAAATTCTAAACGAAATATAGAAGCAACATTTGAATTGAATCAGCGCAAAAGAGTAATGATTACACTTTTTGCATATCCTGCTTTGTTTCGAATGCGTTTTGAATTGCCAAAATCTTATGATTTTTTATATTTTAAAGATAGAGAAGATTCTGTTTTTAAGATACTTTCTTCAGAAGACGGATCGTATGTGCTTCCGGAACAGCCGTTTTCTATCTTAGATAAATCAAAATCAATAAAAGAAATGGGATTTTCACGTTTCTTAATTGATTTATCTAAGACAGATGTAAAAAAAGGCGATTTAAAAAAAATTATGTCCTCGTTTTATACATCAAAACCGCTACCGGAAGTTTCTCGCTTTAACTGGAAAGAAGGATTTTACTCACCAGAAAAAATAGAAAAACGGCGTGCAATGACAGAATATGCACAATCTCAGCGTGAAGATTTGAATAATCAAAACAGTAAATTTAATCAGAAAGCTGTTAGAAAAAATAAGCTCAATTCTAATTTTTCTCGAAAAAATAGTTCAAGCCGCAGAAAAAAAGGCAAAAACTGAAAGTAAAGTATAATGTTTTGACAGAAAGTAACAACCTCAAGCTATTTAAAAAATATTATGAATCTGCGTTGAGGTTGTTTACTATTAAAAGACAGCTATTTCATCTGTTTGTTTTGTTTCAGCAACTGGAACATTATTTTTTGCAAATGATGTTTCTTGCTGTTTTGTTTCAGGTTTAAATTCTATATTTTCTGCAACAATTCGGATTTTTGAATTTTTTTTGCCATCACTTCCTTCCCAGCGGTTTTGTTTTAAGCGACCAACGACTCGCACTCCTCGACCTTTTTTGCATTGATGTGAAACGCGTTCCGCAAGTTTTCCCCAAGCTTCTATATCAAAAAAAGATACTTCCTTCGCAAATATTTCACCGATTTTATAAGTTCTATGACTTGCTACTGCAAAAGTGCAGACAGTAGTTCCTTTTGCGGTAATTGTTACATTCGGCTCTCTTACGCAGTTGCCTTCGAGAATAATACTGTTAAGATTTTTCATAGATTGCTCCTTTTGTTGTTACATATTTCTAATATGTAAAGCTGCTAGAAATATTGTTTACGTTACAAACGCATATCTATTAATTGAAATAAATTTAAAAAATTTGTACTTAAATTAAAAACATAGAATTGAATTTACATAGTATTTACAATAGAAATGAAAAAACCGGCATATCTTACAAAATATGCCGGTTCGTACTGGAATCATTCATTTAGTAACTTTTCATATGTTTCCGCAAAAACAAAAAACTTATGCTTTTTTAATAAGTCGTAGCATATACAACTGAACATACATATGAAGATTTGCATGGTCATTAATTTTTTGTAATGACGGTGTTTTAACAAGTGTTTCTGCCAATTCATTTATACGTTCAGGCGACAAACTGCTTGGGGTTGAAGTTCTTAGTATTTTTCTAAGATAATCTCTTATAAGAGAATTTACATCCTCAGTTAAGTTTTTCTTAGCTTCTTTATCAAGAATATGATTCCATTCGTTAAGATAAGAAGTTAATTCCGAATCAAGTGATGAATCCGGCGGAACAAGAATCTTTTCGATAGCTGCTGCTGCTAGTTTGAATTCTTCTTTTTTACTGTTAGCAACATTCTGTGGCCTAGGGGTTTCTGTTGAAACTGACATTGTTGAAGACGATGATGTCTTTTGAGCGATAGATTTTTCCTGTGATTTCTTTTTTTTCTTTTTATTACTTACTTTTTTAAATAAGCTCTCTCGCCCGAAGATAAGCGCAAGAATAAAAGATAACCCCGGCAGTGTGTACCAGACGGGCAAAAGAATTTTTGCATCAGACATAACAGAATGAGGTGTTAGCATTAATAATTCGCTATATGGCAAAAGATCTCCGTCATTAAAAAAGCAGAATTTATCGAGTGCTGTATTTCTGCTACTAATTGCATCATAATAAATAGTCTTTAAAAAAGGTGCATTAAGTAGAGAATAAAATACAGGCTCTTCTTGCTGAACAAGTTCTTCCAGACGCTGGTCAAAATCTTTTATGTTTTTCATTGCGGGAACAGTTCGAAATTTTTGTAAAAGTCCAAACCATTCTTTTGTTATTAAATCGTGAACATTTTTGCGTGCTTCTGTGCATAGTTTCATTAATAATGGTAATACTTTTTCATTTAATACAAAATAACGGTTCCCATCTTGCGTTTTGAATGTTAAAAGCGGCGGCATATGATTGTCTATAGTTGGCGATGTTGCGGTTGTTAAATAATCATTTAGGTCATCTTCTGTATATTGCCCCAATAATGGAACGCCGCGCGAATCAACAAATTTAGAAATTGCAATTGCGTCAAAATAATATGGTTGTTTTCCAAAAGAAAGTTCCAAATTCTTTAGTGCAGTATCTCTTTGCAGATCGAGCTGAACTTTATTTTTGTAATATGAAGCGCAAAGTTCTGCAATATATACAGCTTGGAGTAAATCAACATCTTCAGGCGTTTTGTCCTTGATTTTTTCAAAATCTTGTCTGATAAAAAGGAATATTTGGTTTAGAAAATAGTAACTATCGCCGGCTTCTTTAAACTTTCTTAAAGTTTCTTCTTCGTTTGAAGTAAAAATGTTGAAAAAGTTTTTTACAGCAAGACTTCTACCGCCGTTTGATGTCATTAATTTTTGAAGAAAATAATCATGATGTTCCCCATGGTTGAGAAATCCACTGATTTTTGAAATTGCGGATCGCATTAAAAATTCTGCTGTAACGCCTTGCGGAAATAAAACCGGATCAATTTCACGTCTAAAAACTAGCAAATAAATTACATTTTCGCCATGTTCTTTTCCGTCTAGCAAATCATAAATTATTGCACCAGCATCTTGTTGACTTATTAATTCTTGCGGAAAATCTTTCGGCAAATCTGTTGGTATTGGGTATGGTTCTGAAGAATTTGTTGCCATTTTCTTATAGCGAGCATTTACATTTTCTCTAAAATAAGCAGAAATGACAATAATTTGATTGCCGTCTTCTTCTTGAAGAATAATCTTGTTTGTAGCAGCAAGTCCTGCAAGTTCATTTTTCAAAGAACCACGTGGTGCTTTTACATATTTTGCAAGGTCTGGTTGCTCTGTAACATAATGCTGAGCATACTTTTTAAGATAAGTACAGAATTCGTCTATAGAAATCTGTGCACGATGTTGTTTTTTGCCATAAAGGCGTAAAAGTGTATAAATATCAGATGTTGAACCCATAACATACATCATAGCAGAAAATTCAGTATTTAACAATGAAAAGCTTTAAAAAGTGCTTTTTTTTTATTTAGTACTGTTTTATACTCAAATTAAGAAAAATTTTAGTTGAGGCATATTTATGTTTGCACAAAGATTAAAGAATTTGCAGCCCTATAAGCCCGGTGAGCAACCAAAAGATATAGAATACATAAAGCTTAACGCAAATGAAAATCCTTATCTTCCATCGCCAAAAATTAAAGAAGTTTTGAAAGATTTTCCTTTTGAGAAACTCGCGCTTTACCCTGATCCCGATTCACATGAATTAAAATGTGCCATTGCTCAAAGTCTTAATAAAACAGGAGGTGTTTTAGTTCCGGCTGAAAATCAGCCTGCACTTGATTTTGAAATTACAGAAGATATGATTTTTTGCGGCAATGGCTCTGATGAAGTTTTATCTTTTGTATTTTATGCTTTTTTTGATAATGATAAACCTCTTGTTGTGCCTGAGTTTTCATATAGCTTTTATCCTGTTTATGCAGGATATTATAACATTGATTTGTGTAAAGTGCCGCTGAATGAAGATTTTTCACTTGATGTTGAATCGATGCTCGATGTTGATTCAACAGGTATTATTTTTGCAAATCCCAACGCCCCAACCGGTTTAGCATTATCTTTTGAAAAAATTGAATCAATGCTTAAAATTTATCCTAAAGATAAAGTTTTTGTGGTTGACGAAGCATATGCTGATTTTTCAGGATATACGGCTTTGCCGCTTTTAAAAAAATATGAAAATCTTTTAATAATCAGAACATTTTCAAAAAGTATGTCTTTTGCAGGAATGCGTTTGGGATTTGCGGTAGGTTCACCTGCGTTAGTTGCTGCGTTAACCACAACTAAAAATTCTTTCAATCATTTTCCTACAGATGCTTTCTGTCAAGCAGCATCAATTGTAGCTTGCTCCGATATTGAATGGTATTCGGAAAATTGTCGAAAAATTATGCGAACAAGAGATTCATTTTGTAAAACGCTTTCAGACTCAGGATGGAATGTAATTCCTTCTTCTACAAATTTTGTTCTTGTTTCCAAGAAGGGAATTTCTGGAAAAGTTGTCTATGAAGCAATAAAGAAAAAAGGTATTCTTGTTAGATTTTTTGATATTGATATTATAAGAGATTTTGTGCGGATAACAATCGGTACAGACGAGCAGATGCAAAAACTGCTTGATATAATGAAAAAAATTTAGCGGAAATGGAAAGCGTAATGAGTAGCTCGGCTAAGATTGTGCCTCGCTACGCTAATATATTGCACTTTCTCAAACTTTTTTTATGGGGGATTTATGCATTTTTTAATTTTGTCGGATGCTCATGCAGATACCGAAAATTTACAAAAACTCGATGAAGAATTTAAAAAAGCCGATGCGGTAATTTTTGCTGGTGATTTTACAAATTATAATGAACCTGAAAAAGCTTTACCTGTTTTAGAGATTCTTGTGAAAAAATCACCCGTACTTTATGCTGTTTTGGGCAACAGTGATAAGCCTGCTTTTTTAGATGTACTTGAAAAGTATGATGTTTCTGTGCAAGGAACTATTATTTTTCGAGATGGACTTGTGTTTGCCGGTTCCGGCGGTGCTTCTAAATTTACAGGAATAACTCCGAACGAACGAACAGAAGAAGAACTCATGAGCGATTTTAATATGGTTGTAGAACATTCTGCTCAATATGAAGAATATCCATTTGAAGAAGATTCGGAAAATGTTGTAGAAGATGTTTCTAATGTAGAAATAAGTTCGAATAACACAAAACAGCCTGAAAGCAATTCTAATGATTCACTTGAATGGAATAATTTAATTGTTATTTCGCACAATCCACCAAAAGACACTAAAGTTGATATGATTTCTAACGGTGCTCATGTTGGATCTGCTTCTTATCGCTTTTTTCTTGAAACATATCAACCGCTATTAGCTGTTTCGGGTCATGTTCATGAAGCAGTTGCTGTTGATAAAATTGGAAAAACAACATTGATAAATCCAGGTGCGCTAATGGAAGGTCGTTATGCAGTTGTTGATATTCAAAAGCAAAAAAATGAATGGATTGTAACAAACGCTTCACTGAAAAAATTGTAGTGAACATTTCGCAGTTGAGAAGTGGAATTGCGAAAAGAGCATTGCGTCAAGCTACCTTTTAGGGCTTTATCATGCCGATTAGGACAATCCTCATAACATAGTCATATCATATGAGAATGAAGAGTTTGTTAGGCAATTTTTTTGAGATTTCATTTTATAATGATTCGCGTAAAACTTCGTGTTCGACTGCTTTTTGTATAAATTGATTTAGTGATATTCCTTGCATTACTGATAACATCTTTGCTTTTTTGTGAAGCTCAGGAGCAATACGAACATTAAAACTACCTTTGTAAGACTTCTCTATTTTTTTTCCATTGTCTTTGCACAAAATTATATAATCTTCGACAGCTTCTTCGAAGGCTTGCTTTAATTCACTAACCGAACTCCCTTCAAAAGAAACTAAATCATCTACACCTTCTATTTTTCCAAAAAATATTTCATCGTCTGCATTGAAATGAACAGAACCGATAAAATCTTTGTACTGTAAAATATCTTTCATACCAACCTCCTTGCCATAAGCTCCTCAACAATTTGCTCTATTTGATATTGTTTTAACACATTAGTTGGATGTGGTTTATGCAAACGAATAATGTGTCCTGTTGTTTCATTACAAAAAGCCACTCTTGATCCTGACGTTTTCCCGCTATGGCTTTCTTTATATCCCAGCTTTCCTAATAGCTTTCTTAATTCATCATATGTAAAATCAACTGGTTTAGATAAAAGCCGTTTTATTAGTTTTTCTTCTTGGCTCATACTATATAATATAACAATCAGTGCATAAACGCAACTATATTATAGTTGCAGATTTGTTGTTTATTTTCATCATGTAAGTCTTGCTTATTATAAGTAATTAGAAATATCCAATTCAATTAGCATTATGTTTTTCTTCGCCGCCGTAGGCGTTCACTTAACATTTCGCAGTTGAGAAGTGGAATTGCGAAAAGAGCATTGCGTCAAGTTACCTTTTAGGGCTTTATCATGCCGATGAGGAAAATCCCCATAACATAAAAGCCGCCGATACAGAAATTCCACCCATACCGTTTAGCGAAGCAGTTGACTTTCTT
>JAAYQG010000155.1 GCA_012519415.1 Treponema sp. | reverse complement strand
CATTTGCAAAAAAACTTTGGACTATTAATATGTTTCACTATGCTTATTTTTCTGGTTTGTGTTTTTTTCTGCTATTTGAATGAACACGTAATTGCAGATGTGTTTTTCAAATTAAAGATTTATCTTTTGTAAAACACAAAAAGTTCCGTTGCACATAATTCTAATTTATGATATTTTATGCATCGTATACTGGGGTGCTGTAGCGTTTATTACGGCTGAGATTATACCCATAGAATTCCGTATGGAATTCCAACCTGATCCGGATAATACCGGCGGAGGAAGATATGTTTAAGTCTTCGTTTTTTAAATTCATTTCATTATTTTTTATTCGTGTCCCTTTGTTTGCGTTAGTGATGGTTTTATTGGCAGTTTTTTTAAGTTGTTCAAAAAAATCCACTGTAGACGAAATTAGGGCAAAAGAAGTTGTTGTTTATACTTACGATAGTTTTGTAAGCGAGTGGGGGGCAGGACCTGAAATTGAAAAACTTTTTGAAGAAAAAACAGGTCTTGAATTAACATTTGTAGATTGCGGCGATGCTGTTCAAGTTTTGAGTCGTGCAGTTTTAGAAAAAAACAACGTGCAAGCAGATGTAATTCTAGGGCTTGATAATAACATTGCAAAAAAAGCAGAAGATGCAGACATTCTTTTATCATATAAGCCTAAAAATGCAGAAAAAATAATTTCAGATGAAATTCGACTTCAGCTTGGTTCAAACTGGTTGTTAACCCCTTACGATTACAGTCATTTCGCAATGATTTACGATACGCTCTCTGATGTTCCATGTCCAAAAAGTCTTGAAGATTTAACAAATCCTGTTTACAAAAAGAAAATCATTTTAATGGATCCTAGAACTTCTACTCCGGGGCTTGGTTTTGTATCTTGGACAGTCGCAGTTTATGGCGATAAAGTTCTTGATTATTGGCAAGCACTTAAACCGAATATTTTAACTATGGCACCCAGCTGGAGCACCGGTTATGGGTTGTTCAAAAAAGGTGAAGCTCCTTTAGTAATAAGCTATACAACAAGTCCTGCAAGTCATATTGAATATGATAATACTGACAGATTTATTGCGCCGATTTTTGAGCAAGGTCATACTATTCAAGTTGAGGGTGTCGGTGTATTAAATGGCGCACCTAACAGAAAAGGTGCTGAATTGTTTGTTGATTTTCTTATTTCAGATGATGCTCAAGCTGTAATGCCGCTTACGCAATGGATGAATCCTGTAAACAAAAATGTGAAACTTCCGTCTTGTTATGAAATTGCAGCAGTAATTCCTACAAAAACTTTATTTGCAGAACCTGAAGTAATAGACAAAGCTGTAGAATCAATTATGAAAATTCTCGAAAATTAATCATTTACTTTTCTAAACAGTTTTAAAATTTGGAGATTTTGTTGAACTTTTTTCAAATAACTCATGTTGTCCGGTTTACAATTGTTCAGGCAATATGTTCTACGATATTAGCACTTCTTATTGGGCTTCCTGCATCATTTTTTTGCGGGCGTAGAAAATTTTTCGGAAGAAAATTTTTGCTTTCGCTTTCGGTTGTTCCTTTTTGTATTCCACCGTTAATAATTGCATTAGGATATGTTACTTTTTTAGGCTTAAACGGTGGCTTGAATCATTTTTTGATGTTTGTTTTTGGACTGAAAAAACCTCCCGTGCAAATACTTTATTCTTTTTTTGGATTAGTTTTAGCACATGGTTTTTATAATTTTCCGCTTATTATGAAAAATGTGTGCGATACTTGGGAAAATCTTCCATCTGGAGCAGCTGAAACTGCAAGATTGCTTGGCGCAAAAGAAATCCGCGTTTTTAGAACTGTAACAATTTATCAGCTTCTTCCATCTATTGTTTCGTCAAGTATGCTTGTTTTTATCTATTGCTTTTTAAGCTTTATTCTTGTTTTGCTTTTTGGCGGAGTTGGAATTTCAACTCTTGAAGTTGAAATCTATAAAGCCGCCAGAGCTTCATTAAATTTTAATAAGGTTGCAATTCTTGCAACAATAGAAACAATAATTCTTTGTATCATAATAGTTTTGTATTCATTTGTTGAACAAAAATCTTTGCGCTTAAAAGAACTGAATGTTTATTATATGAACGAAAAAAAATCCATAAGTGGAATGTTGGAGTTTTTAACTTTTACTGTTCTTGTTTTTATAATTTTTTTGTTTTTTATTTTTCCGCTTGCAGGAATTGTATTTAACGCTTTTACTTCTTCAAAAACAGCGAACGCATTTAATTTATCTTCGTTTTCTACAATTTTCAGAATGAAAAGTTTTTTGCCGTCAGTCAAATCGTCTGTTTTAGTAGGATTATGTACCGGCACTTTATGTACGATTTTCGGTTTTGTTTATGTTGCTATTTTAAAATTCATAGAAATTAAAACTGAAAAATTTCGCATTTTATTAAAAATAATTCCCATGCTGCCAATGACTGTTTCTAGTGTTGTTGTTGGTGTTGTAATTACTATGATTGTACGGCGCGGGAATCCTTTTTGGTTGATTTTTGCACAAGCTATTTTAACGTTGCCTTTATCTTTTCGTGTAATTTATCCTTATATTGAAAAAATTCCATTTAATACGATGGACTCTGCTATTTTAATTTCCAAAAATAAAATAGATATTGTTTTTCGTGTTATGATTCCAATTTGTGCAAAAGGACTTGTAAGCGCATTTGGGTTTTCTTTTGCTGTTAGTGTTGGAGATGCAACTTTACCATTAGTGCTTGCAATTCCAAAATTTGATACTTTGTCGCTTTTTTGTTATAGACTTGCTGGTGCATATAGATTTAACGAAGCTTGTGCTGCAGGCTTGATTTTAGGGTTTTTATGCGTTTTTATTTTCACATTCAGCAACATCAATTTTAAAAAGAAAAAATCAGGAGATATTATATGTATTTTATAGCCGAAAACTTGCGAGAAAAATTTGATAATATCAGTATTGATGTATCTTTTGAATGCGAAAAAGGAACAATGACTTCTATAGTTGGTGCAAGCGGAAGCGGTAAATCGACAGTTTTGCGTCTTATTTGCGGTTTAGATAAACCTGAACCGGCACAAAAAATTATTTTAGACGGAATTGATATTACTGGCGAAAAACCTGCAAAAAGAAAAATTGGAATGGTTTTTCAAAATCATTCTTTATTCAATCACCTGCGGGTTGATGATAATGTTGCATATGGGCTAGTTTCGTCCGGAATGAGGAAAAAAGAAGCTAGAATTGTTGCAACTGATTTTCTTAAAGCTTTCGGTCTTGCAGGTTTTGAAAAACGTTACCCAAACACACTTTCCGGCGGAGAAGCGCAGCGTGTTTCTCTTGCAAGAACTCTTATAATGAAGCCGAAGCTTGTGCTTTTTGATGAACCTTTGTCAGCTTTAGATGCTCCTTTAAGAAAAAAACTTGCATCATTGATTTTGACATTGCAAAAAACTTTTGATTTCACAGGTATTATGGTTACTCACGATATAAACGAAGCAAAAGCTGTTAGCGATAAAATAATTCTAATGAAAAATGGAAAAATTTTCTGGTCTGGAAAATCAAAAGATTTTGATGAAAAAATGATGGAAGATGATTTTAATCTACAAATTTAGAGATTAATCTAGCGAAACGCTGATTGGGCTTTCGGGTGGGCTTAATCTAAAATTTGGGATTAATCCCCCCGACACACACGGCCTTCAAGTTTGTACTCCGCACAAACTTGGGCGTTTTGCCAGATTAAACCCAAATTTGTAACACCCACACAAACGCAAAACGCTCCTGTTGTAATTCATTATTTACAAAACAAGTGTAATTTGTTAGATTCATTTACATAAATCTGTCAATTTAAGTTTTTCTTGTCTTAAAAAATAGGTCAAATATATGAATGAATTATTGCTTATTATCTCTTTGCTGATTTCTTATTCTGCTGTGGTTTTATTATTTAAACTGTTTGGAAAAAGCGGTGTATTTGTTTGGATTAGTGTTTGTGCAATTTTGGCGAATATTGAAGTTACAATTTTAGTTCATGCTTTTGGAATGGAACAAACACTTGGAAATACGCTTTTTGCGTCTAGTTTTCTTGCAACAGATATTTTGAGCGAAGTTTACGGAAAAAAAGAAGCAGATAAAGGTGTTTATATTGGCATATTTACTATAGTGATTTTTATTGTTTTTTCTTATATTTGGGTTCACTATATTCCATCAGAACATGACTGGGCAATGGCTTCTGTAAAAACGCTTTTTACAAATACGCCTCGCATTCTTCTTGCAAGTCTTGCAAGCTATGCTGTTTCTGAGCTTTTTGACGTATGGCTTTATCAAAAATGCTGGAATTTAACTGAAAGTAAAACAGGTAGCAAATTAAAACTGCTTTGGGTGCGCAATAATTTTTCTACGCTGCTTTCTCAGCTTTTAAATATTATCATTTTTAATTTCGGTGCATTTTGGGGAATTTATCAGTTTAGTGAATTGATTAGCATTACAAAAGCTTGTCATGTTATATACATTTTTACAAGCCTTTTGGATACTCCGTTTATTTATTGGGCAAGAAAAATATCAAAATAATTTCATATGTTTTGAGATTGAGCATACCCAATCAACAAAGTCATGAGTTTTGTTATCACTGAAGCAAAGTCAATTTTTTTGTTCTGAATTCTTAATAATAATGAAAAAAACTATTTTTTTTATTATTAAAAATGTTATAGTGCGTATTATGAATAATGAAGCTAAATCCTTTTATAAATCTCTTTCATATATCGTGGGACCTATGGCTTTGCAGAATTTAATTTCTGCTGCCGTAAACTCAGCTGATGTTATTATGCTCGGTTTTGTTGGACAAACAGCTATTGCCTCTGTTTCTCTTGCATCAAATGTCGCTTTTATTTTGTTTATGATTTCTACAGGACTTTCTTCAGGGCTTGTAATGTTGGGTGCTCAATATTGGGGAAAAAAAGATACTGAATCCATTCAGACTTTGTTTGGAATTGCGTTGCGTATTTGCTGTTCTATAGAAATTTGCATTGCTTTGGTTGCAGCAATTTATCCTCGCATATTAATGCGTATTTTTACAAATGATCCTACAGTGATGGCTGAAGGTTGTAAATATTTGCGCGCCGT
>JAAYQG010000154.1 GCA_012519415.1 Treponema sp. | reverse complement strand
TATATGGCAGCTGATAATGACCTTGAAAGTGAAGCTATGAGAAACCTTAATCAGCTTGAAGCAGTAAGCGGATTAAATACAAATAAAATTTCTATTCTTGTTTTGATTGATAGAAATCCCGGCCATGATTCAACAGACGGCAACTGGACAGACACAAGGCTTTTTGAAGTTTTACCGGACAGCAACGGCATAAATACAAAAATTGTTTCAAAACGCCTTGAATGTCCTCCTCTTGAATTAACGGAAGATGGCGAAAAAGAATTAGATATGAGCGATTATCATGTTCTTTCCGGCTTGCTTTCTTTTGCAAAAAATAAATATCAAGCTGAAAATTACGCGCTTATTATGTGGGGACATGGAACAGGTTGGCGAAATGCTGCTCCAAGCAGAGGTTTTGCTATTGACGATACAACAGGTTTTTCTGCCGCAATGAGTACGCCTCATATGAGAAAAGCTGTTTCCGGCAAAAACCTCGCTTTAATTGGCTTTGATACTTGTTTTTCTGCACTATTGGAAGTTTCATACGAGCTTAAAGATTGCACTCCTTTAATTATCGGAACACCAGGTCTTGCTCCAAGCTCCGGCTGGGATTATTACTCCTTGTTTTCCGATTTTATTGTAAGCGATATGAAAGCAAGCTCTTTTGAAGATTGTCTAATTAACTCTTATCGCTCTATATATGCTAATTCTAGTGGAACTGCCGTTGCTATAATTGATACTTCTAAAATAACAAATGTCTTTAATTGCCTTGAATCTTTATCCGAAACTTTAGCTTCTTGTATAACAACAACACAATTACGAAACGATGCTGTCGTTTTTTGCACAAATGCTTCTATTGGATACGGTTCAACTTCTTTTCCATCTGACTGGTTTTTGAATATTTATGATTTTTCAGAAAGTGTGAAAAACAACCCTGAAATTTTCTCTACCGACAATACGGTTCAAACCCTTATTCAAGATAAAGCTGATGACCTTAAAAATTCTGTAGCAGTAGCTGTTAAAAAAAGCTGGAGCAAAGATAACATCGCAAAGCCTTTCGGCGTTCACTTTATTCCATTTGTAAGTCATGCAACACCTGCTTCAAGACATTCGGACGCATATATGAAAGGTACTTCCGTTCTTGATAAGCCTATGTTCGTAACTGATTCCGTTTGGTGGACTCCGTCTACGCCAAAAGCTCAAAGTTTTTTGGATAAGCTTTTTTATACAACTTTTTAATAGATAGCACAAACTTTGCCGGAAATAGCGGCAATGTTTGTGTTGAAAACTTACTTTTTATAGGAGGAATTAACTGTACTTCCTCAGCAAAAGCTGCGGAACCAAGTTTGCGTCGCAAACTTGCTAATTTACCGCACTTTCTCATTTCATTGCGAAAGTGCGGTAAAAAATCATTTCGGAAGTTGAAACTTCCTCATTAATTTTTTATAGGAGATTCGAACGAAAACTTTGCCGGAAATAGCGTCAAAGTTTTCGTTCTCAAGTTTGCGTTGCAATCTTGTTTATTTACTGCTGTTTTTCACTTCGTTGCAAAACAGCTTAAAAAATCAATTCGGAAGTTGAAACTTCCTCATTAATTTTTTATAGGAGATGAAATTATGAAGAAAAATGGTTTTGGGTTTAAGAAATCAGTATTTGTACTGATGTTCATGCTGGTTATGGGAAGTGCATTTGTTCATGCAAAGAATTTTTCGTTGCCAGGCGGAAGGTCTTTTAGTATCAGCAAATCAGGTATGTCATATTCAAATCCATCGAATCCATCAAAGAACTGGACGATTCCTTTTAAAAGTGGCGGCTCTTTAACTAAAAATAATAATGGAGATTCTCATGGCGGTCAAATCAATAATGACGGAAACAAGACCAAAGAATTTAGTCCATTTGATCTTACAGATATACTTACAAAATGTTTATCGAAAGTGTCATTAAACAATTCTGCACATAAAGGAAGCTTAAAGTT
>JAAYQG010000020.1 GCA_012519415.1 Treponema sp. | reverse complement strand
GTTAAATTCGCAGCAAACTGCAAACCGAATTTTTTGTAAACCACTAGATATTTATGTTTATCTTTGCTACGATATGTTTCCGGTGGTTATTATGACAGACAAGAAGGGTGCAGAACTCCCAAAAGGTTCAAAAGTTTTAATTATCGGCTCAGGCCCAATAGTTATTGGTCAAGCCTGTGAGTTTGATTATTCCGGTACGCAAGCGTGTAAGGCATTGCGCGAACGTGGTTATAAAATTGTTTTAGTTAATTCTAATCCTGCAACAATTATGACTGATCCCGTAATGGCAGATGCTACATATATCGAACCGCTTAATGTTGAGCGACTTACACAAATTATTGAAAAAGAAAGACCCGATGCTCTTCTTCCGAATTTGGGCGGACAAACAGGTCTTAATCTTGCCTGTGAGCTAAAAGCTCAAGGTGTTTTAGATAAATACAATGTTGAAGTTATTGGTGTAAATCTTGAAGCAATTCAAAAAGGCGAAGACCGCGAAATTTTCAAAGAAACAATGAAAAAAATCGGGATTGATATGCCAAGAAGCGGCATCGCCCACACATTTGCTGAAGCTGAAAAAATTGTAAATGAAATCGGTTATCCGGTAGTTGTTCGCCCCGCTTACACAATGGGCGGTGCCGGCGGTGGTTTCTGCTATAATATTGAAGAACTCAAAAACACTGTAACTAATGGGCTTGAACTTTCGATGACTCATCAATGTCTTATAGAAGAATCGATTCTAGGTTGGGAAGAGCTGGAAGTTGAAGTTGTTAGAGATTCAAAAAATCAGATGATTTCAGTCTGTTTTATTGAAAATATTGATTCAGTTGGTGTTCATACAGGCGATTCATTTTGTGCAGCTCCATTTCTTACAATCAGCAAAGAACTTGAAGAACGTTTAAAAAAAGACGCATTCCGCATTGTTGAAGAAATCGGTGTTATAGGCGGAACAAACGTTCAGTTTGCACATAATCCCAAAACAGGGCGTGTTGTTATTATTGAAATTAATCCCAGAACTTCGCGTTCTTCTGCGTTAGCTTCAAAAGCAACAGGATTCCCGATCGCACTCGTTTCGGCAAAACTTGCAAGCGGCATGACTCTTGATCAGATTCCATATTGGCGAGATGGCTCTTTGGAAAAATATACTCCCGGCGGATGTCCTGATGGAGATTATATTGTTTTAAAATTTGCAAGATGGGCTTTTGAAAAATTTCGCGGTATCGAAGATATTCTTGGAACACAGATGAAAGCTGTGGGCGAAGTTATGGCAATCGGTAAAACTTTTAAAGAAACTTTTCAAAAAGCAATACGCGGTCTTGAGAACGGCAGAAGCGGCTTAGGTTTTGCAAAAGACTTTAACGAAAAATCTGCCGAAGAACTTTGCGATATGCTTCGCATTGCAAACAGTGAAAGATATTTTATGCTTTACGAAGCAATCCGTAAAGGAGTCAGCCTTGAGAAGCTTAATGAAATTACATGGGTTAAAATGTATTTCCTTGAACAAATGAAAGAGCTTGTTGACCTTGAAGAAAAAATCCTAAAATTTGCTGGAAATCTTCCGCCTGATGAAATGCTTATACAGGCAAAAAAAGACGGTTTTAGTGATAAATATCTTGCACAACTTCTTAACATTAAAGAAAAACAGGTACGAATTCGCCGTGAAGAACTCGGTTGTGTTGAAGGCTGGCTTGCAGTTCCAGTAAGTGGTAAAGAAAACACTAATTATTATTATTCAACATATAATTCGCCGGATAAATCGCCGGTTTCAAACAATTCAAAAAAAATTATGATTCTTGGTGGCGGACCAAACAGAATAGGGCAGGGCATTGAGTTTGATTATTGTTGCTGTCATGCTGCAATGGCACTAAAAGAAGAAGGATATGAAACAATCATGGTAAATTGCAACCCAGAAACAGTTTCAACGGACTATGATACATCAGACAAGCTTTACTTTGAACCTGTAACGCTTGAAGACGTTCTCCAGATTTATCGCAAAGAAAAGCCTTTAGGCGTTATCGTTCAGTTTGGCGGTCAGACTCCGCTTAATATTGCTCGCTCACTTGCAGACGAAGGCGTAAATATTCTTGGCACTTCAATAGATTCAATCGATACAGCCGAAGACAGAGATTTGTTTAGAAAAATGATGGAAAATCTCGACATACCGATGCCGGAAAGCGGAATGGCTTCTAACCTTGAAGAAGCAAAAGAATGTGCATCGAAAATCGGCTATCCTATTATGATTCGTCCGTCTTTTGTTTTAGGCGGACGTGGTATGGAAATTATTTATGATGAAAATATGCTCGATGAATATGTTGCAAAAGCTGTCGGCGTTACGCCAGATCGTCCGCTTCTTATTGACCGCTTTTTGCATAATGCACTTGAATGTGAAGCTGACGCACTCGCGGACGGCGAAGAAGTCTATATTCCAGCTGTAATGGAACATGTTGAGCTTGCAGGCATCCATTCGGGTGATTCAGCTTGTGTTATTCCGCCTGTTTCAATTTCGGAAAACAATCTTGATACAATCAAAGAATACACGACAAAAATTGCAGCAAGTCTTCGTGTTTGTGGTCTTATGAATATGCAGTATGCGATTGAAGACGGAAAAGTTTTTGTAATTGAAGCTAATCCTCGCGCTAGTCGTACTGTTCCACTTGTTTCAAAAGTGTGCAATACACAAATGGCGCGCCTTGCAACAAAACTTATGCTTGGCGAAAAACTAAAAGACCTTAATTTGCACGAAAAAAAGATTTTGCATTACGGCGCGAAAGAAGCTGTTTTTCCTTTTGAGAAATTTCCGAATGTTGACCCTGTGCTTGGACCGGAAATGCGTTCGACAGGTGAAGTTTTAGGTCTTGCAGATAATTTCCCGCTTGCGTTCTATAAAGCGGAAGAAGCTTCCGGAGGAATGTTGCCGGCAGCTCCCGTTGCAGGAGAAACAAAAAAAGTTTTGATAAGTCTTTCAGATAAAGATAACCTAAAAGGTCAGTCGTTTGATATTGCGAGAGCTTTCAATTATTTAGGTTTCAAAAATTCTTGCAACAGAAGGAACAGCAAGGTTTTTTGCAGAAAACGGCATTGATGTAGAAACAATTTCTAAAATCAACGAAGGCAGACCAAATGTTCTTGATGTAATATTGAACCGTGAAGTCTGTCTATGTATTAATACGCCGTCTGCTCGTCGAGGTGTTATCAAGGATGAAGAAACAATCCGTAAAGCAGCCTTAAAGTATAAAATTCCATACATTACAACGCTTGCAGGTGCAAAAGCTGCCGTTGACGGTATTGGAACTGCAAGAAAAGGCAAAGGCGGCGTAAAAAGTCTTCAAGATTATCATGCAGGGATTGAGCTACAAATTTGAGATTAATCTAGCGACCAACTTTGGCGACACAATACTTTGTACGGCATTTATGCAGTGCGCTTAAAAGTATTGTGTGTTTGATAGGATTTGTATATGTTTTTTATTGTAATCAGGTTTGCTTGAAAATCATATTATGACAACTAAAGAAAAAGTCTTTAATCTTTTAACGCAATCAAAGAAGCAAGTAATTTCTGGTGAAAAACTTGCAGTAGAATGTAATGTAAGCAGAGCTGCAATTTGGAAAGCTGTAAAATCTTTGCGTAATGAAGGTTTTTTAATTGAAGGCTCAACAAACGGCGGTTATATATTTTGTGGCGAGATGGATGTTCTAAATGAAACTACTGTAAAAAAATTTTTGATTTCCGAATATCCAAAATTAAAAACTTCATCAGTGGAATGCTTTCAAACTATTGATTCGACAAATACTTACGCAAAAAAACTTTTGGCGGAAAATATTGCATCAACGCTTAACAAAAAAATTATTGTTGCGGAATCTCAAACAAAAGGGCGAGGGCGTCTTGGCAGATTTTTTTGCTCGCCGGAAAAAACCGGAATTTATCTTTCTATTATATATGTTCCAGAATATGCAATGGAAGGAAAAAATATTGACCCTGCCAAAATAACTGCATTTTCTGCCGTTGCTGCATGTCGTGTAATAAAAAAACTCTATAATGTAGAACCGAAAATAAAATGGATAAATGATATATACTTAAATCAAAAAAAAATTGCAGGAATTCTTACAGAAGGAATTACGAATTTTGAAACAGGTTGTATTGAAGCTTGTGTTATAGGAATTGGAATAAATATTCAGCATAATGAAAAAAGTTTTCCGGAAGATGTTGCAAAAATAGCCGGTTCAATTATTGGAAAAGAAAATAATTCCGAACAAAAAAAAGTTTCGCGAGCTAAATTTGCAGCAGAAATAGCTGGTGAAATCTTAAGCATTTTTGATGAAAAAAAAGAAAATATTATGAAAGAATATAAAGCAGCTTCTTTTTTAATTGGCTCAATTGTAAATGTTTATTCGCTTATTGGTGATGATACAAGTGTTTATAAAGCGAAAGTTCTTGAAATTGATGATAATGCAGGTCTTGTAGTTGAACTTTCTAACGGAACAAAAAAGACTCTTAATTCTGGTGAAGTAACTTTGCATAGCAATTAGTTTGCATTTGAAAAATTCACTTCTATAATTGGCTATCGTAAAGTTTAGAATTTTCAGGCTCATTCTTCCGCACGAATAAAAATTGCGCGCGATAAATTCCATGCTTTTTTCATTGAAACAAAGAATAAAACAGGAAGAAGATAAATATACATTTTAATTCCGATTTTTCCGTTTCTAGCTTTCCATGTTTTTTTGAGTGAAAGCCATATTCTTGCAATGAGTGGAATAAAATTTAAGAAAATAAAAATAATTTCTGTAAAAGAATTTTTGTTTTTCAAATTAAAAATAATTCGTATTTTTTGTTCGATTAACGATATTCCTTCACGTAATTCTAAAGAAGTTGAAGTTTTAAAAAGAATTGAGCTGCTTTGCATTACAGAAATCAATTTTAATAAAAAAAGAATGCTTTCTTTTTGATTTTTCCAAGAAAATGTTTCTACAAAATTTTGAAAAAGCGAATCTGTATTGGTAGAAAAAACGGAGCATAACTGAAAAATAAATAACAAAGCTACATAATAAAAAACCGGTTTTATATCTGTAAATTGTTCGTTGAAAGAAATGCCCAAAATAAATGCAAGGATAAAAAAACAAATTACGCTAAAAAGCGAAAATTGATACGGCAAAAATAAAAATAAAACGTTTATTAATGGAATAAAAAGAATTTTTATCCATGACGGACATTTATGCAAAAATGAGTTTCCTTTTTTGTATGAAAAAAGCGAGCTTTTTTGTTTCATTGCTTTATATTTTTAGAATTATTACCAAACTAAATCTTCTAAACCTTTGTAAGAAAAAATTGGATTTCTAATGTTCCATTTTTCGAGATTTTGTTTCAAGACATTTTCCGGTTTATCATTGCAAACAATTTCTCCTTGAAACAAAACAACAAAATCATCTGCAAGTCCAAGAGACTTTTCTATTTCGTGGGTCAAAATCAAAATAGTCTTACCTTCTTCTTTTAAAAGCTTTATAAGGGAATTAACTTGTTTTACACCTGTAAAATCGAGATTTGCATAAGGTTCATCAAGAATAATAATTGGAAGATTCATTGAAATCATGCATGCAATTGCAAGGCGGCGTTTTTCTCCTCCGGACAAAAATCTTGAAGGATAGTCTGCCTTTGCTTTAAGGCCGGTTTTATTAAGTGCATTATCTACAGCTGCTTTAATTTGACTTTTTGAAAATCTAAGATTTTTTGGTCCGAATGCAATATCTTCTCTTGGGGTTTCTCCTAAAATCTGAGTTTCTGCTTCTTGAAAAACTAAACCGACGCGCCCGTCGCATTCAATTGTTCCACAGTCTGCTTCTTCAAGTCCTGCAATAATTGACATCAAAACACTTTTGCCCGAACCATTTTCGCCGCCAACAACAATACATTTTCCTCTATCAATTGAAAGGGAAATATGTTTAAGTGCTTCGATTGTTCCTTCTGAAGTTTCAAAACTTTTACAAAGATTCGTTATTTTTATCACTGAAAGTGCCTTTATGTTTTTTTGAATAAAGATACTGCGCAAGTATCGGTCTAACTTTTAATGCGACAGGAATTGCGATAACACACTTTATTATGTCGCCGGGAATATATGGAATTACACAAGCTACAAGTGTGTAGGTAAAAACACTTTTCCCTTCTGGAATGCGCGAAAATGCTGTTGCCCATTTTGCAAAATGAATTACACCCGGAATATATATAATAATCATTCCGCACAAAATTGCTATGCTTATTTTAATTGCAGTTTTTGCCGAAATTTTTTTTTCTTGCACTTTTGGACTTCCCGCAATGAGCGAAGCAATTAGTGCTCCTAAAAAATAACCTGCTAAAAATCCGCCTGTTGGTCCGACCCAGACAGCAATTCCACTTGTAAAGCCGGAATAAACAGGAAGACCGATTAATCCTGCAAATAAAAACAACGCAACAGGCGCACTTCCCAATATTCCGCCGATTAAAACCGCACAGAGAATGCAGAACATATTTTGTAAAACAATAGGTATTGGTCCGAGCGGAATTTTTAAAAAACTGCTGAACGAAATAATAGCAGCAAACATTGCAATAAACGAAATTTTTAATATGCTTTTATTCTTCATGCAAATGAGTTTATTAAATTGTAAACTTGTAGTCAAGTAAATTGGTTTACAATTCGCAGTATTTTCAGTTTATTCCAAGTAAATTTTTTGCAATTCCAAAATAAACTAAAAGCGAAACAGCATCAACGATTGTCGTAATAAATGGGCTTGCCATGACAGCCGGATCAAATCCTATTTTTTTTGCAATAAGTGGCAAAGTGCAGCCAATCACTTTAGCAACAAGAACTGTTACGCACATTGTAATGCAAACAACAGTAGCAACCATAAACGTAACGTCTGTGTTTTTGAGAAGCAATCTGTCTATAAGCATTAATTTTACAAAACATGCAAAAGCAAGACAAATTCCGCACAAAAGAGCCGTTCTCGTTTCTTTCCAAATTACAAATCCAATATCAGAAAAATCAAGTTCGTTCAATGATATTGAGCGAATCACGGTTACAGACGACTGCGAGCCGGAATTTCCGCCTGTATCCATAAGCATAGGAATAAATGCCGTAAGCACAACTTGAACAGCTAATGCACTTTCAAAATTTTTAATAATCATTCCGGTAAAAGTTGCACCAATCATTAACATCATAAGCCAGCCAATTCTATGTTTGAACAAATTAAACGGACTTGCTCGAAAATAACTTTTATCCCTTGGAGTCATACCGGCCATAATTTCAATATCTTCTGTTGTTTCATCTTCCAAAACTTCTATCGCATCATCAAATGTGATAATTCCCACAATTCTTTCTTATTTATCAACAACAGGAAGTGCCATGAAATTATATTTAGAAAATATTTGCGCAACTTCTTCTTGATCTGCGTGTGTGTTCACCGAAATAACGTTTGATTTCATCAAATCGTCAATCAGCATTTCATCATCTTTTGCAAGAAGAAGGTCTTTGACAGAAAGACGACCGAGCAGTTTGCGATTTCTTGTTACATAACAAGTATAGAAAGATTTTTTGTCAGTTCCATTTTTTCGAATTAAATTAATTGCTTGACCAACTGTAGTTCCTAGCCTCAAGGAAATGTATTCTGTTGTCATAATTGAGCCGGCAGAATTTTCCGGATACTGAAGAATCTGGTTGATTGCGTTTCTTTTTTCGGAATCTATGTGCGAAAGTATTCGTTCAACGACATTTGCCGGCATTTCTTCTACAATGTCAACAGCTTCGTTTACGTATAATTCATCAAGAATTTCTGTCAATTCAGAATCTGAAAAACATTCTATCAATTTTTCTTGATAGTCGCTTTCCATTTCAACAAAAGCATCTGAGGCAACTTCTTTTGGCAAAAGCCTAAAAATTAGAGGAACTACTTTTTCGGGGAGTTCTTGAATGATTGCAGCAACATCTTCTCCCGCCATTGTTGAAAGCATATCTTTTATTGTTAAATATTTTTTTTCTTCCAACAATTTATCAAGTGTTTTTTCAAATGTAACGTTTAATTCTGTCATTTTAAGTCCTTTTTTGCGGAACAACGTGAAAATTTGTTGAATTTCACTTTGAAACCAACGCTCCTCCGCACATCATTGAGGTATTAAATCTCCGCATGAATGGAATCGATTAAAATAACAGACGCTTATGCAGTGTTATAAATTAAAATGCGGAGAAAGAGCAAGTTTGTTTTCGTTCGAATACGGGTCGTTAGTATTACTATCAGGCATAGCTTCCTCCAATAAAAACTCGATGAGGAAGTATCAACTTCCAAATTGAGTTTTTAGCGCACTTTCGTAATGGAATGAGAAAGTGCAGTAAATAAGCAAGTTTGATTGCAAACTTGCAAACGAAAACTTTGACGCTATCTTCGGCAAAGTTTTCGTTCGAACCTCCCATAAAAAGTCGATGAGGAAGTATCAACTTCCGAATTGAGTTTTTAGCGCACTTTCGCAATGGAATGAGAAAGTGCAGTAAATAAGCAAGTTTGATTGCAAACTTGCAAACGAAAACTTTGACGCTATCTTCGGCAAAGTTTTCGTTCGAATCTCTCCTAAGTGAATAATAAAGGCTGGTGTTGAATTTTTCATAAATAAAAGCTCTGAGCGTAAAAACGGCAGAAAATCGAAGTAGAAATTATTCTAAAAGTGAATAAGTATTCTTATTCTACAAAAAACGTTAATTAAAAATATTATTTTAAAATGATTTTGTCAACTCTCTATTAACTCTATTGAAACCAATTCATGTGGATATTTTAACCCCGGGTACCGAGATAAATCCTAAATTTTAGATTAAACCCACATAACACACAAAGCCTTGTAGTTTGCACTTGCTGCAAACTACGGGTTTTGCTATATTAATCCCAAATTTGTAGCTCCAGCCCAAACGCAAAACCCACCTCCAGTTTTCGCCCCGCAAAATATGCCGTTTCGCTAGCATAAACCCCAAATTTTTGATAGAACCCACCCAACCGCCCAATCGGCGTTTCGCTAGTTGTTCTCCAAACCGTAGCTCCAATCCCCAAGCGAAACGCCCCTGTACAAATCCGCACTGCACGGAGGCAGTGCACGAACAGCGAGTTTTATGATATACTTTCATTTCGTAAAGATTGTATAAAAGAAAACAGACTCCATTTTTATATCCATTTGAAAACAGGAGAAAAAAAGCTGATGAAAAATAAGCTAATTTTTTAATTACTTTAATATTTTATTGCTTATATGTTTTAATCTTTTGGGATATACCTTCCTAAAAAACAAAAGAAAAAAATTGAATAAACTACTTGAAGAATATCCTGATTTTGAAAGTAGTGAATCTTGGGTGTTTGTAGAAAATTTATTTATCAATTACAAAATCTTTTACTACTGTTGATAATACGATGATATTTTAGAATATATTTTAATTTTTGCAAAAGATTAATATTATTTAGGTTTCAGCGAATCAAGTAAATAGTTATTCATATTTTTATGATTTGGATTTTATTAAAAAAATCCCGAACAATTTTTATATTGCAGAAAATAGAAAAATCGTGATATGTGTTGGTATGGGATGAAATTTAAGCGGATGAAACAAAATTGTGCAAAATGTTTTATGATGATTTTGAAAAAAAACTGAGAACATAAGGAATTCGGAAAACAAAGTAAAAAAGTACCGTGAATTGAATAAACTATTTTTAGTATCTGTTACAAATGGAGTTTTAAAAGTAATATGAATTTAATTTCTATTGATAATGTTTCAAAAAATGTAAAAGAAGTGCCGTTGTTTTCAGAAGTGAGTCTTGGCATTGATTCCGGTGAAAAAATTGGTTTTGTGGGGCAAAACGGTTCTGGCAAATCTACATTTCTTAAATTGCTTTTAGGCGAAACAGAGCCAGATACTGGAACAATATCAATAAATAAAAACGTTTCTATAAGTTTTTTAAAACAATATCAGCAATTTGAAGAATCTGATACATTAAAGTCGTTTTTGTATAAAGCAAAAGATCCGCTGCTTTTGCTTGCAAGGGAATATTCGGAGTGCCTTAAAAAAGTTTCGGAACAGAAAAATACATCTAAACATTTGCAGAAAAAATTGGCGGAACTTACACAACACATGGAAGAAAAAAATGGTTTTACAATAGAACATACATACGAATCGTTTTTAACGGAACTTGGCGTTTGTTCAGATGAAAAAGGTCTTGACCAAAAACTTTGCACAATGTCCGGAGGCATGGTAAAAAAAGCAGCAATTGCACGCACTTTTGCTTCGTCTTCTAATTTTTTGATTTTAGATGAACCTACAAATCACCTTGATATTGAAACTATTGAATGGCTCGAAAAATATCTTTTAAACTTTCAAGGTAGTTTTATTCTTGTTACACACGACCGCTATTTTTTAGATTCAGTCTGCAACATAATGCTGGACATTGACAGACAACGCATAAATAAATATGAAGGCAATTTTTCAACTTACCTTAGACGCAAAAAAGAACGCGCTGAAGAAGAAGCTCGCCACGATGCAAGAAGAGAAGCTATTCTTGCAGTTGAACTTGAATGGCTCAAACGAGGTCCTAAAGCTCGTTCGTTAAAAGATACTCATAGAAAAGCGCGTATAGAAGCAATGCTTAAAGAGCGTCGTGAAGAGCAAGAACGTATGGGAGATTTTTCTGTGCAAGGACGCAGACTTGGCAGCAAAGTGCTTACCCTTGAAAATATCAGCAAATCGTATGGAAATAAAACTGTAATTGCGCCATTTTCATATGAATTTACAAAAGGCGAGCGAATTGGCGTTATCGGTCCGAATAGTTCAGGGAAATCTACTTTTCTTGATATAGTCAGCGGACGCATTCAGACAGATACCGGCGAAGTTGATTGTAGCGTAAATACGGTTTTCGGCTATTTTGACCAGACTGCTCATTTTGTTGACCGCAACCTTACAGTACTTGAATATATGAATACACAAAGACAGCATGTAAATTTAAAAAACGGAACAATATGTTCTATAGAGCAGTTTCTTGAGAAATTCCTTTTTCCTAGAGAAATGTTTAATCAACAGCTTTCTTATCTTTCCGGCGGAGAGCTTAGGAGACTTCAACTTATACAGATTCTTGCAAATTCGCCCAATTTTTTGCTTTTTGATGAACCGACAAATGATTTTGATATTGAAACAATAAGCTTGCTCGAAGATTTTTTAAAAGATTTTGACGGTTGTATTCTTGCAGTTTCTCATGATCGCGCTTTTTTGGATAATGTTACAGATTTTCTGTTTGTTTTAGACGG
This sequence comes from Treponema sp., assembly GCA_012519415.1. Taxonomy (GTDB): domain Bacteria; phylum Spirochaetota; class Spirochaetia; order Treponematales; family Treponemataceae; genus UBA1240. The sequence continues at coordinate 8,816 of JAAYQG010000020.1, read as the reverse complement.
AAACGGAAACATTAGCTATTTTACAGGCGGATACGCAGATTATCGCACTTATATAGAAGCCATAGAAGCAAAAACAAAAAATAAAACTGTTTCTATTGATAATAATGATAAATGCAACCCCAAAAGTGAAGATACAAAAAATCAAAATGAGAAATCAAAAAAACTTTCTTACAATGAAAAAATCGAATTTGATAATCTTTTGGAAGAAATTGCTTCTCTTGAAGAAGAAAAAAAATCGCTTGAAGCTGTCTTTGCAAGTTCGGATTTTGCAAAAGACGGATTAGTAGCAGAAACCACAAAACGCTATAACGAAGTGTCTGCATTGATAGACCAAAAAACCTTCCGCTGGGAAGAATTAGCCGAACGAGCAGAATAAGCAAATAAAACCGTTAGAATATAGGTAGCTTTATTAAATGCAAGTTTTAACAGTTAAACTGACAAAAGATTATAAACTTATTCTTGTTTTTAAGGACGGTGAGAAAAAAGTTTTTGATTTTACATAATGCTAGAAAAAGAAATCAATAATCCGTTGCGATTGTTGTCAAGAGGATTTTTTTAAGGCACGGAAACTATTTATAGAAGTTGTACCAATGACACAATTCTGTTGATTTGGTTGTAAAAAGCCCATATCTATCTAGTGTAATGACAATGTGTTGATATTAAACGAACAATCTTGTATGCTGTCATCAGAAACGGAGGTATATGTAATGGCTACAACGAATTTGAATATCCGAACAGATAAGGACGTTAAGGAACAGGCAGATCAGATTTTTTCCGAACTAGGGCTGAATATGACCACTGCCATTAATATGTTTCTCAGGACAACGATCCGTGAAAATGGGATCCCTTTCTCGCTGAAGCTGGACACTCCAAATGAGGTAACGGCATCTGCCATTGAGGAAGGCAGATGCATCGCTTCTGACAGCAGTGTAAAGGGGCTATACCAATATGGATGAGCTCAGGGCGGCGTTGGAAGCATGAAGTACGAGGTCAAATTCACAAATCAGTTTAAGAAAGACCTGAAGCTGGCAAAAAAGTAATCCAGAGATTTGGGTAAGCTGTTTGAAGCCATAAGTATTCTTGCGAACGGTGGAATGCTGGATGCAAAATACCGCGACCACGACTTATCCGGCAATTATAAGGGGACAAGGGAATGTTACATCGAACCGGACTGGCTGTTGGTATATTAAATCCAGAATGATATGCTTGTTCTCATGCTATATCGTTTGGGGACGCATTCAGAGTTGTTCAAGAAATAATCACGAAAAGCTGGTCGTTTTGCCAGCATAAATCCCAAATTTTAGATTAAACCCACATAACACACAAAGCTTTGTAGTTTGCGGAAAACGCAAACTACGGGTTTTGCTATATTAATCCCAAATTTGTAGCTCCAGCCCAACCGTAAAACCCTCCCTCAAGTTTTTGCAAGCAAAAACTTGGCGTTTTGCCAGCATAAATCCCAAATTTTAGATTAAACCCACATAACACACAAAGCTTTGTAGTTTGCGGAAAACGCAAACTACGGGTTTTGCTATATTAATCCCAAATTTGTAGCTCCAATCCCAACCGTAAAACCCTCCCTCAAGTTTTTGCAAGCAAAAACTTGGCGTTTTGCTAACATAAACTCCAAATTTTAGCTCCAATCCCAAACGCAAAACGCCAATTGTACAAACTTTCAAAAAGGTGTATTATATTCACATTATGATTTGGAATCCTGAAAAAGAATGTATGGATAAAGTAGCACGCGAAAGATTACAATTTGCGCGACTAAAAAATCTTGTTGAACATGTTTATAATGTTGTTCCATTTTACAAACAGAAGTTAGACGATGCTGGCGTAAAACTTTCCGATATTACTTGTCTTGCTGATATTGCAAAACTTCCGTTTACAACAAAATCGGATTTACGTGATACGTATCCTTATGGATTGCTTGCAGTTCCTCAAGCGGAAATTGTAGAAATACATATGTCTTCCGGCACAACAGGAACACCAGTTGTAGATGCATATACGGAAAGTGACTTAAATGATTGGGCAGAAGCAATGGCACGTTCTTTAGCCGGTACAGGTGCTTGCAAAGATGATACTATCCAAAATGCATATGGCTATGGACTTTTTACAGGTGGAATGGGCGTTCATCATGGAACACGAAAACTCGGTGCCACGATAATTCCAATATCTTCTGGAAATACTGAAAAACAGCTTACAATGTTGCGTGATTTTAAGTCTTCAATTTTTACATGTACTCCATCTTATGCACTTTATATGGCTGAACGAGCAAAAGAACTTGATATTGATCTAAAATCACTAAATGTTCGAGCTGGCGTTTTTGGAGCAGAACCTTGGTCCGAGGGAATGCGTCAAAAAATCGAAGAATTATGGGGAATAAAAGCATATGACATTTATGGTCTTACTGAAATTACAGGACCGGGTGTTGCATGTGAATGCGAAGTTCAGAAAGGAATGCATGTAAATGAAGATTTGTTCTATCCTGAAATTATTAACCCTGAAACAGGCGAATCTCTTCCTGACGGCGAGAAAGGCGAGCTTGTTTTTACAACACTTACAAAGCAGGGAACTCCGCTTATTCGCTATCGAACACGCGATATTACATATATAATAAATGAAGATTGCGCATGTGGAAGAACAACACGCAGAATTCATCGCTTGTTTGGTCGAACAGATGATATGTTGATTATTCGAGGTATTAATGTTTTCCCAAGTCAAATTGAAAATGCTCTTATAGAAATAAAAGGTGTTGAACCGAATTATCTGATTACTGTTGACCGCAATCCTATTACACATCTTGATGAAGCGGAACTTCAAGTTGAAGTAAGTGCAGAAAGTTTTAGTGATGAAACTAAAAACCTTGAAGCACTTCGTTCTAATATCGATTCTGTAATGAAAAGCAAGCTTGGAATTCATTTAAAGATAAAGCTTGTTGAGCCAAAGACAATCGAGCGTTTTACAGGAAAATCAAAACGCGTTATCGACAAACGAAAGCTTTAGATTTAAAATATAAAAGCCTTAAAACGTTTTTCTAAAGGCTAGCCAAAACACAAGGGGGTGTACTATGAAAATGAAGCAAATATCAATTTTTTTGGAAAATTCAACAGGTCGCATTGCTGAAGTTACTCGTGTATTGAAAGAAGCCGGTGTAAATTTGCGTGCTATTTCAATTGCAGATACTGCTGATTTTGGCATTTTACGGTTAATCACAAGTGATTCTGATAAAACCCTTGACGTGCTTAAAAAAGCAAATTTTACTACAAGAACAACAGAAGTTCTAGCTGTAAAAATTCCTGATGTAGTTGGAAGTCTTCATGATGTAATGTTGCTTTTTCAAAAGAACAATATAAATATTGAATATCTTTACGCATCTTTTGAAATGACAAAAGACAGCACCATAATAATTTTCAAGGTTGAAGATGCCGATACAGGGTTAAAATTCTTAAAAGATAACGGATATGAAACAGTTGATTCTTTTTAAAAGTTCAGCCGTTCAAATATTTTGCATCTCCTTTTGAAAAATCTATCATGCACTTTGTTTTAGCAATGGAATCTATTAATTCTTGAATGTTTTGGGCACTTTCAAGTCCCGTTGAAATTTTATTATCATAAATCTCGTAATCCTTACGATTTTTTTTCGGTGTCATATTTGGCATAATTATATTTGCACCGCTTAAAATGCCTTTTTCTCTTCCTTCGTTCATAACAGAACCTAAAGCTGTTGTTGCAGGCAAAAGTATATTTGGACGAATAAGTCTTATCAATGAAAGCAAAAAAGTGGTTTTAGCAACAGTTCCGTTAGATTTATTTGCAAATGGCGTTGCATGATGCGCAATAAACGGACCAATTCCGCACATTGCGGGTTTGAAAGTTTCAATAAATTTTAAATCTTTAGCAATTAACAAGTCTGTTTGAAAAGGAGAACCAACCATAAAACCGATACCGACTTGGTAGCCTATTTCTTTTAAGTTTTGAATACATTCCATTCTGTTATCAAAAGACATCTCTTTTGGATGCAACTTTTGATAATGTTCTCTGTCAGCTGTTTCATGGCGCAAAAGATATCTGTCTGTTCCAGCATCAAAAAGCCGTTTGTAGCTATCTTTTGTTCTTTCTCCTAAAGAGAGTGTAACTGCTGCATCAGAAAAATTGATTTTAAGTTTTTCTACAAGGTTACAGAGAAAATCATCATTGAAAAAAGCATCTTCGCCGCCTTGCAAAACAAAAGTTCTAAATCCGAGCTTATAAGCTTCGCTTGCACAATCAAAAATCTCATCAGCAGAAAGTCTGTATCTTCTACAAGATTTGTTTTCAACTCTTATCCCGCAATAAAAGCAATTATTTTTGCAGATATTGCTTATTTCAATAAGTGCTCGTACATAGATGCTTTTGCCGTAAATTTTTTCTCTTGCTTTTACAGCTTTTTCTGCTGCATAAGAAGCAATTGTTTCCGTTTGATTTTCAATGAGAAAAGCATATTCTTCAGTTGTCAAATGATTTTCTTTTTCAAGTTTATCGATTAATGCTTTAGATGTTTTAGACTGAATATCTGAATCTTGTTCCATTTTAAACCTTTGAATAAACAGCTTTAGCACTTATGCCTGAAAGTTTGCCAAGCTTACCTGAAAGTGCATTTATTTTATCTTGAGGTGCATCAATTGCAATGCAAATAATATTTACACCTTTTTGCAAATACGGAAGCCCCATTCTTCCAATAACATAACAGCTGTATTCATGAAGAATATTATTGAGCGCTGATATGCTCTCTTTGTTTTCAACTATTATACTAATTACAGCAACTCTTGTTTCTTCTTTTATATTTTCCATACCATTAAGTTAATTGCAAATAGCAGAATAAATCAAGCAATTTAATGCTGTTTTAACTTGTTGCAAAATACTGTACAGAATCCAGAGTTGCCCAATCCTCAAGTTTTTGCTCCGCAAAAACTTGGCGTTTTGCCAAATTAATCCCAAATTTGTAGCTTAAACCCATGAGAATGCCAATCTATCAAGTTTGCGCTCGGCGCAAACTTGAAGGATTCGCAGATTAATCCCAAATTTGTAGCACTATCCCATTGCGAAACCGGATTGCCGAACCTCGTATCTTTCAGTTATAATGTATCATCTCAAAATATTCAAATTAACAACTTGAAAGTTTAAAAATAAACGAGGTTTTCATGTTAAAAAAAGGTGATGAATATAAAGGTTTTTATGTAATTGATATTACAGACGTAAAAGATTTTAAAAGCAAAGGCATTTATTTAAGACATAAAACAACAGGGTTAGAAGTTTTTCATTTGTTGAATGATGACGAAGAAAATTTATTTTCATTTTGTTTTAGAACACCAGTAAGCAACAACAAAGGCACGCCTCACGTTATAGAACATTCTGTTCTTTGCGGTTCTGAAAAATTCAAACTGAAAGAGCCTTTTATAACAATAAAAAGCAAAAGTGTTTTAACATTTTTGAATGCAATGACTTATCCTGAAAAAACATTATACCCCGGTGCTGCTCAAATAGAAAAACAATATTTTGATATTATGGACGTTTATGCAGATTCTGTGTTTTTTCCTCTTTTGTCTGAAACTACATTTAAACAAGAATCACACCGTTTTGAATTGGACAGTGAGAACAATCTTTCTATTCAAGGCGTTGTCTATAACGAAATGAAAGGACAATTTTCAAACTTTTATTCATGCTCGTACAGAAGCTTAATGTGTTCGTTATTTCCAAACACAACATACGAATATTCTTCTGGTGGGGATCCTCTTGAAATATGCACAATGACATATGATGAGTTTCTTAATTTTCATCGGAAATATTATTCTCCGGAAAATTGTCTTTTATATCTTTATGGAAATATTCAAACAGAAAAGCAGCTTGATTTTATTGCTGAAAAATATATTCCAAGATTAGAGAAAAAATATTGCTTAAAAGATGAAAAAGCAGATTATAAATCCATGCTGCCAAAAGTTTATGACGAAATAAAAAAGCTTGAAACTTTTATACCAAATGCAAATAACAGCGAACAGAGATTTCTAGCACCTAACGGAATTGAAGGTAGCATTGTGTCTGTGAGCTTTTATGCCGGAAAACCGGAAATGGAGCAATATCTGCTTTTTGTGCTGCTTTGCGGCAATGATTCTTCTCCGCTAAAAAAGCGGCTCAAAGAATCAAAAATTGCAGATGATTGCTGGACGATGATGCTTTCTTCTGTTGCGGATCAAAATGTATTCATATTTAATCTTGTAGGCGTAAAAAAAGAAAATGAAAAAAAAGCAAAAGAAATTGTGCTTTCTTCATTAAAGGAAATATACGAAAAAGGTTTTACGCAAGATGATATTGATGCTGCAATAATGTCTATTGATTTTAATCTTAGAGAAGTTAAAAGAAACGGCGGACCTTATTCTATTGATATTTTAGAAAAAGTAATGGACGGCTGGAATTTTGGCTATCATCCTGCTGAAAAATTAACACCTATTTATTCTTTTGAAAAAGTAAAAGAAAAACTTAAAAATAACAAAAATCTTCTAAACTCCTTAATGGAAAAATTTTTTATAGACAAGAATTATGTACATACTGTAATTGAGCCGTCTGATGAATTTTTGAATGAACGCAATAATAAAGAGATTCACTTTATAAAAACGAGCGAAAAATCAATAAACAAAGAATTGCTCAAAAAAGAGCTTGAAATTCTTCATGAATATCAAAATAAACAAGATTCACCTGAAGCATTGTCTTCGATTCCGCGCATGGAGCTTAGCGATTTACCTGATAAGTTGCCTAAAAAAGAAGCCAAAGTCGAAAAAACTCATGGCGATATTTGTTTGTTTACAGATAAAATAAACACAAACGGCATTATTTACTTTAAGATTTTCTTTCCGTGTGATGTGCTAAAACCAAAAGATTATCTTGATTTGCCTCTTTTTTCGGAAACTCTTCTTGAACTTGGCTGGGGCGGAAAAAACTGGGCAGAATGTTTAAGAGATGCAGACAAAATTGTTGGCGAAAAGTTTAATTCGCTTGCTTTGTGTTCTTTTGTTGAAACAGAAGAAACAATTAAAAATGCACAAAAGTTCAAAGATGATAATTTTTTTGACCGTGATTGGCTCGGGTTTGAAATGAAATTCCTTGAGGAAAAACTTCCGGAAGCCTTAGGACTTATGGAAGAAATTTTGAACGGACTTGATTTTAAGGATTCAGAAAGACTTAACTGCTTGATTACAGAAAAAATTGCAAATGCAAAACCATCGCTTGTGCCTGGCGGGCTTGAATATTGTTCAATGCGTGCATGTTGTGCTTTTAGCAGAGAAGATGCTGTAAGCGAAATGCTTTATGGAATTACGCAGGTTAATCACATTCTCTCTTATAAGATTGAAGATTCAAAAAATCTTCTTAAAAAATTCAAACTGATGTATGACAACATAAAAAACGCTGGCTGCATTATAAATATTACGGCAGAAGAAAAATCTCTAAATGAAGCAAAGCAACTTTTGCCTGAATTTATAAATAAAGCAGGATTAAAAAAAATCTCTTCAAAAAGAAAGTACGAAAAAGAAGATTATCTAAAATTTGTTTATCAGTACAGTAAAGAAAAATTCGATATTATCAAAACAGATACACAAATCGGTTATGCATTTTCCGCTTTTAAAACAGAAAAGCCGTTTACAAAAAAAGCTGCGGCTGTAGAGCTTCTTTTGTCTTGGATTACAGAGCATACTTTCTGGGAAAAACTTAGAACAGTACATGGCTGTTATGGCGCAAATGCAATGATTCAGAACATGACCAATCTTGCAAGTTTTTCTACGTATCGAGACCCGAATCCGAAAGAGTCTTTTGATATTTTTGTTGAGAGCTTGAAAGAAGTTATTAATAATAAACTTTCGCAAGATGACATAGAATGTGCAATTCTCTCTTATTACAGCCGATATACAATTCCGAATTCGCCAAGCGTACATGGTACTATTGCGTTAAGAAGAGTAATAAAAGGAATTAATCAAGATATAATTGATTTTTATGTAAAAAATGTCCTTGAAATAAATGCTGATGATTTGCTTGATGCGGCAAAATCTGTTTTTGATTCATGCAAAGATAGTGTAAAAGCAATGCTTTGCAGCAAAGAAACTGAAATAAACGGAAATGTTTTGGAGCTCAATTTTTAAAATTAAAAAAACAAATGGATGCACTTCGGCGCAACCGCTACAATCGTTGAAGTGTAGTTTATTTGTTTATTTTAATATTCTTTTTAAGATTCTCTACAAAAAGTTCCATTTCTGAAATTTTATTCGCGCCTGACATTTCGCAAGATAAAAGAAAAATACGTTCTGCTTGCCTTCTGTTTTTTGTGCCCTCTTCAAAAATTATTTCATCATAAAAAGTAAAATTATCTTGATTATAAGGAATCGCTGTGTAAGGTGTTCCTTTGTTTATTTTTTGATTCCATAAAGAAATAGCTTCTTTTCGCGCATCTTTTTCAGGCTTTATGTTTTCAGAAAAGTGAATATATTTATAATTCTCGCTTTTGCGATTAGAATAAAGTTCCAGTGAGCGAACTTTTTGCTGTAATATATTGTTTTTAAGTTCAAAAGCAACACCAAGACCTAACATTGTTTTATCTGTCGTTTCAAAAACTGTTTTAGGAATATCAACAGAAATTACAGAAGAATTAATTGAAATAGCTTCATCTGAATGTTTTAGTTCAAGATTATCAAAAGGCGGATAAACGGTTTTTGATAATCTTGAACTAAAACATTCAGATGAAGCTATTTCAATTAATTCTTCTGTAATTTCTGTTGATATTCCTAAAACAG
>JAAYQG010000153.1 GCA_012519415.1 Treponema sp. | reverse complement strand
TAAAAATTTTGAGCTTGACACTGTGCGTACGATTTTGAGCAAAAACATCTATATTCCAAACAGGAGTTTATATGGCGATTGAAAAAACAATTCCATTAATGTTTCAAGCTAAGGTGCAAGCAAATCCCGATATTATTGCACAAGCCGCAAAAAATGAAAAGGGTGAGTTTGAAAAGTTCTCATATGCACGCCTTTATAAAGATGTAATTCAGTTTGCTGCGGGTCTTCAAAAAATTGGAGTACAAAGAGCTGATAAGATTGCATTTTTTTCAGATAATCGTCGTGAATGGCTTATTGCTGATTTAGCAATTCTTTCGTTGGGAGCAATTGATGTTCCGCGCGGAAAAGATTCGATGGCTGCAGAATTGCGATTTATTACAAGTTTTGCAGGTTGTGTATTTGGTATTTTTGAAAATACACAACAGCTGGAAAAAATTTTAGAAAAAGTTTCAGATGTTCCACTCTTAAAAACAGCAATTGTTATCGATTCGCCTGAAGATCAAGTTAAGCAAAAAGCAAAAGAAAATGGAATTACGATATATTCATTTTCTGAGATTATGAATCTTTCAACAGAGAGCTATGAAACAATAAAAGCTGAAATTGAAAAAGAAATGGAAAAAACAAATACGGATGATGTTGCAACAATAATTTTTACATCCGGCACAACAGGAACACCGAAAGGCGTTATGCTTACCCACGAAAATTATTTAGCACAGCTCGCTGTTGTTAAACAAGTTCTTTGCACTAAGCCAGGAGATATGTGGTTGTCTGTTTTACCTGTTTGGCATAGTTTTGAGCGCAGTGTACAATATTTCGCGCTTTATTTTGCATCAGGAATTGCGTATTCAAAACCTATCGCACCTGTGATGCTTGGAGATCTTGCCGTTATAAAACCACAATATATTTGTGGAGTACCGCGTCTTTGGGACGGACTTGGAAACGCTGTAATTAGAACTATGCGAAAAAAAGGTGGCGTTGTTTATGCAATGTTTAAATTTTTCTTGTCTGTTGCAAAGAAATTTCAGTGGGCAAAAGACCGCGTTTTAGGACGTGTTTGTCATTATAAATTCAAATCGCGAATTTTGGAGTGGTTTATTGGTATTTTGCCGTTTATTTTGTTAGCACCTATTAATGCACTCGGTAACGTGATTGTGTTCAAAAAAATACGTGCAAAACTTGGCGGCTGTTTAAAAGCTGCAATTTCAGGAGGCGGTTCGCTTCAAAAAGATGTTGATGAATTTTTTAAAGCAATTGGAGTAAATATACTTGAAGGTTATGGAATTACAGAAGCAGCTCCGGTTCTTTCTGTACGCTTAGAAAAAAAACCCCGCTCAAATTGTGTCGGTCCTGTTTTTCCGTCTGTGGAAGTGAAAATTGTAGCCGAAAAAGACGGCAAAATTCTTTCAAATGAACCTTTGCCGCCGGGACATCGCGGATTGATTCTTGCACGAAGTAAAAATATGCGCCAAATAATGAAGGGATATTATAACAGGCAAGATTTAACCGATTTGGCGATTGATAAAGACGGTTGGTTAAACACCGGCGATATTGGTATGCTTTCAGTTGATGGAGAAATTAAAATTACAGGTCGAGCTAAAGATACAATAGTGCTTTTAGGTGGAGAAAATATTGAGCCCTTACTTATTGAGCAAACATTGTGTTCAAGCGATTTTATTGAATCTGCAATGCTTGTTGGTCAAGACAAGAAATATCTTGGTGCGCTTATTGTTCCTGCAGAAGAATTTATACAAAATTATGCAAGTGAAAATAATATCGCTTATGCTGTTTATGAACAG
>JAAYQG010000152.1 GCA_012519415.1 Treponema sp. | reverse complement strand
TTTTTGCAATACAACAAAGTAAGAAAAGTTCTTCACAGAACAGCGCCTCTTTCTGATTTTTATGAATATCAAGCTCGTCTTTTGTCTAAAAATATGAATATTTCAGTTGAAGATGCACATTCAAAAATTGATAAAATCATTTATAAAGGTCTTGTTAAATTCTTTAAAAAAATTAAGCCTTTTCCTCATACAAAAGAAACATTTGAAGCATTTCACAATGCAGGATTAAAGCTTGCCATATTATCTGATTTTCCTCCGGAGCAGAAAGGTGATGTTTGGGGGCTTGCTCCTTTATGTTCTGCTGTTTTAGGGTCTGAAGCGTGCGGTGCGCTAAAACCTTCAAAATATGTTTTTGGGATTCTTGCAAGAGAATTAGGTGTTAAACCAGAACGGATTCTCTATGTGGGAAATAGTTTACGTGCGGATATCTATGGTGCAAAACAAGCTGGAATGCAAACTGCTTATATTTTGCCACTTTGGAAGCAGTTTTTAGGCATAAAAGGCGGTGAGTATGCAGATATTTCTTTTAAAAACTATCGCCAATTGAAAAATTTTGTGTTAAAATAGGAAGTGTTTTACGTCAATATTTATTCGTAATGAAGATTTAATGCATACGTTTGTTCGTAATAAAATGGATTAAATTGAATTGCGATACCTTTATAAAAATAGAATAAAGCGGGTGGGGTTAGATGAACATTGGTAATATCATAACGCTTGCATTGTGCGTTTCGTTAGTTCTTATTTTTCGGCAAATGGACGCAAACAACAAGTCAATTGATAAGGTCAAACGATTCAGTGATAAGCTTAAAGAAGATCTTGATGCATATTTTGAAGGCAGAAGCCAAGCATTGCAGACAGCGGCAATTGATCTTGATACAAAGCAGACGCAGGCTATTGCTTCTGTAAAGCGTCTTCAAAAATTCGAAGAAGATTTTGCTATTCGTTCTAAAGAAACAGAAGACCGAATAAATGCATTGTCTGAAGTTGAAAGCAGAATCGATGGCTATGATTCAATCATTAAAGATTTGATTGATAAAACAGGACGTGCTGAAGAAAATTTGCAGCATCTTTCTGCACAATCTAAGCATTTTGACGGCACGTTTAAAAAAATTAAAGACTTGCAAGAAAAGCTTGTTCAAGTTGATTCTGCTATTCCGGGGCTTACTGAACAGTTTTCGATGCAAAATCAAGAGCAGCTTCAGAAAATAGAAACTTCGCTTCTTGATGAGTACAATAATCGTGCGCAGATGATTGGTCAGCAATATGATGCATACACACAAAAATGTGTTCAGCTTTTAACTGAAGTAGACCAAAAAATCCAAGCTTCTTTTGATGCAGCTAATAAAAAAGCTACTGTTCTTGAAGATGCTGTTTTCAAGCAGTTGCAAGAGCAATCAAATCGCAGAAAAGAGGAATATATTGCTGCTGTAGAAGATAAAAATGTTTCAATCCGCAAAGCTATAGAAGCTCAAATCAACGAGATACAAGATTTTGCAAAGAAATTTAGAAACCAGCTCGGATTGGAAATGGGCGCATACGAAGAATCAATCCGCACAGATATGCAAAATATTTCTTCTAAGTTTCAAGATACTTTGCAAATGCTTGATAACAGGATTGCAGATTTTGAACGTACAACTGTAGAGCGAATAGAAAATTTTGATGCACGATTAGACAGCAATGATATGCGCATTGAGTCTTCTTTTAACGAAACAGAGCATAAAATTGCAACTTTCAAAGAAGATATTAAACAGAATATAAAACAAGTTGCAGCCGCTCTTGAAGATATGAACGGTGAATTTTCGGCAAAAACTCTTGAACTTCAAACAAACTTTGGAAATGTTGAAGCAAAACTGCAAGGTGCTGCTGATGAAAAAATTCAAGAAATTGAAACAGCATTGCATGACCAAATTTCAGCTCTTGAGCGTGAGTTGACAACTTCTTATGATAGAATTTCAGGAGACCTTGAATCTAAAAACACTAATTTGCTGAATGAAATTGCTACTCGTTTTGAAGCTTATCAAGCTGATGTTATGTATCGTTTTAAATCGTTTGACAAATATTCTGCTGATATTAATCTTCTTGAGGAACAGCTTCGCGGTAGCATGGAAAAAATTAAATCTGATATTGCAAATGAATTTGAAACGTTCAGTCATGAACAGCAGGAAAAACAGAATAATTTTGAACGAGCTGTTCAGCAAGGCACAACTGATATTTCTGAGGGCTTGCAGAATCTTGAAACAGAGCTTAACTCACTTAAAGCTCAAGCAACAACAAATGTTTCAGAAAAACTCAAGCTTTTTGAAGATAGTTTCTTTAAAGATTTGAACAAAAAAGGTGAGTTTGTTAACGTTGAGCTTAATAAATGGACTGACGCAATGGAAGAAAAGCTCAATACGCTTGCTGCTGCTTCAGAAGACGATCGCCACAAAATCGAGCTTCAGTATGCTGAAGATATGAAAGTTCGTCTTGCTGAATTCGCAGACCGATTCAAAGAACAATTAGGGCGTTTTGAAGCTCAACTTCAAAGTCTTGACAGTTCTTTGCAGGATAAACTTTCAGAATATGAATCAAATATCAAAGAGTTTGTTGACCAATCTCATATCGCACTTGAAGAAGCAAAAGTATCTTCAAATGAACATATTCGAGCCGCTCTTGATACTCATTCTGCAGAAATACAAGAACAACTTGGCAATCAGCGTCGAGATTTAACAGCACAAATTAAGACAATATTTACAGATGTTGATTCTACTCGCGAAAAAACAGAAGTATCGCTTGAATCTGTAAAAACAGATTTTGAAACGTGGCGCGCTCGTCTTTCTGCTCAATTTAATGAATACAAAGAAGCATTTGATGAAAAAATTGCTAATCTTGAAAATACTTCAGCTGAAAAAATTGGGCAAGTTGGCAGTTCTTTTGCTTTGGATATTGAAAATTACACAGCTAAAGCCAGAGAAGAAAAAGATCGCATTGCTAACGAGCTAGATGATTTGCGTTCTGAAATGGAACGTTCTAAATCAAGTTTTGATGCCAGAGCGGCAGATATGATGAGTGAATTCAAAAAATCTTACGAGAGTATGCTTGAAGAAACAGCCCAAAAGATTCGCGAACAGAATATGGAAGCAGATCAAAAAATGCGCGAACTTAAAACGCAAGCACAAGAAATTAGAGATCAAACTGAAGCAACGCAAGAGAAAATGCGCTTGAAAATGCAGACAGACGCAAATGCAATTAATCTTATAATGGACGATGTTGATAAGCGTTTGAAAGGATTTGTGCAGCAGACACAGCTCTTTGATAAAGCAGATGAACTTAAAAATGATCTTGAAAGCAAACTTGAAGCACTTAAAACTGAAATTACGCGTGTTGAGTCGTTCCGACAAGTTGCCAATGATATTGAACAAGAGTTCCTTAAAATTAGGCGTCTGGAAGATGAAGTTTCTCAAAAACTCAACAAACTTGGTGCAGAAAAGAAACGAATTGAAATCATTGAAGGTGATTTCAATACATTGCTTACAATGTCTACAAATATGGAACAAAAAATTGCCGACCTTCGTAACTCAAACGATGATTTGCAAGAATTGCAGCTAGAGATTAGAAGATACCAAGATTCTATTGCTGATATTTCCGGCAGATATGATAGGCTTGAAAAGAAAAATGACGTTCTGGAACAGACAATGGCAAGTATCGATCGCTCGTTTGAAAATCTGCAACAGATTGAAAAACGTATTGCAGCTTGTGATCTTGAAGCAAAAAAACTGCCGGAACAAGTTGCTGATATAAAGAAAGCTGTTGATAAGTTATTAGATGGCAATACTCGTGTAAATGAAGCTGTTGAAAGACTTGCCTCGCTTGATGTTATTTTGAAAGATACAGAAACACGTATCAGCGAAATGCAAAAAGCTCGAGAATGGCTTGCAAGAACAGAAACTCGAATTAACGAGATTTCAAAAGAAGCACAAGAGCAAGTTAAAATTATGGGCAATTTGCTGAAAAATGAACCACAAAGACCTGGAGTAGTAAAACCGCGAGGCGAAGAAGGAGCTCCGTCTATTGCACAAAGAGATACTGTTGTAAAACTTGCAAAGTCAGGTTGGGGTGTTGATGAAATTGCATCGCGAATGCATATTTCCAGAGGGGAAGTTGAACTCATACTAGAATTGAATACAGGAGTTAAATAAGTCTTATAAAATAAGCAGTTTGATTCTGCTGGATTATAAGGACAGCAGTCCAATAATTCTTTTGTTGTTGCTGCTGGTTAGCTTGTTACACAATTATGGAGTTCTGCTTATCTGGGAGGGAGGCGTGAACCCGGACCTCTGAAAAGGTAAAACTTTTCAGAGGTTTTCTTTTTATATGCAGGTTGTTGAAATTTCTAGCCTTTGACCCATATGTTTTTTTGTGATATAATGATAGCATGAGTGATATCCCCGTGTACGAAATAGATCAAAAAATTGTCTATCCTAGCCAAGGTGTAGGAAAAATCATAGACATAACAGAAAAAAAATTTAAAGAAAACATTCTGAAATATTATGTCATTTATCTTGAAGTGTCTGATATGACGATTATGGTTCCGGTTGAAAAAGTAGCTGATTTAGGTATTAGAGCTATTGTTTCTGAAGAAGAAGCTTTGAAAGCTTTGGATCTTATTTCAGAAGATTTTGAGCCAATTCCTTCTGATTGGAAGTTGCGGTATCAAATGAATCTTGATCTCCTTAAAAAGGGAACAGTGAATGATATTGCTGCGATTGTTAGATCTTTGTATCATAGAAGCAAAATAAAAGAGTTACCGATTCTTGAAAGAAAACTTTATGATTCTGCCAGAAAGCTACTGGAGGATGAAATTTCTTTTGCATTAAATAAGACCCTAAAAGAAGTGGAACAGCTTATCCATTCAAAACTTGAACCACTTGGTGTTACTCTTGATACAAAGCGTAGCGTATCAAAAAGTCATGATTCTGATGATGAGGACGATTTTATTGATGAAGAAAATGAAGTCGAAGAGTCAGAAGAAGATGAAGAAGATGATGACGACGAAGAAGATATGGAGTAATAAACAAATCCATATAGCTTTGCTTATTACGGCAGCCGGTTCTTCTATTAGATTTGGGAAAAACCAAAAAAAAGAATATTTATTAATTGATGAAAATGATTCTTCTAAAGGAACTGTTTTAGGCAGATGTTTAGAAACATTTCTTGAAACTAATTATTTTTCAACAGTCGTAATAACAATTCCCGAAAATCAACAACAAGAGGCAGATAAAGCTTTGTCTTTCCTGCCCTTGGGGCAAGCCTTAATAGAGAAAAAACTTTCAAATATTAAATTTGCATATTGTACCGGCGGTTCAACGCGACAGGCTTCTGTTTTTGAAGGTTTGAAATGTATTAAAAAATTAACCCATGATAATATGCCGGATGTTGTTTTAATTCACGATGGTGCAAGACCTTTTGTTTCTGCTAAAATTATTGAATCTGCAATAAAAAACACTGAAAAATCCGGTGCTTCTGTGCCGGCTATTCCTGTTGTAGACACGCAAAAACAGGCAGATGAAAATGGCAGAATAATATCACATCTTGATAGAAATACAATGTTTGCAGTTCAAACACCTCAAGCTTTTGCTTTTATGCCGCTCTTTGAAGCTCATAAACAAGCAGAAAATGATGGGCAGACATATACAGATGATACGGAAATATGGGGAAAATATTGCACTGATGTTTATTTGTCATATGGAGATGTAACAAATAAAAAAATT
>JAAYQG010000151.1 GCA_012519415.1 Treponema sp. | reverse complement strand
CGGCTCGACTGTTCTTATTGATTATGGTAAAACCGATGGAATTGCTAAAGACATGGTTTTTAATGTAATCAAAAAAGATAAAGTAGTAATTGAAGATAAAACGCTCGGTACTATTTTTGATGAACAAGATTTGTTTGGCACAGTTACTGTTACAGTTCCTTCTGAAGAAATCTCTGAGGGAGTTGTTAAACAAAAAGGCTTTTACGACCGTATTAATATTGGTGATGAGCTTTTGCCTGTGCCGGAAGCTAATGGAGCAAAAACAAAAGAAGATGTTGTTCCTGTTGATAAACAAAGACCGGCATTAATTACTTTGATTAAATCAATTAAATAAATCGGTTTTGCGATTAGGTCAACTCTACAAATTTAATATTAGCAATAAAACTGAATTTTGCACTTAAATTGGACTTTTTGTTTGATTTAAGTGCAAAATTATTTATTAGACTTAGTATCGAGTTTTCTAAAATCAGCTAATTTTGTATATGATAAGACAGAAGAATGTTTGTTTGAGTTTACAAAACTCAACATTCAATCTATTACAGAGAAATAACTGCATCAATCCATTCAGCGCTTTCTAGCGGATATTGCTCTCTCAATGAAAGAAAAAGCAACAAAGCTTCTCTTTTTTTTCCAAGAAAATAATAAGTTTCTGCAAGATAAAATTCTGCTCTTTGCTTCGCACTCGTTGAAGTAGAATTGGAAATATATTTTTTTAATTCTGTTTCTGCTTTTAACCAGTTTTTTGTTGAAAAGCAGCTTGAAATAATTGAACTTAATTCCGTTTGCCCGCCCGAATATCTTGCTGTTTCACTTGGAAAAATAAAAACATCTTTTTCAGGCTTGTTTTTTGTATTTTCCAAATCTAATTCAAAAGGCAATTTGTCGATGACGCTATCGGAATGTGCTTTGCTTGATGAATTAAGAGGTAATGGCGTAATTCTTGTTGTTTGCGGAGATGTTGTTACGTTTGAATTGGAGCGAAAAATGCAGATAGGAGCTAAAGATGTTGTTATTCCCCGAAAAAAACGAGCTGTTCCATCGCTTACAGAACTTTCTTCAATGAGTGCATAGTAAAAATATTGGTTTTGAGGCGGAACATCTGTTAATGGAGTGCCTGTATCTATAAAACTTGTTATTAAAAATGCGTTTGCAAGGCTGTCAATATTTGTAAATGCAGAAGAACTTCTGTAAAGGTTTAATCTTTTACCCTTTTTTTCTGTTGTGTATGTAATAATTACAGAATTGTTTCGTGTAATAACATTAAAATTGCTTATATTTGCTTTTTCATTTTCTTCCCATTCGGAATATTGTCCAGTTACAGCTTCCGATGTTGCATTTTTGCCGTGAATTACTGCACCGGTAAGAAAAGAATCTTCTTTTACAGCCATTACAGCATAATAATATTGAGCCGTATCCGGCAAAATTTCAGAAAAAATCAACTGACTTGAATCTTGTTCGGCGATAAGTGTCATGGAATTTACAGTTTGTTTTGTTAGCGGTTTTGTATCTCTATAAATTCTATAATTTACATCAGGTGAATATGAATAACCTTGCCCACGCTTCCATGTAATTTGAACAGACATATTTGTAACAAGAACAGAAATATCTGTAACTGCGGTAACTGTCTGCGCTGTCAATAAAAAAAGCGAAAATCCCAAAAAAGCAACCGATATAAATATTCGTTTCATAGTTCTATAATTAACCAAAAAATACAGTTTGACAAGATACTTTGATTATCATATTCTAGATGTATGTTTGTTTCTGTTATTTTAGATCCGGGCGCAGCCGAATCAGCAAAGGCTCTCGCTCAAATTCTTACATTTTACGGTTATACTAAGAAGCAGCGTTCTTGCTGGGAACATACTGCTGTAAGTGAAGCGCGATTGCTCGCGCTTAAAAAGGACATTGATCGAGTTACAGATTATTACGATACTCTGCGCATTTATCAATATCCTGTTCAAGGCGTTATGGCAATTACCGAATTAAACAAGAAAAAGTGGCGCAAAATGCTTATGCGAATGTCGTAGCTTAAAATTTAACCTCTCTTCGCTTTATAAAATTACAATGTGATTTTTATGCTTTTTGCTTTTTTGAAATTACGAAAAGTTTAATGGCTTTAGAATGCCAAAGGTAATTCATACCGAAATTTGAAAAGTATTTATTAATAAGGAAAAACAATGCTTGATGAATTAAAAATTCCATTAATGGATTTAAAAGCTGATATTCTTGAAATTTGGGGGCGTCTTTGACTCTGTTGCGATAGAATCTAAAATTGCAGAAAAAGAAACACTTACGGGAAAGCCTGGCTTTTGGGATAATCCGCAAAAAGCGGAAAAAATTATGGGTGATATAAAAGCCCTAAAAGCGCGAATTGAACCATGGAAAGAGCTTGTCGCTGCTATTGATGATGCAGAAACTCTTTATGAACTTGCAGTAGAAAGCGATGATGAATCTCTTGAAGAAGAAATCCAAACTGCTATAGATGATATTCGCGTAAAATTTGAAAAACAAAGCATCCTTAATTTGCTTTCCGATGAAGTTGACCGAAATGGCGCATATTTTACAATTCATGCAGGTGCAGGCGGAACAGAAGCTTGTGATTGGGCACAAATGCTTTTTAGAATGTATTCACGTTGGTGCGAACGACATGGTTATAAAATTCAGGTTGTAGATATTCTTGAAGCAGAAGGCGGTATAAAATCCGTTACAGCGGAAATTACAGGTGAATATGCTTATGGATATTTAAAATCGGAAGCAGGAGTTCATCGTCTTGTGCGCATAAGTCCTTTTGATTCAAATGCACGCCGTCATACATCTTTTTCTTCTGTTTATGTTTTTCCTGTGCTTGATGATAGTATTGAAGTAGAGATTAAACCGGAAGATTTGCGCGTTGATACATACCGTTCAGGTGGAGCCGGCGGGCAGCATGTTAATAAAACCGATTCTGCTGTTCGTTTTACACACCTTCCAACAGGCATTGTTGTCGCATGTCAAACAGAACGAAGCCAAACAATGAATCGCCAAACGGCTATGAATATGCTTCGTGCTCGTTTGTACGAATATTACAGGGCAGAAAAAGAAAAAGAAAATGCAAAGTATTCTCAAGAAAAAAAAGATATTTCTTGGGGCAATCAGATTCGTTCGTATGTTTTTCAGCCTTATACAATGGTCAAAGATCATCGCACAAAGCACGAAGTTGGAAATATTCAGTCTGTAATGGACGGCAATATTGACGAATTTATTGAAATATTTTTGCAGCTTAAATGGAAAGGTCTTGCATCGGATTTTAGTTCTGAAGATGATATGAATGTTTAGTATCTTGTGCTACAGTTGCGTTTTAGCATTTGTGCATTATATTTAAATTTTGCCGATATTCCGCATGAGATAAAATGAATATTGAAATGGAGTATTTGTGAAAAAATATATTAAAGGTCATGTTGCAAGGCATATTGTAAATGATATCGCTAGATTGAATATTCCGCACAAATTAAAATTATGCATTTTTATGTTTTTATGTCCTTTCTTTTTGCTTTTTGCAGATGAATGGGTTATAGCTACTGTTCCTTTCAGTTTTTCAGCTTCCCAAGTAGGAAAAGAATCTGCCCAAAAAGCAGCAGATGAGCTTCCATCTTTAATTTTAAGTTGTTTAGACGGCAAAGGAAGTCATCTTCTTGAAGAATCTGAAATCGAACGGCGTGTTCGGTATGAATTAAAGACTGAACGAAAAGAGCTTTTCGCAAATTTATCTTCTGAAATTAGAAGCCGAGATGCAATTATGTTCAATGCCGCTTCAAAAAAACAAAAGCAAAAACTTGAAAAAGAATCTGACAAGCGAATTGAAGAAATTAGAAAAAAAATATCAATTAATCTTAAAAAAAATGCGAATCCGTTAGGAGAAGATCCCTCTTTTAAGAAGCGACCGTTTTCGGTGAATCAAAAAATTGCTTATGTTTCAGATGAACGACCGGGCGACAAGCTTCGCATTAAAGTATGGCAAGAAGATTCTTCAAAAAAATTTGAAGCTAAACGAGAAGATGAAAACTTATATGCTTTTGAAAATCGTGTCTTAGATGAAAAAATATCCGGCTTGTTAAGTGGAAATGTTATTGAACGTTCAGGTTTTTTAAGCATAACTGTAGAACTTTCAGTTTTTCCAGGCGGAATAGTTGCAGCATCTGTTAGCGATGTCGGTAGTCTTGAAGATTTGCCTTCTCTTGCAGAAATAATTTCAAGTGAATTATATCCTTTTGTGCTCAATTCAAAACCTGTGCAGTTGCATTTTGAAATTATTCCGGAAGAAGCAGCAAAAAATGCCAGAATCTATATAGACGGCGCACTTCCCCAAAAAACAACTGAAATTGAAGTTGAAAACGGTACGCATCAGATTTACATATATTCAAATGGATACGAATCAAAACGTTTTGAATATGCTTTTACAGAAACTGACGAATTTATTATTCAGGTTAAGATGCAACCGAAAAAAATTGTCAATGTTGCATTTGAAGCACAGACTAAAAATCAAAGCCTTTATGCTTTGGGGCTTCCTCTTGAAAATGCTTCTCATGTTTCAGTTGAACATGGTACAACTTTGGGAGAAATTGATGCTCAAGATGGCAGAAACCGTTTTTATGTTGTAAGAAACAAAACGCAACGTGCAGATTCAAAAGATGGTAATGCACATGGCACAATTGTTTTTGAAGCTGTTCTCGATGATTATACCCGCGAGATTGAAAAAAGCCGAGCCAATTTGTATAATTCGTATGCGGCATTGCTTTTTTCTATGCCGTTATTGTTTTTTTCAAAAGGCATGAATATAGCAACAAAAAATTCTGTTCTCTATAATAGAGCCGATCAATCTTCTGCTGAACAGTGGCAACAGTTTGCAAGTTATTCTACTGCGGCAACAGTTACGCTTAGTGTGAATTTTTTGTTCCAACTTGGACGCTATTTGTATAATGCAAATAAAATTCTGCCTCAGTCTGTTGATATTACAGAAAAAAAGAACAGCAAAATTCACCGCAAAAATAGATTTGAAATTGAACCGTATGAAATTGAATTTGTTGATGAGTCTGAAAATCCTGATGATGTGCAAGAAGAAAATGTTGAAAAAGAAGATAAACATTAATTAAATACAAAATGTTTTACAAAGAGGAAAATACATGGCAAAAAATAAATTTTCAGAAAAATTAAAATCGTTGTTTTCACATAAATCACAATTTTCATCAGACTTCTTTGAAGATTTGGCTGATACATTAATCGAAGGCGATTTAGGTGCAAAAACAGCTTTTGAACTTGCAGAACAGATTGAAAAAGAATGTAAAAAAAACGGAGCAACAACAAAAGAAGACGTTTTTGTTCTATTGAAACAGAATATTCGCTCATTTGTAAAAGAAATTAAACTTGAACCTGTTCCTTCTAAAACTTCAATTTATCTAATGCTTGGAGTAAATGGCGTTGGAAAAACAACAACAGCTGCAAAAATTGCAAAATATTTTGATGATAAAAACGTAAAACCTATTGTTCTTGCTGCTGCTGATACGTTTCGCGCTGCAGCCATTGAGCAGCTTGTTTATCACGGAGGAAAACTTAATATTCGTGTTGTTGCTCATCAAAATGGAAGCGACCCCGGAGCTGTTGTTTTTGATGCTGCTGATGCAGTTTCCGCACAAGGAGGAGGACTTGTAATAGCAGATACAGCAGGAAGGCTTCACAATAAAGAAAATCTTATACGTGAGCTTCAAAAAATTGATCGAATTGCTGCGCAAAAAGCCAGTGAAGGTTGTTATAAAAAAATTCTTGTAATTGATGCAACTACAGGTCAAAATGCTTTGCGTCAAGCTGAAGTTTTCAATGAAGCTGTAAAAATTGATGCGGTTGTTCTTGCAAAATATGATTCTACTGCGCGTGGCGGAATTGCAGCTCTTATTGGCAAAGAATTGAATTTGCCTGTTGCTTTTGTCGGAACAGGCGAAAAATATGACGATTTGAGCATTTTTAATGCTGATTCTTATGTGGAAGCATTTATTGGTGAATAATTTTATTAACTCATCTAACGCAAAAAAAAATGCGTTGGTTTTTATTTTCTTTTTTGTTTTTCTTTCTTTTGCATTTTGCACAGAAAACTTGCGCATTGATAAAAGAGGGCGTTTTCGTATTTTGCGTAGCGGTTCAGCTTTTGATGCTAAAAGTGCAGGTGATGTCGCTTATGTTGTGCGCTCCAAAAACAATATAAGTTCAATTGTTTTAGCAGATGAAACCGGTTATAAACAATGTTTTTACGACGCAGAAATGAATATTGTGAAAGAACAAAAATGGAATTATACGAGCGATTCGCCTATTTTAGCTGTAGAAACTTTGTATACTTATGCAGAAACCGAAACTCTTACGCATAAAAAACAGCGCACAATTACTCGATTCGATGAAAAAACTCAGATAAAAACGCGTTATAATCCATGCGGAACTGTAGCTGCAGAATCTGTTTTTGAGTTGAATGAAATTAATCAGCCCAAAAAAAAGCCGATTAGTTCATTTATGAAAAAATATGATGAAAAAGGGCGCGTTATTGAAGAACAAACCGCTAGTTTAGAACATGGACATATAAAAATAATATTTTCATATGACGGCAAAGGTCTTAGACCAGATGAAAAACGGTACGAAAGCAATAAAGAAGTATTTGTAAAAACTTATATTAACGAAAAAGATTATCAAGAAAAAGTTATATTTGATGACGGCACAACTGTAGTAACTTCTTATGAAAACGGAGTAAAAAAAGCTCAATATATTGAACGCAACGGCAAAATTATCAGGAGCATAAGTGAATGAAAATAAGATTTTCTATTTCATGGCTTGTATTTGTTTCAAGAAGATTTGCTTCTGTTGATAAAAAAGGACGCGGTGCATTAACTTCTTTTTTAGCATCTTTGGGCATCGCTTTTGGAGTAATGACCCTTATTACAATAATTTCAGTAATGAACGGTTTGCAAATGAGTTACATTGATAGCATTCTTGAAATAAGTTCTTACCACATTCGTGTAAAATGTAATTCTGCTGAAGATTGTGCTGTTTTTGTTGAAAAGTCAAAATTTGATTCTGATATTACAGTTTGTACACCTTTTTATGAGGGACAAAGTCTTGTTGCTTCTGATAAAGGACGACAAAGCGCTGTTCTTGTTCGAGCTGTAAATCCGGATATATGTCAAAAAGACAGCGGATTTAAAAGAGAGCTAAAAATTGTTCGCGGAAATTTTGATTTATATGAGCATAATTATGTTGTAATAGGTGAAAATATTGCTACAGATTTGAATGTTGGTATTGGAGATGAAGTAACTCTTGTTGCTGTTTCTGGATCTTCTGATGTAAGCCTTATTGATACAAGCAGAATTTATAAAGTTTCTGGTATTTTTTCATGCGGCTATTCTGGAATAAATTCATCGTTTATATTTGTTTCCGACAAAAGCAAAAAAACTCTTTTTGGAAAAGATGTTTTGCCTGTTATTGGAATAAAGCTGAAAGATAGCAGTATTGATACCCGTTTTATTTCAAGAATTTCAAAAAAATTTCCTAATTTGAGTTTTGAATCTTGGAGAAGTTATAACCGTGCTTTTTTTGGTGCACTCCGTATTGAAAAAAATATGATTATGATGCTGGTGTTGCTGATTTTTGTTGTTGTTGGTGTAAATATTTTTAACAGTCTTCGCCGCATTGTTTTTGAACGAAAAGACGATATTGCTATTTTTTCAGCTTTGGGTGCAAAAAAAAATGATATTCAAGCTGTTTTTATAATGCAAGGCTTTCTAACAGGTTTTACAGGTTCTGTTTCAGGTACAGCTTTAGGACTTTTTCTTTGCATAAATATAAATAAGATTCTTCATACAATTTCAGAATTTTTATTTCATGTAAAACATTCATTTATATTGTTTTTTGCACCAGAAAAAGTACACTATATAGAGCAGAATATGATGTATACTGTTTTTGCATCTGTTCCACCAAGAATTATTTTGAGTGAAGTTTGCATGATTGCAGTTTTTGGTATTTTTGCTTCGCTTGTAGCTGCATGGGCTGCAAGCAGAGGTATTCTTAATTTGTCTTGTGCAGAGGTTTTGCGCGATGAATAATGAAATATTAGTTAAAGTTGAAAATTTGTCAAAAATTTATAATACAGAAAGTGAACAACTCGAAATACTAAAAAATCTTTCGCTGTATGTTGAAAAAGGTACTAAAGTTGTTATAACAGGCAAAAGCGGTTCAGGCAAAAGCACATTATTAAACATAATCGGTGCACTGGATTCTTCAAGCAGCGGGTCTGTAAAAGTTGGTAACTTTGTAGTAAATACACAAAATGAAGACAAATTGACTTATTATCGCACAAATGTGCTTGGGCTTATTTTTCAGTTTCATTATCTTCTAAAAGATTTTAATGCAGTTGAAAATGTCGCAATGAGTGCATTAATTGCAGGTGTTTCAAAAAGAAAAGCTATGGAAAAAGCAAAAGCACTTTTATGTGATGCAGGCTTAGAACAACGATTTTATCATTTTCCGTCGCAACTTTCGGGCGGAGAACGCCAGAGAGTCGCAGTTGCAAGAGCACTTATTAATAATCCTGAACTTATACTTGCAGATGAACCTACAGGCAATTTAGACCCTGCAAATGCACAAAATGTAGGAAATCTTTTGTTCTCGTTAGTGGAACGCTATAAAAAAACTCTTATTCTTGTTACACATGATATGAAATTGGCGCAAAACGGCGATGTCGTTTACAGCATAAAAAATGGAAATCTTATTGCTTTATGACAATTTTTACATCTTTGCATTTGGCACTTAGATTTATGTTTCCCTCTAAGCCTGAAGCTGCATTTTCAGATAATTCTTTTGCCAACAAAAGCCCCGCAAAAAAAAATGTTTTTGCAGCAATGATTTGTGTATCATTAAGTCTTGTTCCACTTATTGTTGTAATGGTTTTTTCAGACAGTATGATAAAAGGAATGACCGAAAGAATTATTGAACTTTCAACTTTTCATTTACAATCAATTCAATATAAAGCACAACCCAATACAACTGAAAACATAAATCAGCTCAAAAATCTTGCAAATAAAATAGATGAAGTCGACGGCGTTGAAGGAACTTTCATTGAACGCACAGGTATGGCACTTGCAGCAGGTAAAAAAGAACGAAGTGGTGCAACTATTCGGGCTGTAGAAACGACACTTTTTGATGAAAATGAATCTTTTAGAAATTTGTTTGAAGTAAAAGATGGAGTTCTCGCATTTGAAAGTGAAAAAAGCACAATAATCGGCAGTGCACTTGCAGAAAAAACAGGACTTGCTGTAGGTGATACTTTGCGTCTTATTACAATGCGAACATTGCCAAACGGAAAAACAGTACCGAAAACAGCTTCATTTACAGTGTGCGGTATTATTTCTTCCGGTTACCAAGAACTTGATGCACTTTGGGTGTTTGTGCCGTTAGAATCAGGTTTTGAATTTTTATCTTCAAACGTTTCTAGAATGCTTATAGGAATTAAAACCAACGATGCATTTTCTAAAAATCTTTACGAAATACAAGAACAATGTCAAGAAATTGCAGATTCGGGCTTTGGCGTTTATAATTGGAAAGAACTAAATTATTCTACTTATGAAACATTTAATACAACAAAAATGATGTTGCTTTTTATAATGTTTCTAATTGTGCTTGTTGCGTCTGTTAACGTTTCTTCAGCATTAATAATGCTTACAATGGAAAAACGCAAAGAAATAGCTATTCTAAAAGCGATTGGTGCTTCTCCATCAAAGCTTCAGCTTGCTTTTGTAATGACAGGTTTTTTAACAGGTTTAGGAGGCGTAATTTTAGGTGTTCCTTTAGGTATTCTTTGCGCAATAAAATCAAATGAAATTATTAGATTTATTGAAAAAACAGTAAACATATTTGCTCATATAGGATATACTGTCAGTCATATTGGGAATGATTCATACATTGATAATTTTGTTTCAATAAATCTTTTGAATCCTGAGTTTTATTTAGCAAACATTCCCATAACAGTTCCGTTTGTTGAAGTATTTGCAATTTCAGCGATAACATTGTTGCTTTCAACTGTTGTTTCACTTGTTCCAGCTTATAAAGCTACAGGTGAAAAACCGCTCGAGAGCCTTCGTAAAATTTAGAAAATGGAATTTGTTATGCAGTTTTTATCTTCACTTTGCTTCAACGATTTAGTAATATATAAATAAGAGAGGGTAGAGGTTCTTATGAAATGTGATATATGTGGCATACGAAAAGCAGTTCTATTTGTTCAGCAAGTTTCTGCTACAAGAACTGTTGAACTTCATCTTTGTCTCGAATGCGCAGAAGAAAGAGGAGTAAATGTCGCAGGAACAAATGTTGAAGCTGCATTTAATAATCTTCTTTCAGGGCTTTTGCAAGATGCCAGCATTACAAATCAGCATTCATTATCTTGTCCTGTTTGCGGAAAAACTCTTGCTGATTTGCGCCGTATGAAATCAACGGGTTGTCCCGAATGTTATACGGTTTTTAAAAGTGAAATATTCAGTATTTTAAAAAATCACGGTATTGAAGGCACTTATCAAGGTGAATTACCGAAAAAACTAGCTCATTTCCGTTCGGTTCTTACAGACAGAATAATGTATCAAGAAAAATTGGCGCAAGCTGTTGCTATAGAAGATTATGAAAAAGCAGCTGTTTATAGAGATTGCTTAAAAGCACTTGAAACACGCTCCGCTCAGCCTTATTATACAGAGGACGAAGCTGATGGGTGAAAATTTTTCTTCAAAGGGTCGGGCTTTAGATACATGGTATTCTGTGCCGGGACCGGAAAATGATATAATCCTTTCTACGCGCATAAGACTTGCAAGGAATCTTGCTGATTTTGTTTTTCCGCGTTATTTAAATAGCGATGATGCAGAGCGCGTACAGTCGCTTATTTTTGATTCTTTTACTCATCTTGAAAAAGTAGAAAGTTATCAAGCTTTAAGGTCTGCAAGTCTTGATTCTCTTGGGCAAAAAATTTTAAGCGAGCGAGGGATGTTTCCATATTCAATGTATGCACGGCCATGGACAGGCGGTGTTATAAAAGGAGATGGAAAACTTTCCTGTTATGTAAATTACGAAGATCATTTGCGCATTTCAAGCTTTTCAAGTGGTTTTGACTGTGATAGTGCTTTTATTGAAGCAAAAATGCTTGATACTGAACTGCAAAATTATTTGCAGTTTGCTGCTTCCAGCGAATTTGGGTATCTTACTTCGCTTATGAGAAATTTAGGTAGCGGAATGAAACTATCTTGTGTTGTTCATTTGCCGTCGATGGTAACAGCTGGTGTTTGTGAAAAATTTTTTCGTGCGGCAATGTCGGACGGTTGTGCTATTACTGCTTTTTGGGGTGCAAATGATACTTCCAATCCGCTTGGTGCTTTTTTCATTGTTCAAAACAGACAATCATATCAAGGTTCTGAAGAAGAGCAGGTTGCGCGTTTTGAAGTTGCGGTTCTTCGTCTTGTAGAAAATGAGCGAGGAATTGCAATGAATCTTCTAGATGGGCGCACAACTTATGTAAAAGATTTGATTTATCGGGCTATTGCAACTATAAAATATGGCCGATTAGTTACAAACAGAGAAGGGATAGATCTTGTTTCAAAAATAAAGTGGGGGCTTAATTTGGGGCTTGTTTCAGGCATTAAACATCATGAATTAACGGCCTTGCTTTATAGAATTCAAAATGCTCATTTAACTTATGTTATACGGAATGGTGCATTTAATTTTGAACAAGATATTACAACTGAAGACGAAAAAATTGAGCGATTGCGTGCGTTAGTTTTACAAGAAGCTCTTACAAATGCTCAGTTGGAGTTTTAATTTAAGATTTCTGTTTGTTTTTAAAAAATTGAGAAAATCTCTGATCTGTGTGATTGCAAGAGATTTTTACCGTTACTTTATCTTTCTAATTTTTGAGGTTTTAATATGTTTAAAGGATTGACAGATAGAGCAAAAAAAATTCTAACAGTAATTGCTCAAGAAGAAGGACGAAAAAACGGCAACGAACAGCTTCTGCCTGAGCATGTGCTTCTTGCCATTATTAAACAAAATGAAGGGCGAGCTGTTCTTGTTTTAAGAGCATTAAAAGTAAATATTCTTTCACTTCAGTTAACTTTAGAGCAAGCTTTACCGCTTAGATCTTCAGCAATGCCTTTTGGAGATTTACCAGCTTCAAGACGGCTTAGAACTCTTTTGGATGTTGCTCAAATTGAAGCTAGGAGTTTTCGACAAGAATATTTAGGCACAGAACATTTGCTTTTAGCTGCAATAAAAGAAGAAAAAAGTCCATGTTCGGAT
Source organism: Treponema sp. (assembly GCA_012519415.1). Lineage (GTDB taxonomy): Bacteria > Spirochaetota > Spirochaetia > Treponematales > Treponemataceae > UBA1240. Next base: position 25,004 of record JAAYQG010000151.1, on the reverse strand, counting down.
TTTTTTGAAAAATCAAATATAACAATAGACGACGTAAGAAAAGCTGTAGATGTTTTGCGCCGCACTCCAAATGTTGATATTCAAGAAAGGGATGAGCGTCGATCAGATTATTCAGCAACTCCTCGACCGCCTGGTTTTCCGCAAATGATGTCTGTAGGTTCCGCTGTAAATTCAAATGCACAAACCGGACGACCTCAGTCTAATAGCATTCTCAAAAATTATTCACGAGATTTAACTGCGCTTGCAAGAGTAGAAAAGCTTGATCCTGTTATAGGAAGAGATGTTGAAATTGCTCGTGTAATTCAAATTTTATCTCGCCGCACAAAAAACAATCCTGTTTTGGTTGGCGAACCTGGTGTCGGTAAAACTGCGATTGTTGAAGGACTTGCGCAGCGCATAGTTTCAGAAAAGGTGCCGCGCAGTCTTTGTAATAAGAGAGTGCTCACTCTTGACCTTGCTTCTGTTGTTGCAGGAACAAAATATCGCGGTGAATTTGAAGAGCGTTTTAAACGCATAATGAAAGAAGTAACAGAAAATAAAAACATAATTCTTTTTATAGATGAACTTCATACATTGATTGGAGCCGGTGGCGCAGAAGGTGCTATGGATGCATCTAATCTTTTAAAGCCTGCTTTATCACGCGGAGAGATTCAATGTATTGGTGCAACTACTTCAAAAGAATTCCGTCAATATTTTGAAAAAGATGCAGCACTGGTGCGCCGTTTTCAGCAAGTTAGGGTAGACGAACCTAAAGACGATGATGTTCGATTAATTTTGGAAGGCTTAAAAAATAAATACGAAGAATTTCATGGCGTTGTATATAAAGATGATGTAATTGATACTATTCTTCGTTACAGTCGCAGATATATTACAGAAAGATGTTTCCCCGATAAAGCAATTGATGTACTTGACGAAGCAGGTTCTATGAGAAAAATTGCTGCTGACATTCGTCCTCCGGAACTTGCAGATATAGAATCAAATATTGAACATCTCAACAAAGAAAAGCAAAACCTTGTTAACAGCCAAAATTATGAACGGGCAGCAGAAGTAAGAGATCAAGTTAGAGAGCTGCGCCAAAGACTTGATATTGTTAGAAATTATTGGCAGACAGCAGATGCAAACGGTTCTAATGTTGTAACTTCAGATGATGTAAAAAATGTTCTTTCGATTATGACAGGAATTCCGCAAGAGAATATCGAAGCTTCCGAATCAACAAGACTTATAAATATGGAATCGGAACTTCACAAAACCGTAGTTGGTCAAAATGAAGCAGTTTCACTTATTAGCTCAGCAATAAGACGTTCTCGTTCAGGCATTTCGTCTGTCCGTCGTCCACTAGGTTCTTTTGTGTTTTTAGGTCCTACAGGCGTTGGCAAAACATTGCTTGCAAAAAGTCTTGCACTCTTTTTATTCGGAACAGAAGATTCTATGATTAGAATTGATATGAGCGATTATATGGAAAAACATAACACAAGTCGCTTGGTAGGAGCTCCGCCGGGCTATGTTGGTTATGAAGACGGTGGTATTTTAACTGAAAAAGTGCGCAGAAATCCTTATTCTGTTGTTCTTTTAGATGAAATCGAAAAAGCTCACCCGGATGTATTTAATTTGCTTTTGCAAGTTTTAGAAGAGGGTGAACTTAAAGATAGTCTTGGACACTCCGTTAATTTTAGAAACACTGTAATTATTATGACAAGTAACGCTGGCGCAAGACAAATTACAACAGACGGACGAGTCGGTTTTTCTAGCGGCGAAGGCGGTTTGCTTGATTACGAAGATATTAAAACAAATGCAATTTCAGAATTGAAAAAGCTTTTAAGTCCTGAACTATTGAATAGAATTGATGATATTGTTGTGTTTACATCTCTTTCAAAAGAAGAAGTTTCAGCAATTTTACAGATTCAGCTACGTGAGCTTGAAAATCGTCTTTTGGAGCAGAATCTTTCTTTGCAGGTAAAACCGGAAGTTTGCAGTTATCTTGTTGATAATGGCTATGACCCGCAGTTTGGTGCGCGTCCAATGCGCCGTCTTATTCAGCGTGAAATCGAAGATCCCCTTTCGATAAAACTACTGGCCGGCGAAGGAATTGGAAAATCGTGCGTTGTTGTTAGTTTTAAGAATGATTGTTTGAATATTTCATTTAAGAAAACGCCCAAAAAGAAAAATTCTAAAGAAGCATCAAATCTTGAAATGCTTTTAGTGTAGATTTAAGAAAACTTAAACAAAAATGCTTAAATATTTTAATGAGCTGCAAGAATAATCGTGATGATTTAACGATATTCGGCAGCTCTTTTTTTGTTTTCGTATGTAAAAATGAGTAATATTCCTAGAAGATAAAATAATTTCAGTATTGATATTTTTTTCTTGAATTTTACGATGTTTCATTATATAATCCAACCGATAATATTTGATATAACGGACATATGTATTTATCGTGTCATTTTTTAGTTGAATTCTTATGTTCTGTTATCGAATTACAAATAATGCTTTAAGCAGTTTTAAAATTGTGCTGTTTTAGAGTAACTAAAGAGGAAGCTGTTCATGAGTGAGAAAAACCTGGCTGTTACAATTCCACCCTTTCCAAAGAGATGTACTCTTTGGAGTATGATGTGTTTTATTGGGTATCAAATTTTATTTTGGCTTGTTTTCGCTTTTTGTGAAATCTATTCGATTAATCAACTTATAAAGCTCGCTATTTCCATACCCTATATTTTGTTTTTTATTATATCTACATCTATAGGTGTTTCGCTTTCTACTTTTTATAAAAAATCATTTGATTTTTTTGATGGTTCAGAATCTAATGTTGATAGACTTGCTAGAAGATCTAATGAAATTACAGTGCTTCAATTTGCTTTTACAATAATTGTTGCTTTATTTATGCCGTTATCACTTAAATTATCATGTAAAATGAACGGATTTAATTATTTTCCGCTTGATGCATGGTTTGGTGTAGTAGGTTCTTTATTTCTTGTGTCTACATATTTTTTTGTTTATTGGCTTCAGACTTTTGAATCTTGGCTTGACTGGCTGCCTTTACGCAAAAAAAATATTACGATGGGGCTTGTAATGCGCCATGTACTTGTGGTTTTTACGACTATAACTGCAACTGTTCTTTTGGTTTTGTTATCATGCAGAAAAATAGGAACAGATAATTATCAAAATATAAATGAATACTATTTATATAAAATGGTTCCCGTTGGAATATTTGCCATTATTTTTTCAGTTATAATTACAATAAATGAAACGCATCATGAAGCTAAACGTCTTAGTCATGTTGTAAAAATTATGGAAAAAATGACAGCAAACGATTTTTCAATACAACGTGAACCTGTTCAAAGTCGCGATGATTATGGTCTTCTTGCAACATCAATTAATAGACTTGTTAGTTCAACAAAAGAATTACTTCAAACAATAAAAAAGACAGCTTTGGATTCCAGTGAGCGTGCAGAAAGTTTGCATTCCGGTGCACAAACAACAGCTGTGGCAATTACACAAATTGTAGGAACAATAGCGCAAATTAAAGAATCTGTAGTAAATCAGTCTAGTGGCGTTGAAGAAGTTAGTGCAAGCATTCGTCAAATTGAACAAGCTGTTCGTAAATTTGACGTTGATGTAGATACTCAAGTTTCAAGTATTGCAGAATCTACCGCTGCTGTTGATGAAATGGTTGCAAATATTCGTTCTGTAAATGAAGTTCTTGAAAAAAACTCTGTTGCTGTAGGTCAACTTCGCAAAGCTGCCGAAGAAGGGCAGCATAGTGTTGTAGAAGCTGTAACTTCATCTAAATCTATTCTTGAAGGTTCAAGTTCCTTGCTTGATGCAACAAAAATTATTCAAACTATTGCTTCTCAAACAAACTTGCTTGCTATGAATGCTGCGATTGAGGCAGCTCATGCAGGTGAATCTGGTAAAGGCTTTTCTGTTGTTGCTGACGAAATTAGAAAACTTGCAGAACAGTCGAATCAACAGGGTAAGGCAATTAATAGTGAGCTAAAAACTCTTAATGCTTCAATTGAAAAAGTTTCTGATCGCATAACACTTGTTCAAAATCACTTTTCAAGCATTTACAATCTTGCTGAAACAGTGCAGCTTCAAGAACACGTTGTTATTTCTGCAATGGAAGAGCAACAAGAGGGCAATACACAAGTTCTCGCTTCAATGGAAAAAATAAATAAAATTGCAAATGAAACACGTAACAGCTCAAAAGAAATGCTTGCAGGTGCTGCTGAAATTGTAAAAGAAATGGCAGCCTTAACAGACGCTACTAGTCAAATTAATATTGCAATGAGCGAAATGAGTAACAGCTCAGAAAAGATTCGTGAAATTGCAATTGATTCAAAAGATAAATCTGTTGAAAATCTCGAAAGCATAGCAATTTTGACCAAAGAAGTAGGTCGTTTTAATTTTTAACGAATTTGCAACATGATGCATATTGTGATTTATTAACTTTACCTCTCTCCTTCTTCCACCGAAATCAGGAGAGGATTCTCTGTCGTATATACTGCAAAATACAGGTTTCGCATTTGGATTTAAGCTACAAGTTGATATTTTTAAAAGTTTGTGATTATAATAAAAACATGATAAATAAATTTTCTACAAAATTGTTGTGCGCTTTATGCGGAATGTTTTTTTTGTTTTTGTCTTTTTCTTTTGGATTTGCTTCAAAAGAGAAAAATAATGTACCCGAATCTATAAATATGGCAGTGTTGAATGGACCAAGCGGTATGTGTTTTGCATACTTGTTTGAAAATGTTTCAAAAATCGACAACACTTCCATTTATTATGAAGTTTGTGCAAGCCCCGATGTATTGTTGCCAAAGCTTTTAAAAGGCGAACTCGATATTGGCATTTTGCCTCCTAATGTTGCTACAAAAGTTTATTCAAGCCAACCTGATTCTATAATTTTAGCAGCTGTAAGTGGTTTTGGAATGTTAAATCTTGTATCTACGGATAAAACAATAAAATCGTTAGAAGATTTAAAAGGCAAAACTGTATATGTAGCAGGGCAGGGTGCAACTCCAGAATACATATTTAGAGCTATTCTTGAAAAAAGCGGAATTAATCAAAACGGGGAAAATTCTGTAACATTAGATTTTAGCATTCCAACAAGCGAACTTGCTGCAGCTATTGTTTCGGGCAAAGTTGATTATGCTGTTGTGCCAGAGCCATTTGCAACTGTAGCTGTTTTAAGAAGTTCAGAAAAATTAAAAGTGTATCGTTCTTTAGATTTACAAATTATTTGGAGCGAATTTTTTAATACCGATACATTTCCGATGACAACTATTGTTGTCAGAAAGGAATTTGCCAAAAAATACCCTGCATTAGTTAATTCCTTTTTGCAAGAAGCTGAAAATTCAATTAAATGGACTAATCAGAATACTTATGAAGCGTCTCTTCTTGTAGAAAAGCATACGCTTGGGCTTAAAGCTCAAATTGCAGAAAAAGCTATTCCAAATTGTGCATTCGGTTTTAGTCCTGCAAAAGAAGCAAAACCGCAAATAGAATTATTGCTGCAAACATTCTTAAAATATGCACCAGCTTCTGTCGGCGGAAAACTGCCGGATGATAATTTTTATTTTGAATGAATCGTAAAATGCGGAAAGCTGTTTTAATCTGTCTTTCTATAATTTTGTTTTTCTCTTTATGGCATATTATTGCAGTTAAAATATCTGCTCCGCTTGTATTACCAGAACCTCTTCAAGTTTTTCTTAGACTTGCAGAACTAATTACGGAAGAAGAGTTTCAAAAAATTGTTGCTTCGACTTTGATTCGTGCTTTTAAAGCTTTTGCTATTTCTGTCTGTATTTCTGCTGTTTTTGGCGTGATTATTGGAATAAGTGAAGATTTTGCTGCTTTTTTTCAATTTCCACTTTCTGTAATAAAAGCTACACCGGTTGTATCTTTTATTCTTGTTGCGCTTTTTTGGTTTAAAAGTTCATCCGTTCCTGTTTTTGTATCAATTTTGATGACTCTTCCTGTGTTAACGGAAAATGTTGCCACAGGAATTAAAAGCACGGATAAAAAACTTTTGGATATGGCAGAAGTTTATTGTTTTTCTTCAAGACAAAAATTGTTTTTTGTATATGCTCCATCTGTTGCACCATATTTTTTTTCAGGAATGTTAAGTGCTTTAGGATTAACGTGGAAAGTTGTTGTTGCTGGTGAAATTTTAAGTTTGCCTAAAAATTCTGTCGGAACAGTTCTTTATACAGCAAAAGTTCACCTTGAAACAGTTGATGTGTTTGCATGGACATTTGCTGTTGTTTCGTTAAGCTATATTTGCGAAAGTATTTTTGGATTTTATACAAAAAAATTAAGAAGCCGTTTGCAGCCGGAGACTCAGCATGAATAATTTTTTGCAAGCTAAAAACCAAGATTTTTGTGAAGATATAATTATTGAAAATTTAACTGTAACTCGTGGAAAAAAATCAATATACAAAAATTTTTCTTTTGTTTTTGAGGCTGGCACTGTTAATGCCATCCTTGCGCCTAGTGGTGCTGGAAAAACAACTCTTTTGGATTGCATCGCTTCTCTTATCAAGGCAGAATCCGGAGTCGTAAAAATAGGTTCAAATAATGTTTTAGATTCTTCAAAAAAAAAGAAAAAAATAGAAGTTTCATATTTGTTTCAAGAACCTAGACTTTTACCTTGGTGTTCATTGTTGCAAAACTGCACGTTGCCTTTGGAAAATTTTATGTCGAAAGAAGAAGCCCACGAACGAGCAGTCGAGTTTTTGTGTGCTACCGGTTTGAAAGATAAAATTGAAGAATATCCTGGCAAGCTTTCCGGTGGTGAAAAGCAACGAGCTTCTGTTGCACGAGCTTTCGCTATAAAAGCACCGGTGCTGTTAATGGATGAAGCATTTCAATCTCAAGATATAATACTAAAAGAACAGCTTATGCAGCTTTTAAAAAAATTGCTCAAAACAGAAGCTCGCACTGTTGTTTGCGTAACGCACGATATACGAGAAGCTATTTTGTTAGCTGATAGAATAATCGTTCTAAAACCTACTTCAAAAACAATTTCAACTTTGTATATTGCTCTTGATGTTCTTGTAAAGAATTTTGACAATACTTCTTTGCGTGATAAAATCTTAGAAATTTTTGCTGTGTAGCATAATTTTAATCGTGAAACCTATTCCCCAGAAAGAAAGCAAAAGCGCGTGCGGTTTCGAGACTTTGTGTCTGTACTTGTATATAAAAAGCCAAAAGACTGAAAAATATATATTGATAATCCGTGTTTCCATAAGGAAGAACTATTTAGTCGTGGCTAAAGACGGATGTTTTCAAGGGAAGAAACTTGCGTTTCGCCGGATTAATCCCAAAATTTTAGAGTTATCCAATTTGAATTTATAAAACTCGACATTTGGCATATTACTTTACTTTTTTGAAGTAATATCTCAATATGAGTTATGAAATTTGGATATAAGATTTTGATAATAGTTTTTATGTTAATTGCTTCAATTATTTTAAGTCTTGGTTTAGGAGCAGAACATATAAGTTTTAGCACTTTTGTTAATGTAAAAAACTATGATACTTTTACTCGTATCTTGGTTTGGAATATCAGAGCTCCAAGAACGATAATCGCGCTTTTTGCTGGTGCATTGCTTGCAGGTGCAGGCTGTCTTTTTCAAGGATTTTTTAGAAATGCACTTGCAGACCCCGCTATAATGGGTGTTTCGTCAGGTTCATCGCTTGGTGCCGTAATAATGTCAATTTTGTTAAGCATTTATGCGCCAAAAGGTCAGTTTTCTTTGTTTGTTCAATTCGGTGCTTTTATTGGTGCACTTACTGCTGTTTGGGCTGCTTATTTTATTGCAGGCAAAAAACGCAGCGAACCTGGTGCTGTATCTTTACTTCTTACTGGTACAGCATTAAGTGCGTGTTTTTCTGCAATTAATTCCCTTGTGCTTTTATTGAATTACAATGAACTTCATAAAATGTACACATGGACATTAGGCAGCTTTAACGGAAAAACATGGAGCGATGCAATAAGACTTTTAGTGCCGGCACTGCTTGTTATTCCTCTTTATTTTACTGTTGCAAAATCTCTTGATGTGCTTGCACTTGGAGAAAAAAGTGCTTCAACACTTGGACTTAATACAAAACACGCAAGAATAAAAATCATTGCACTAGGTTCTTTTGGAACAGCATTGGCAGTATGCGGCGGCGGCACAATTGGTTTTATAGGGCTTATAGGTCCACATATTGCAAGACTTATGTTCGGTCCTTTACATAAAAAGCTTTTAATTTCAAGTATTCTTTTGGGTGCATTGCTGCTTTTAATTTCTGATATAACCGCAAGAACAGTTGCAGCTCCGATGGAAATTCCTGTAGGAATAATTACATCATTATTAGGAACTCCGTTTTTTCTATCTATTATGGCAAAAGGCAAAGGTGGAGGATATTAATTTGTTAGCACAAAGCTTAAAATTAAGTTTTGTAGAATATTAAATGCGTTTTTTTAATATTAAGAGGAATCTTTTTATGATTGAAGCTATAAACTTATGTGCTGAATATGAAAAAAAGGCGATACTCAAAAATATTTCGTTTTGTCTTAAAGATAAAGGTTTAACAATGCTTTTGGGTGCAAATGGTTCTGGAAAATCTACATTACTTTCAATAATTGCAGGTGTTCCTAACAATTCACTTAAATTTAAGAATGAACCTATGATTGATAATATGCCAATTTCAAGTTTTTCAAGTTTGAAACGAGCACATACAATTTCTTTTATAACACAAAATGAAATTTGCGCATGGGCTTATACTGTTAGGGAATATGTGTCGCTTGGATATTTTGCAAAAGAAAAAGATGAAAAACTGGTTGATTGGGCTTTAGAAAGTTTTTCACTTGAAACGCTTGCAGAAAGAGCTGTTACGGAGCTTTCCGGCGGAGAATTCCAGCGTGCTGCAATAGCAAGAAGTTTGGTGCAAGATACTCCATATATTTTGCTCGATGAACCGCAAGCAAATCTTGATATTAAACATCAGTATACTCTTTTTGAAATTTTAAAAAAAATTGCAGAAACAAAATGCGTTGTTGTAACAATGCATGATATTAATATGGCTGCCATATTTGCTGAACAAATTTTGCTTTTGAGTCAGGGAAGCATTATTGCTGATGGGACAGTGAAAAATGTAATAACATCTGAAAACATAAAAAAAGCTTATGATATTAATGTTAAAATTGTAGAACATCCCATAAAAAAATGCGTTCAAATTGCAGTTTGACTTGCATAAAATCCCGAAATGCCTAATTGGTCGTTTAGCACAAAAGTTTCAAGTTTGCTCGCAAAACTACGACCTCGTGGATTAATCTTAGATTTTGTAGCATAACTAAAATGCGTCCCTCTTTTTCGTAAAAAACAAAAAAAGACCATCTGCTTTGAGATGGTCTTTTGGGCGATGAGGGGATCGAACCCCCGACAACCTGGGTGTAAACCAGGTGCTCTCCCAGCTGAGCTAATCGCCCGTAATGTTTGTTTAATATACAGATTTTTAAAAAAAGTGTCAATATGTTCGAAAAAATAATTTCTAAAAAACAGTAGGCGATTTTTCCTTTTTTTAAGACAACATATTTTTATTAATACAATGTAAATATTTTTAACGAAGGTATAAATTGAAGTATAAATTTTCAAAAGACTAATCAATTTAAAAAGTATTTGTCGATAGTACTAAATAGTGGTACTATTATATAGTGAATACTAAGAATAAGAAAACAATTGAAAATATTTACAAACGTCCAATACCAAATAACATTTTATGGGCAGATATTGAGAATTTATTTGTAGCATTAGGAGCTGAGATATCCGAAGGTGCTGGTTCACGTGTTCGAATTAAATTGAATGATGTTCGTGCTGTTTTTCATAGACCACATCTTGAAAAAGTTACAAATAAAGGTGCTGTAAATTCTGTAAAACGTTTTCTGGATAATGCAGGGGTTAAATATGATGGAATATAAAGGATATATAAGAATAGTAGAATATGATTCAGAAGCAAAACTGTTTCATGGGGATGTTGTAAATACCCGAGATGTGATTACATTTCAAGGAACAACAGTAGAAGAAATTGAAAGAGCTTTTTCGGAATCAATCGAAGATTATATAAGTTGGTGCAAAGAAGAAGGTATAGAACCAGAAAAGCCATATTCTGGAAAATTTAATTTAAGACTTTCTCCAGAGCTTCATCGTGAAATTGCTATAACTGCAAAGAAAATGAATGTATCAATAAACAATTTTGTAGAAAAAGCTATAAAAGATAAACTGGCAACGGTTAATTAATTTATGTGGTCTTAAAACTGTTATCTTTGATTTGTAAAAGATTTTCAACAACTGCTTCAACTTGACAATGTATGCGTTTCAGATTAATCAAATGTTAGACAGACGTTCCGCGCGGGAAAAAAAGGTACAAATTGAGGGTAACAAATTGAGGTATAAATTTTCTTGACAGCTAAAATAAAGCAGTCTACAATGAATTACAAAGAAACCGGTTCTGTTTGAATCTGGTATGTTTTTGGTTTTAATACAGAATTGCGGAGTATTTTAGTATTTTCCACATGTAAATAAAAAATTACCATGAATAATAAAACTAAAACTTATAAATTTGGATTGTAAGGTTCTCAAGGGTCTGTTTTTATGAAAACATTTTCCTATACTCAGTGAATTATGCTATTTTTAAGAAAGTTTATTAATATAAAAATAAAGAATATAAAATATAAATTGAGAGATTATATTTGATGTTTTGTCATTAAATCTCTTTAAGGATTTTCGCAAAAAAATTGTGCGAATTTTTAGGAAGTATTATGAAAAAAGCTGTTTATATTGCACTTGTTATTTGTGCAATTATTGCGGTTTTTGCGTTGATAATTTTGATGCCGCAAAAAGATTTTTCTGAAAAATATGAAGGCGTTGATTTATCTACACAAAAAAGTACTGTTGGGCGTGTAAACACTTATAATGACTATCTGCAAATGCAACCAAGTAAAAATGAACCGTCTACTCTTATTGAAGTTGATGTTTGTTCTTTTGAAAGTTCGTCTACAGGTGTGTACGTACAAGATAATTACTATGGCAGTCGTGTACTTGTAACTGAAAATGAATCTTTTGTAACATGGCTTGTAGATGTGCCAGAAGAAGGTTTTTATAACATTGCGATAGAATATATTGCAATGCCTTCTCGAAATGTTAGTATGGAACGCACTGTTTATATTAATGGAGTCGTTCCGTTTATAGGTGCTGATATTTTAACATTTCAGCGAATATGGCATGATGGCGGTGTTATCCGAAAAGATAATCAGGGAAACCAGATTCGCCCTATACAAGCAGAAATTTTTGATTGGCAGACTTCGTTTTTCAAAAGCGACTTAGGTTATGAAGTTGAGCCGTATCGCTTCTATTTTAAAAAAGGAATAAATTCAATTTCGTTTGAAGCAACAAACGAACCTATGGCTATACGTGCCTTTTCGCTTTGCCCTGTTGAAATAATTGATACATATTCTGAATATATTGCAAAACAACCTTCTTTGCCTGTACCTGCTTCATCTCCGATGCAAATTAAAATTCAAGGTGAAGATTCTTTCCGCCGTTCAGATCCATCGCTGTTTGCAAGCTATGATCGTTCTTCACCTGTTACAGAACCTTACAGTGTAAAGAATTCTGTTTTTAATTACACAGGCGGAAATTCTTGGAAAAATTCAGGTCAATGGATTGACTGGGAATTTACCGTTCCGGAAAACGGCTGGTATACAATTTCTGTGCAAGCTCGTCAGCTTTATCAGCGAGGTTATATTGCATGTCGCACTTTTTATATTGATAACAAAATTCCATTTGACGGCGTAAAAGCTGTTGAATTTAAGTACAGCACAGACTGGAATTTTGTTACTCTCTCTGATGAAGAAGAAAATCCTTATCAGTTTTATTTTGAAAAAGGCACACATACTTTGCGTATGGAAGTTACGCTTGGTCTTGTTGGGCCTATTATTAATCGCTTGGAAGATTCGATTTTCAGATTAAATACAATTTATCGAACAATTCTTGTATTGACAGGTACTCACCCTGATGCTTTCCGTGATTATGATATTGAAAAAGCTTATCCGAATGAATTAGAAGCAATGAACCTTGAGGCTAAACGCCTTTATAAAATTGTTGACGATTTTGTAAAAATCACAGGTCAAAAATCGGATAAAATTGCTCCGGCTCAGACTCTTGCTATTCAGCTCGAAGAGTTTTACAAAAATCCGCATAAAATTACAAAGAGTTTTCAAAATTTTAAAGACAACATCACATCTTTAGGAGCTTCACTTTTAAGTTTAACGGAATCAAAGCTCGATATTGATTTTATTCAACTTGATGCAGTGTGTGAAAATGTTGTGCTTGAAGCACCAAAGGCAACGTTCGCAAATAAATTAAAACATGAAATTGTTTCATTTTTTACATCTTTCGTTGTCGATTCTACAATGCTGGGTGATGTTTATAATAAAAATGATGATCGTTTGATTGAAGTTTGGATTGTTGCTGGACGTGATCAAAGTATAATTTTGAAAAACATGATAGATGATAGTTTTTCACCTGAAACGGGCATAAAAGTAAATCTTAAACTTATTGATGTTAATGCTCTTTTGCCTGCTGTTGTTGCCGGTATCGGTCCTGATGTAGTTATTTCTGCTTATGCTTCTTTGCCCGTTGATTATGCACTGCGTCATGCAAACGTAGATTTAATGCAATTTGATGGTTGTAAAGATGTTCTAAAACAGTTTCCATACAGTTCTTATGAAGCATATGAATATGATGGCGGAATTTACGCATTGCCGGAAAGAGTAACATTTAACACTTTGTTCTATCGAAAGGATATTTTAGAGCAACTTGATGTTGATATTCCAAATACGTGGAATGACTTAATTACACTTTTGCCAACTTTACAGGGAAATAAATTGAATGTTGGTGTTCCATATCCGAATATTCAATTAGCGGATTTATCTGTGTTTTATTCGATGTTTTACCAAAATGGCGGTGTAATTTATAATAACAAAGGCACTCGTTCGTTGCTTGATAGCGAAACTGGTGTTTCTGCATTTAAAACATACACAAGTTTGTTCAATAGTTATGGTTTGGAACCATATTACGATTTTGTAAGTCGTTTCCGTTCCGGAGAAATGCCTTTGGCTGTTGCAAATTATGAAAGTTATAACACGCTTGTAGTTTCTGCTCCAGAAATTCGTGGTCTTTGGGATTTTACTTATCTTCCAGGAACAATACGAATTGATAAAGATGGTAATGAGTATCTTGACCGTTCAACTACTACCTCTGGTGTTTGTACTGTGATGATTAACAAGGCAAAAGAAGGTGATAATGAAAAAGCTTTAGCAAAAGAAGCCGCTCGTCGCCAAGATTCATGGGAATTTATGAAATGGTGGGTTTCAACTGAAGCTCAGGTTCGTTTTGGACGTGAGCTTGAAGCTTTGCTTGGGCTTTCTGCTCGTTATACTACTGCAAATCTTCAAGCATTAAAACAGCTTTCATGGAGTTCTGCTCAATTAAAAGTTTTGCTTAAATCATTGGAAGAATCACGCGGCGTTCCGGAAGTTCCAGGCAGTTATTACACTAGTAGGCATATGGTTAATGGTATGCGCAAAGTAATCAACGAAAAAGATGATCCGCGCGAAGTGCTTATTGATTATACACGTAAGGTTAACGAAGAATTAACTCGAAAACGACAAGAGTTCAATCTTCCAACGGAGGAATAATTATGAGTAGTTTCTGGAAGAAATATAAAGAAAAGCGACTTCTTCAACTTTCTAACGCATGGCATAAGGCCAAAAATATGAAAGTTTGTTATTTGTTTTTGCTGCCGTTTGCAATTTTATTTTTTACATTTACAGTTTTGCCGATTGTAAATTCAATATATTATGGTTTTACAAATTTTAATATTTTGGAAAAACCTGTATTTATTGGACTTAGAAATTACATAAATCTGTTTTTACAAGATGAAGTATTTCAGATTGCCGTAAAAAATACATTTCTTATAGCAATCATTGCAGGACCAGTTGGCTACATAATGGCATTTATTTTTGCATGGCTTATAAACGAATTACCTAAATGGGTTAGATCTATTATAGTGCTTTTTTGTTTTGCACCATCAATAGCTGCAAATGCGTATACGATTTTTACAACTATTTTTAAGGATGATGCACAAGGTTGGATAAACGGCTGGCTTATAAAATGGGGTTTTATTGTTGAACCTATTATATTTTTTGCAAATCCCAGCAATATAATGAAATTGCTTATTCCTATTATTTTGTGGATGAGTTTAGGTGCAAATTTCTTAGCATTTGTTGCTGGTCTTAAAAGTATTGATAAGTCTATGTATGAAGCAGGATATATTGACGGCATTCAGAATCGCTGGCAAGAATTATGGTTTATTACATTGCCAAGCATGAAACCTATGCTTCTTTTTGGTGCAGTCATAACTATTACAAATACTTTCAACGTTTCTGATGTTCCAAGAAACCTAGCAGGTTTTCCAAGTACGGATTATGCAGCGCGCACTATTGTTACACACCTATTTGACTATGGTTTTGTTCGCTTTGAAATGGGATACGCATCTGCAATTGCTACTGTTTTAGTTTTGATTATGATTGTTTCCAGAAATCTTTTCCAAGCTATATTGAACAGAGTTGGTAAGTAGAAGGAGTTTTAACATGAAAAAAAGTCGTGCAGCTAAGTCAACTCCGGTTGTGCATCACTATAAAATAAAGCGACGAAAACCAAACCGTTCAATTGGCGGAGATATAGGTGTATATTTCGTTGTGTTTTTGTTTTCATTATTAATGGTTTTTCCACTGGTTTTTTCGATTTGTCAGTCGTTTAAGCCTTTGGACGAATTGTTTAGGTTTCCGCCGACTATATTTCCTAGAAATCCGACAACTGACAATTATTCAGATTTGTTTGTTATTATGAGTCAGTTGTCATGGGTTCCGTTTTCTCGGTATGTGTTCAATACTGTTTTTATAACTGTTGTCGGCACTTTCGGTCATGTTATTGTTGCATCAATGGCTGCTTATGTTCTTGCAAAATATAAATTTCCTCTAGGGGATGCTTTTTTTAAGCTGGTTGTTGTGGCACTTATGTTTGTAGGTTATGTAACATCTATTCCAAACTTTTTGGTTATGAGCAAACTTCGTATTGTAGATACTTATTGGGCTTTAATTCTTCCGGCGTTTGCTTCTCCTATGGGGTTGTTCTTAATGAAGCAGTATATGGAAGGATTCCCTATGGCAATTATTGAAGCTGCAAAGATTGACGGTGCAAGTGAATGGAAAATTTTTATGGGACTTGTTATGCCGAATGTTCGCCCTGCATGGCTTACAATTTCAATTTTTTCAATTCAAGGATTGTGGAATAACAATGCTTCAAATGTTATTTATACAGAAAGCAAAAAAATGCTCGCTTATGCTTTGCAGCAACTCCAGCTTGGTGGTGTTGTAAGAGCAGGTCCAATGGCAGCAGTTGGTGTTGTAATGATAATTGTGCCTGTTCTCTTTTTTGTATTTTCACAGAGCCAGATTCTTGAAACAATGGCAACATCGGGCTTAAAGGAATAACTATGAAAAAATATATATTCTTTTGTATTTTGTTCTTTTTGTGCATTATAACTATATTCGCAAAAAATGATAATTACATATATGATTATTGGGGTGAAATCGAACGTTCTCCAGATACATATCGAGTTTCAAGCGTTTTGTACGGAAACAATTTGGGGCTTGATGATATGCTAAAAAATCCTACAGGATTATTCTGCACCGGAAATAGAGTATTTATTGTAGATTCCGGCAACAATCGAATTATTGAGCTTATTTACAATGAGAATAAAACTTTATCGTTTGTTCGCGAAATAAATCATTTTTATGCATCGGATGCAGAAATAACAACTACATTTTCTAATCCTAGTGATGTTTTTGTAAATAAAGACGGTTCATTTTTTATTGCAGACACTAACAATGGACGTGTGTTAAAGCTGGATAAAGATCTTAACTTTATTCGCACCTTTACAGAACCTGATCATCCTACTTATGAGCGCGGGAAAGCATTTTTGCCGGAAAAAGTAGTTGTCGACGAAAAAGGGCGACCTTATGTGCTTGCGAAAAATGTAAATAACGGTTTTATTAAATATGATTATAATGGAACTTTTACAGGTTTTTATGGCGCAAGCGATGTAGTTTTCAATTGGACAGATTATGTATGGAAGCTGTTTTCTACAAGAAAGCAACGCTCGCAAATGGAATCATTTGTTCCGACTGAATATTCAAATGCGTATCTTGATAATGAAGGTTTCGTTTTTGCAACTGTTAAAACTTTTCAAGAATGGGACTTAAAATCTGATAGAGCAAAACCAATCCGTCGGTTGAATGCGCTTGGAAAAGATATTCTTGTAAAAAACGGAGTTGTTCCCCCTATTGGAGATCTTCAGTGGGGAAATGCAGCCGGTATAAGAGGGCCGTCTAAATTTGCTGATTTAACGGTGTTGGATAATGAAGTTTATATTGCAATTGATGAAATGCGAGGCAGAATTTTCGGTTATAACAATCAAGGGTATTTGCTGTTTGCTTTTGCCGGCAAGGGAAACCTCGAAGGCTATTTTAGAAATCCGACTGCTATTGAACATTGTGGACGCGATTTGTTAATTCTGGATTCTCAAAGCTGTGCACTTACAGTTTATACGCCGACAGATTTTGGTCATCTTATCTATGATGCAACTGAACAATATGCTTGCGGCGATTATGAGCAAGCTGCAGAAACATGGAGTAAGGTGCTTGAATTAAACGGAAATTATGATTTGGCATATATTGGTCTTGGCAAAGCTTATATTAGACAAGAGCGATATAAAGATGCAATGACTCACTTTAAACTAAAGCGCGACAAAAAAGGTTATTCTAAAGCATTTATGTATTATCGAAAAGAGGTTGTTGAAAAAAATGCTGGATATTTTGTTTTTGCTACATTATTTTTGCTTGTTGTTTTTACAATTATCAAAAAAATTTCAAAAATTAGAAAGGAGATTGGGGTTTAATGAACTTTGTAACTAGACGTATACAAAAACTTGGGCAAAAACAAACTTATGATCATTTTTTTGAAACTTTACGTTATGCCTTTTATGTTATATTTCATCCGGCTGATGGTTTTTGGGATTTAACACATGCGAAACGCGGTTCACTTGCTGCGGCAAACTTTATTGTTTTTCTCACTCTTTTAACGCGTATCTGGAAACTTAGATTTACAAGTTTTCTTGTAGTTGATGTAAACTGGGAAAAAGTAAATATTTTTGTTGAGTGTGCTTCTGTTTTGTTGCCACTTGTCGTTTTTTGTATTTGTAACTGGGGTGTAACTACACTTTTTGATGGTAAAGGGCATCTTGATGAAATTTATATGGGTACTGCTTATGCGTTGACTCCATATCCTTTAATTCAGATTCCAATTATTGTTTTTAGCAATTTTGTTACAATAGAAGAGAGTACATTTTATTATGTTTTTGATAACATTTCGCTTTTATGGTGTGTTATGTTGATTTTTATGGCAATGATGATGATTCACGTTTATACTGCCGGTAAAACTCTTTTGTTCCTTGTTATTACAGTTTTTGGAATGCTTGTTTTCATTTTTATAATGTTACTTTTCTTTAGCATGATTTCGCAAGGTATTTCATATTTTGTTTCACTTGGAAAAGAGATTATGTTTAGGCTGAATTGACGGCGAACGTATAGGAGAAATTAGAATGAAAGAATATATTGAGCAGAATTTACGGTCGTCTTTGATAAAAAAAATTACTTCGCCAAAATTTTGGATTATCTTCGTGTTTTGGCTGCTTTTGGCAGGTTTTATTGCATATATTGGAGTTCAGCTTGTTAACGTAAGCAAAGTTGCTGATACTGTTTTGGAGCAGTTTGAATATTTGAGTGAAGGTCAACCCGACAAATATGTGCTTGAGAACGAATATCTTCGCTTGGAGCTAGATCCTGAAACGACAATGTTTTCAATTACGCAAAAGCTAAACGGACATATTTGGTATTCAAATCCTATTGATTCTCAAAAAGACCCATTAGCTTTACAAAAAGAAAAAGATAATATGCGATCTCCGTTTTTATTAAAATATTCAACAATAAATGGCGTTGATACTTCTTACGATTTTTACAATTATTCGATTTCAAAAAACGCATATAAAATAAAACAAAACGGAAACGAACTTATAATCGATTATAGTGTCGGCGATATTGAGCGTATTTATGTTTATCCGATGGCATTAACTGAAAATGATATGGATGAATATCTTAAACAATTATCTTCAAGCGATCAGCGCACAGTTAAGCAAAATTATCGAAGAATTGATATTGGAAATCTTCTTGCATCTGACAATAAAAGCCAACTTTTGCAACAATATCCGATGCTCGAAAAAGAGCCGATTTATATAATCAGAAGTCCTTTGCAGACATTTTTGAAAGAGAAAAACGAAAAGATTTTTGCTTCTATCGGTTATACAAGAGAAGATTACGACCGCGATATTGTTATGTATGCGGGAGGAAAAGTAAAAAATGTGCCTGGTTTTAATATTTCCGTAACGTATAAACTTGATGGAAATAATTTTATTGTTGAAGTTCCATTCGATAAAATTTCTTACAAAAAGGATTTTCCAATTATACGACTTTCTGTGCTTCCATATTTTGGTGCAGGCGGAAAAGATGATAAAGGTTTCTTGTTTGTGCCGGAAGGCGGCGGAAGCATAATAAACTTTAACAATGGGAAAATTCGCCAAAATTCGTATTATTGTGATATTTACGGCTGGGATTATGGAACAGACCGAGATGCTGTTATGACAGAAACTCGTGCAGCTTTTCCGGTTTTTGGTGTTTCAAACGGAAAATCAAGTTTTATTTCGATTATGCAAAACGGTGCAGAATATGGAGCCGTTTCTGCTGATGTTGCTGGCAAACTTGGTAGTTACAATTATGTTTTTGCAGATTATAAAATTCTTCATAGTGAAAAATATGAGCCGTCTTCAAGAAATATTAATACACAATATGCTTACGAACGTTCTTTAACAGCAGGCGAAAGTATTGAACAGATTTACACATTTGTTGAGTCGGATTCATATTCTGATATGGCAAAAAAATACCGCAGTTATTTGTTTGGTGATTCTGCAAAATCAGCAAATAAAGCTGTGCCTGTTTCAATAGAAATTGTAGGTGCGATTTCCAAAATGCAGCAAGTTCTTGGAATTCCTAAAATTTTGCCGTATAAACTTACATCATATGAGCAGGCAAAAAATATAATAAAAACCATTGATTCAATGGATATGCCTGTATGCTTTATTAAACTTTCAGGTTTTATAAACAGCGGAATAAAACAAAAATCATTGCAAAAGTTCAAGCTTATACGACAGCTTGGCGGTTCAAATGCTTTTCAAAAAATGGTAGACGAAACAAAAAACTGCTCAGCTAAAGTTTTTTTGGACGGTCAAGTTCAATACGCTTTTTTGCCGTCGTTAAATGACGGATTTAATCATTTTAGTCATTCTGCACGTTTTGCCAGTAGCGAAGTATGCGAATTAAGCGAATATTCGCCGATTTGGTATGGAAAACTTGATACGGAAGAGCCTTATTATCTTTTACGTCCTACGGAAAGTAAAAAAGCTGCTCTAAATTTTAGTAAAAATGCTACTAAGTACAATTTCGATGGCATTTCTTTTAGAGATAACGGGTATCATCTTTCTGCTGATTATAATCCAAAACGCAAAATAAGCCGAAATGCTGTAAAAAATGAACATCTTTCAATATTCAAAGCTGTTAAAGATTCAGGGCTTGGAATTATGATAAATGCCGGAAATGTTTATGCTGTAAAAGATGCAG
The DNA here is from genome assembly GCA_012519415.1 of Treponema sp. Taxonomy (GTDB): domain Bacteria; phylum Spirochaetota; class Spirochaetia; order Treponematales; family Treponemataceae; genus UBA1240. The sequence continues at coordinate 5,110 of JAAYQG010000151.1, read as the reverse complement.
ATTGTGTAACGAATATGGTTTTTCACGGTAATAATTATGCAATTCTTGATAAGCATATTCCTTTTTATCAAATTGCTCTTCATGGAAATGTTACATTTACAGGTTCTGCCATAAATATTTCGGGCGAGATAAAACAAGCTATTCTTGAAGCTGCTGAATGTGGGGCAGGGCTTGCATTTACATTTATTGCGGAATCGGAAAGAAGTTTGCAAGAAACAAAGTTTACGGAATATTATTCTTCAAATTTTGATAACTGGCAGAGTAAAATGCAAGATATTTATTCACGTTATAATTTAGAAATTGGACTTGTGTGTAATGCACGAATTGATAATCATGAATTTTTAAATGATGATGTTACTGTTACAAAATTCGATAATGGATATTCTGTTATTGTTAATTTCGGTTATGTTGATTTTGAAACACCTGGAGGCATAAAGATTCCTGCTCGTGATTACAAAATTATGGAGGCTCGTTAATGCTGTTTAACAGAAAAAAGAAAAAAATAGGGCTTGCGCGTCACAGAGCACGTCTTGGCTATGCTTTTATAAGTCCGTTTATTATTGGTTTTATTTTTTTTATGATAAAGCCGCTTTATCAATCGCTTTCAATGAGCCTTTCTAATGTTGATGTAACAACACGTGGTTTTGCTTTGCACTGGAACAATTATGCAAATTATATAAAGGCATTTACTATTGATCCCGAATTTAACAGACTTCTTTTAACTTCTATTGCTACAATGTTTTATCGTTCACTTGCAACAATTGTTTTCAGTTTCTTCGTGGCTTTGCTGTTGAACCAGAAATTTAGAGGAAGAACTTTAGTGCGTTCAATTTTCTTTTTATGTGTTATTCTTTCTTCAGGAGTGCTTGTTGGGCTTGAATTTGGTAATGCACTTTTAGCTCAACTAAAAGCGACTATTGAGGAACAAGGAAATTCCAATACGATTACAGAAGTGCTTGAAAAAATTCTTGTTTCTAATACGATGGGTGTCAACAGTGTTAGCAGTCGACTTTTCAAAAGAATTTTTGAAATTATTGATTCCATATATGATGTTGCAATGGCATCAGGTATTCAAATTATTATTTTCCTTTCGGGCTTGCAGAATATTTCACCAAGTATGTACGAAGCTGCAGATATGGAAGGTTGTACAAGCTGGGAACGGTTGTGGAAAATTACTGTTCCAATGGTTAGCCCGCTTATGCTTGTTTGCTGGGTTTATACAATTATTGACTTTTTTACAAAGACTGATAATGCTGTCATGCGAAAAATAAATGATGTAATGATAGGTCAACTTAATTATGGTTTTAGTTCCGCATTAGCATGGATTTATTTTGTTGTTGTTATGGCTTTGATTGGTTTGTCTTCTTTGATTATTTCTAAGGTGGTGTATAACTATGACTAATAAAGACTTTTGGGCAAGAAACGAGGCTTCCGACGGTGTTTTACTTAGGGAAACTATAAAAAAGTATACTATTTCAATTTTTCGTGGAATTTTGATTTTTGGAATGTGCTTTTTGATTTTGCAGCCAATTTTAAATAAGATTTCTATAAGCTTTATGGCAGAAAAAGACTTGTACGATACGACTATAGTTGTTCTTCCTAAAAACTTTTCAACATCGAATTATCGTATTGCAGCTGCTATTATGGACTATAAAACTTCTCTTTTTAACAGCTTGTGGGTTTCTACATTGGTAGCAATGATTCAAGTTTTTATTTGTTCTATTGTAGGTTATGGATTTTCTCGCTTTCAGTTTCCGTTTAAGAGATTTTGGTTTTTTTGTGTTATTCTTGTAATCGTTATTCCGCCGCAGACAATTTCAACGTCACTGTTTTTGCATTTTAGGTTTTTTAAAATTTTTGGACACACGTTTAATTTGCGCGGTTCCATGCTACCGTATTTAATGATGTGCTTTACTTGTATGGGCTTAAAAAACGGACTTTATATTTATATGATTCGTCAGTATTTTATGGGCTTTCCATTTGAACTTGAAGAAGCTGCTTATGTTGATGGTTGCGGACCTCTTTCAACGTTTATCCGTATTATGGTTCCCGGTGCAAAACCGATTTTGACATCTTGCTTTTTGTTTGCATTTGTATGGCAATGGACAGATACATTTTATACGGATTTGTTTTTAGGTAAAATAAAATTATTATCAACACAAGTTGCAAGTTTAGGCGACCGTTTTGCACAATATATGATGAATGCTTATGGAATGCAAACTGTAACAATTGGTTATACAAATGCGATTGTGGCAACAGGAGTTTTAATAATATTAATCCCTCTGTTGATTTTATATATTTTTGCACAAAATTTATTTGTTGAAAGTTTGGCTTCAACCGGTGTAAAAATGTAAAACTGATATTTTTTATAACAAATGGATTTTACAAAATCCGTTTTAAATGTTAAGCTAGTTAGTAACTTGTTCTGTAATGTGATTGTAGGATAAGTTGCTGCGATATGATTGCTGATAAAATTTGGTTACTTTGCGGATTTGTTAAAACTTTTCCGCTGCTTTTCTCTAGTTTAGAGAAAATAAATTAAGGAGGCTAATAATTATGGTTAAAAGAGCATTAAAAATTGTTCTTTTTATTGGGTTTGCAGCTCTTTTTGTTTCTTGTGGAAATAAAAAGAACTTGACCGAAGAAGAAAAGGCTTTGTTTAAGGAATATAAAAGTGTAAAACTTGAAAAAGATCCTAATACAAAGAAAGTTTATGACTTTGAAGGTATGGAAATTATTGTCGCAGACTGGTGGTCGCCAAGCGATGGTTTGGACAATGCAGAACCGGTAAATCCTGTTGATGAAGATACAAAAAAATTTCATAAATTTTTGAAAGTTGCTTACAATGTTGATATCGATACTTACGGTATTGGCGGTTGGGGTGCTCACCCACAGACAGTTGCGAATTTCTGTACAACAGGTGGAGATGAGAACTATGTTTTTATTATTGACAATCGTTCTCTAACTACTGGTATGAAAGGAAACTTGTTCTATGATTTGTCTTCAATTACTTCAATTGATTGGTCAAATCCAAAATGGGATAAAGCAACAACTGATTTGACAACCAAAGATGGACGTTTCTACGGTATGCGTCCAATGGCTTCAGAACCTCGTGTCGGTGTTTTCTTTAACAAGCGTTTGTTAAAAGAAGCAGGTATTGACCCTGAAACAATTTATGATTTGCAGAAAGAGAGCAAATGGACATGGGAAACATTTGAAGAAATGTTGAAAAAAACAACTCGTGATCTTGATAACGATGGTGCTTTTGATACATATGGAATGGCAAACCTTTCTACAGAATTCTGTTATCTTGCTGCTATGTCTAATGGTACTAGCTACATTGGTAAAGATTCAAACGGCAAATATTTTAACAATATCGGCAATGATAAAACTCTTGAAGCTTTGAGTTGGGCTGCAAGAATGAAGCAGGCTTATGAAAAACCACAACCGGAAGGTGCAAACTGGGACTGGATGTATGCTGCTTTTATCAATGGTGAAGTTGCTTTCCAAGTTGACCAGCAGTATCGTGTTGGTAACATTGCAGATATGCAAGATGACTGGGGTTTTGTATGCTTCCCACTTGGACCAAATGGCGATGGTAAGTATGCAACTTTAGCACAGGATAATATCTATGTTATTCCAGCATGTTATGATAAAGAACGTGCAGAAAAAATTGCAAAAGCATTTGATCTTTATACAACAGAAGTTCCAGGCTATGATGATGATTCTTCATGGAAAGAAGATTATTATTCAAGATTCCGTGATGAACGTGCTGTTGATGAAACATTGCAGCTTATGCGCGATAATCCAAAACCACGATTTGATACAATGATTATTGGTATCAATCAGGTTGGAGAGGTTATTTGGAACGTTTATGGTGGCGGACAGACACCTCAAGAAGCTTATGAGGCTACAAAGAATCATTATCAAGGCTTAATTGACGAAATGAATAACTAAAACCTTAATATAAAAAGAGCTACTTCATTTAGAAGTAGCTCTTTTTATATGTCGTCAAATTTGTAGAATAATTCCCATTATGCTACAAATTTGAAGTTTCGCAGAATTAATTTCAAATCTATATCATAATTTCCATGCGAAACTATATTACATTTCCTCCTGAATAAATAATGCGAATTTCAACACTACCTTTTGCTTTGCGTCCTTTTAGGCGTATTATGTATGTGCCGTCTTTTGCAATATTGACTCTAAAATCTCCATTTTTTGACGGTTCAATTTCATAAATCGGAGATTGACCGGGTAAAAAAATGGATGTGCTTACTTCGCCTTTTTTTGTTTCCATTTTAATGCTTAGTGCATCTCCTTGTCGGAGTGTCATTGTTACATCTTTTGTACCTGTAAAAATAGAATATTCCATTTCAAAATGAGAAGATGTAGCTTTTGCTTTGCCTTTGAACTTTTGTGTTGTGCAGCTTGGAAGCAACAATACAAGAGTTAAAAGTGTTATAAAAACCTTTAATTTTTTCATTTTTCCCTCGTATCAATTTATTCAGCTTTTATAGATAAAGCTAAAATACGATACCTTATTATCTATAAATAAATCAAGTCCAATTAATAATTTTACTCGTGTTCGGCAATTTTATAATAATCGGCGAAAGAGTTTTTTGTACTCTATTTTTTGTATGTTTCTTTTGGACCAAGATACGATTGCTTCATTACAAATTCATTTGGATAAAGTACAATTTTTTCAAGCACCAAATTTGGAGTAACTGCATAAACTTTAAGCGTGTTTATTCCTTTTTGACAATCAAAATATGCAGATTTTATGCGTATGTTATTTGTAATATCTGTTCCCCAAATATGCTGATTATCTCCTACGGCAAAATTTTTATCTACAACGTCAATGAGCACTTTTTTATCGTTTACGCTTGCGCCAAACTTAAAGTAGTTATCTTGCGTTGCGGGGTTAGACGGGTTTATGTAAAAATCAAAACGATAAATGCCTTCGTTTTGAAGTGCAAATTTATAGGTGAGGCTTGGTGCTTTTTTTAGATTTTCCGAAAAATAAGAATATACCGGATACACTTTCATTGCACCTTTTGTTTTGCCGTAGTTTTCAAGCATTTCAAACCCTGCAATTTCACCATCATTG
>JAAYQG010000150.1 GCA_012519415.1 Treponema sp. | reverse complement strand
GTTTCGACAATATCGTCTACTTTTAGATTATCTTTTTCAATTCCGATTGTGTTAGTTTCAAAGATATAGCGAGTCTGGTCATACGAAAGCTTGCTTCCCTCTATGTGATTTGAATTGTAGGTCAAATCAATCTGTACTTTATGATATATGCCACCAGAAAGCGAAGATTCTTTTTCAAGCTTCAATCGTTCCAATAAATCATCCGGAAGTTTCCCTGACCTCTGCTTCCTCATCGGTTTTTCGGCGTTTGCAGGTATTTTCCAAGTTTTTCCGTCAAGCAGTGCACCGGGAACTTTTCCTGTCGCACAATAATTTCTAACACTCCTCTCAGATATTCCCCACGATACAGCCGTCTGATTTACATTCTTATATTCCATTATTGGAACTCCTTCTTCGCTATCGGAATAATTATACAGCATATCGGCAAAATATATCATTGTTTTATGAATTAAAACTGAATATATGTTGCCGATAAAATCAGACAAATAACTTCAGGATTTTACAAAAGCACAAGATTTTCCGCTTGAAACCGTACAACAACTGGCAGATGACATTTTACCAACACAACCCCAAATTTCAGATTAAACCCAACCGCCACACAAAGCGCGTTTTGCTAGATTAATCCTAAATTTCAGATAAAACCCAAAGCAAAACGCCAAGATTTTATGTCGGCTTTTATTACAAAGCCATCATGATGGTTCCTGCTCCGATTAATATACAGCCTATTAAAGATTTTACGGTAAATTGTTCGTGCAAAAATACGATTGCTAAAATCCAAGTAATAACAATGCTTAATTTATCAATGGGTACAACTTTTGAAACTTCGCCGATTTGCAATGCTTTGTAATAACATAGCCATGAGGCTCCGGTTGCAAATCCTGACAATATCAAAAATATCCAGCTTTTTTTCCCTATTCCGGATAATCCTGTTTGTGAGTTTGTTAAAAATACCATGCCCCATGCCATCAATACAACTACAACTGTACGGATAGCTGTTGCAAGGTTTGAATTAACTCCTTCTATTCCTACTTTTGCTAAAATCGATGTAAGGGCTGCAAACACTGCAGATAATATTGCAAACGTAAACCACATAACATCACCTCCTTTTTTGCTTTCGGAATAATAATACAACCTTTCGGCAAGATTTACTATTGCTTTATAAATCAAAATTGACCTTGTATTGTTTGGTATTTATTACGTCTTTATATGTAAAAAATGATTCCGACAAAATCAAGAACTTATTCTGTAAACAAATCTGTTGAATAATAACGATCTGCGCTGTCGGGGAGAATAACGACTATGACTTTGTCTTTGTTTTCTGTTTTTTTTGCAAATTCAATTGCAGTATATAAAGCAGCTCCTGAAGAAATTCCTACTGAAATTCCTTCTTTTTTTGAAAGGAGTTTTGCTGTTATAAATGCTTCTTCGTTTTTCACCGTAAAAATTTCATCATAAATTTTTGTGTTCAAAACTTTTGGAACAAATCCTGCACCGATTCCTTGAATTCCGTGATTTCCTTTTTTTCCTTCAGAAAGAACAGGTGAAGAGGCTGGTTCGACAGCAACAATTTTTATAGAAGAATTTTGTTCTTTTAAGTATTCACCTGCTCCTGTTATTGTTCCGCCTGTTCCAACTCCTGCAATAAAAATATCAATTTTCCCGTCTGTATCTTGCCAAATTTCAGGGCCTGTAGTTTTTTTATGAATTGCAGGATTTGCAGGATTTTCAAATTGTTCCGGAATGAAGCTGTTTGGAATCTCTTTTGCAAGTTCTTGTGCTTTTTCAATTGCACCGGCCATACCTTT
>JAAYQG010000149.1 GCA_012519415.1 Treponema sp. | reverse complement strand
TATTTATTTGAAATAGGTTTAGAACATAACTGTATTCCTTATTACGATGGATTTACAGGAAGCTATCAGCCTTTCTTTAATGGAGAGTCCGTTGATGATATGTCATACTTAACTACTCAAACGAAGCTATGGAAAATTCATGGATCATTGGGATGGCATTATGATGAAGATTTAAAACGTATAATCAGAAAAGATTCTAATAGTGAAGATATGCTAATTTACCCGTCCACTTTAAAGTATGATCAATCACGAAAACAACCTTATACAGCTTTGGGGGATAGATTGACAAACTTTATCAAACAAGATGATACAGTACTCATAGTTTGTGGTTATTCTTTTGGAGATGAACATATTAATGAAAGAATAACCACAGCCTTATCTTCTAATCATTTTAGTCATATTTATGTGCTTTATTATGATTTACAAAAGGACGAAAACAATAGTAAAACCGGCACATTAACCACAGATAGCCCTATTGCTAAAATTGCTTTAGCTAACAGTAAGATTTCATTATTCAGTTCTCGTTCTGCTGTAATCGGTGGGGTTTTTGGTTATTGGAAGCTTAAAAGGGAACCAAATAAAGATGATTCGCTCAATATAGACTTGTATTATGATGAGGATGCATATAGTAATATAGATGATGAGAAAGGCACAGAAATCGAACAAAAATGGACTGGTGAGGGTGAATTGGTCCTAATTGATTTTACGCGATTTGTACAGTTTTTAAAGAACATGGTGTTTCCGAATAATACGGAGGCTGGTAAACATGAATAAACAAACAGAAGTAGGGGAAATTATTAGTGTAAGTGGTAATATTATTACTGTGCAACTTTCAGATGCTATAAAATCAAATATGCCTGTAATTAATGGCATTGTATATCGAATTGGGCAGATTGGTTCTTTTTTGAAAATACCGTTAGGCTATTGTAACTTATATGGTATTGTTACCCAAATAGGAGCGGCTGCAATCCCCGAAAAATTAAAAATGGAAGAAGATTTTTCAAAATTAAGCAATAGACAATTCTTAAACATTGCACTTATAGGAGAACAAAGTGGAAGGAAATTTGAAAGAGGTGTTTCTCAATCTCCTACAACAGGTGATAAAGTCCATTTAGTTACAATAGATGATTTAGAGATTATATATGGTGGATATAACGAAGCTAATTCCATTACAGTTGGCAATATAAGCATATCAGAAAGTCTTAATGCAAAGCTTGATTTAGACAAGTTAGTTTCACGACATTGTGCTATATTAGGTTCAACAGGTAGTGGAAAATCAAATGCAGTAGGTGTTTTGTTAAAAGCAATTGCGGATAAAAATTTTAAGAGTTCTCGTATTCTTGTAATTGATCCCCATGGTGAATACAACAGCGTTTTAAAAGATAAGTCGATTATCTATAAAATAAGAGCTGATAAAAAAAACGGAGAAAGAGAACTTTATATCCCTTTTTGGGCTTTGCCTTTTGAAGAGTTGGTAAGTCTATTTCCAAATAACTTAATTGATACTCAGAGAGATTATATTAGAGCTGAAATAGAAAAAGCAAAAAAAGAATCAGCATTAGTAAACAAAATAGAAATAGAACAAGAGTTAATAACGGCTGATACTCCACTTCCTTTTAGTATCAAGAAATTATGGTTTGAATTAGATGATTTTGAACGACAAACTTTTAAAAAGGATAAAATTACTAAATGCCTTATGAAGCAAGGAGATCCCAATATTTTAATGTCGAATGAGTATGAGCCATGTGGAATAGGATCTTCAGAACCGTATCAAAATAATTCCAGAAAGGGCATCTTAGGCTTTTTAGATAATGTTAAGTTAAAACTTAAAGACTCGACTTACAATTTTTTGTTTGATGTTGACGATTATTCTCCTGACTTATATGGGAAGACAAACAAAGATATTAGCAACCTTCTTTACGAATGGTTGGGTGGTAAGAAACCAATTACTATTCTTGATTTATCCGGGATTCCTGCTGATATTATGACCTCAATATCAGGTACCCTTTTAAAGATAATTTATGATGCACTTTTTTGGGGACAAAATTTACCCAATGGAGGTAAGGAACAACCTTTATTTATTGTCTTGGAAGAGGCTCATAATTATTTAAAAGCGGGAGAAAAATCAATTTCTTCAAAAACAGTTCAAACTATAGCAAAAGAAGGACGAAAATATGGAGTTGGCTTAGTGTTAGTTACTCAGCGACCTTCTGAATTAGACGAGACAGTATTAAGTCAATGTGGTACTATTATAGCGTTACGAATGAATAATGCAAAGGACAGAAGTTTTATACGTTCTGCTATCCAAGATGAGTTACAGACAATGGTGGATTTATTACCTAGTTTAAGGACTGGCGAAGGTGTGATTTCTGGAGAGGGAGTAAAAATACCGTCACGAGTTCAATTCTATAAATTAGTGGATGCGCCCAAAGGTGTTGATCCAAAAGTTTCTGAAAAATGGAACAAAGAAAATAATATAACACTAGATCAATATAAACAATTATTATCCTTTTGGAGAAACAAAAAATTAAAGGAGGAAAAAATATGAATAATCCAGACATGCATTCTGTAAAATCGTCAAATGTTGCAGCACTTGGTTATGACGCAGATAACCAAATGGTTTATGTCCGTTTTCAAAATGGCACTTTATACACTTATTCTAATGTTCCCGAACATGAATATGAGGCGTTAAATAATGCCTCTTCAATAGGATCATATCTGCATAGAAACTTTAAAAATGTATATCCGTATCAAAGAATAGAATGATAGAGCAATGCTCGCTTTTTAGAGAAGACCAAGTGTTACGGACTACCTAAAAGGACTCCCCCATGAAATTCACCGAATCCAAATTCGAAAAAGCATTCACGGAATTACTAGAACAGCAAGGATATCCCCATTATTTCGGCAATTCCATTGTTCGTAATCCTAATGAAGTTTTAATTGAAGATGACTTAGCATCTTTTTTAATGGCTCAATATGCTCATGAAGGAATTACCGTAGACGAAGTTCAATCATTCTTCAACTGAAACGACTTTCTGCTTCTGATGTATATGAAAGTAATAAAACATTTATACGAATGCTTTCTGACGGATTCATTTTAAAAAGAGAAGACCGCAGAAAAAAGATATTTAGTCGACCCTTAAAAAGTCATCGAGCCTAATAATATCAATTAAAAAGAGTAAAAAATGTTATCAAAAATAGGCAAGATTTTGTATTTTAATATCAAATCACTTGCAAATATTTTATATGTACAAACAATATACAACACCACAGAATACTCTTTTTTTCAGGACTATGAGAACAACTTGACAGAAAACATCCTTTATACGTCCTCTCAAACAAGGCTCATTTTCGTGTTTTTGAAACAGAATTTAGCAGGCACTATCATGCCAAAAAGGGACGCCCCTGTAAATCTCGTCTAATGGTGGGACTGCTTCTCTTGAAACATTTTCAATAGAGCCACCATGTGAAGCAAATGAATTGGTGCACTTTCAAAAAAGAATCGGCAAAGAAAGAATCATCGATGTATTTAACAGGATATACAGGATGTTTAACGTGAGCGCATAAGTTGAATGTTGCTAAACTATATGCATTGTTTTTAGTTTTTGCTTATAAGCATTGCATCTCCGTAAGAGAAAAAACGATAGTTATGTTGCACTGCTTTTTTATATGCTGCCATAATATTATCTTTTCCTGCAAAGGCAGAAACAAGCATCATTAAAGTTGATTCCGGTGTATGAAAATTTGTAAACAAGCTGTCTACAACTTTGAACTCGTAGCCGGGATATATAAATATTGAAGTATCTTGTTCGCCGCGCTTTAGTATATTTTTTTCAGCATTCCATGCAGATTCCAAAGTGCGCAAAGATGTTGTGCCAACAGCAAGAACAGGTTTTTTTTCTTTTTTAGCTTTTTCTATTGTATATGCCGTTTTATCTGAAACAAAGAAATGTTCTTTATGCATTTTGTGGTCTTCTATATTATTTGTGCGTACTGGCAAAAAGGTTCCTAATCCAACATGAAGTGTAACATAAACAATTTCAATATTTTTTGCTTTTAATCTTTCAAGCATTTTTTCTGTAAAGTGAAGCCCTGCGGTTGGTGCTGCCGCAGAGCCTGTTTCTTTTGCATAAATTGTTTGATAACGTTCTGCATCTTCATCAATATCTTCTCTTTTTATATATGGCGGCAGCGGAATATGTCCGTTGCGTTCAAACCAATTTTCATCAAGAGCATGGTCAAAAAGAAGGGTACGAAATTCAGTAAAATCATCTTGCGGATTTTCTATAATTTTTGCAACAGAACCATCATTAAAGCGAAACTGCTTACCTGCCTTTTGTTTTTTTGCATTTCGTGTCATTGATTTCCAAACTGTGCGTGGCGCAAAATTTTTAAAATCAAGATTTTCTAAAATAAGAAATTCAACTTCTTTTGAAGACTGTTCCGCTCCTTTGGGTAGATTTTCATTTGCAATAGGCATTGCATAAAGTCTGGATCGGCGCACACGAGAATTGTTAAAAACCATAACAGTTCCGCTTTTTATTAAGTCAGGAAGATTTTCCATCATAAAATCTTCAGTTTTGCCTGAATAACGATCTAATTTCATAAGTTTATCGTTGCCACGTTCTACTGACGGATGTTGTGCAATTAAAGATTCCGGTAAATCAAAATAAAAATCTTTCGTTTTCATGTTTTAGTTTTCCTTCAAGCCCAAGATGACTGTATCCTTTTTGTGTAACAACACGTCCTCTTGGGGTGCGTTGTAAAAGTCCGCACTGAATCAAATAAGGTTCATAATAATCTTCAAGCGTATCAATAGATTCACCTATAGAAATTGCAAGAGTTTCTGCACCGACAGGCCCGCCGCCAAAATTTTCTATGATACTTTTCAAAATTTCGCGGTCATATCGTTCAAGACCAAGAGAATCAATTTGGAGTTTGTTCAATCCGGACTTTACAATACTAAGAGTGATATGCGGTGTAGAATCTGTGTCTTTTTTATAGAACTGTGCAAAATCGCGCATTCGGCGCAAAACCCTATTTGCAACACGAGGTGTGCCGCGAGAACAAGAAGCGATAAGAGAAGCTGCATCTTTGTCTATATCAACAGATAAAATAGAAGCTGAACGGCAAACAATATCTGAAAGTTCTAAAGTTGTATAAAATTCAAAGCGCTGTACAATGCCAAAGCGGCTGATTAGTGGACTTGAAACTGTGCCGGCTTTTGTTGTCGCACCGACAAGTGTAAATTTTGGAATTGGAATACGAACAGTTCGTGCAGTTGCTCCTTGTCCGATAATCCAGTCAAGCTCATAATCTTCCATTGCAATATAAAGCATTTCTTCAATTGCAGGTTTTAAGCGATGTATTTCATCTATAAAAAAAACCGAACGTTCCGAAATTGTTGAAAGAATTCCTGCTAAGTCTTTTGGTTTTTCCAATGCTGGTGCGCTTGTAACTTTAAAATCAACGCCGAGTTCACGGGCTGTAATTTGTGCCAAAGTTGTTTTTCCAAGTCCGGGAGGTCCTATTAAAAAAAGATGGTCCATCGCTTCTTCGCGCTCGCGCGCAGTTTCTATAAAAACAGATAGATTATCTTTTAAATGACTTTGTCCTTGAAATTCGGTTAAAAATTTCGGTCTAAGGGAGTTTTCTTTATCATCATGAATGTTTAAATCAGGACGCACAATATGAGAATCATCAAAATCAGACATATTAGTTTGCAAGCTCCACTATTGCTCGGCGGAAAAGCGCATCTTCTTGCTCTTTTCTGCTAAGATTTGAATCCAGTTCATCTGAAAGACGTATGATAAGCGGTTCGACTTCTCGTTTATCATACCCCATACTGCACAATGCAGATATAACATCTTGCCACGGCGAAAGGTTTTTTACAGCTATGCGGACTGTATCTTCCTGAAAAGTTAGCTTGCCCTTTAGCGCGAGAAGCATTTTCTGTGCAGTCTTTTTGCCGATGCCCGGAATTTTCTCTAAGCGAGCTAAATCGCCGTCATCAAGAACTACTGCAAGATTTGAAGCTGTTATGTTAGAGAGAATTTTTAATGCAAGTTTTGGTCCCACTCCGTCAACTTTAAGCAAATCGAAGAAAGTATCTCGTTCTCTCTCTGAAGCAAATCCAAAAAGATTCATGTTATCATCTTTATGCTGAAGCCACGCATAGACGCGGGCTTTTACACCAACATTAGGAAAAACATCTAAAGAAGAATCACTTACAGAAAAGCACCACTCAATAATTCCAGTTTCTTCGCTACCTGTTTCAAGCATAAGTGTCTGAGTTTTTTTTGCACTGACTTTACCATAAATGCTATTAAACATAAAAAAATTATAGCGAAAGGTATTACTTTGAGCAACCGACTTTAACAATGTGCTTGTTAAAATTTCACTTTAATAGTTCTAAATCTGTAAACTTGCTATTTGTGCATATTTAAAATAGCCGATTAAAGCTGAATAAGCAAAAATTATTCTTTATAAAAGTTAATCAAACAGCCGGCTAAAATAATTTTTCGCTCGTCGTCTGTAAGTTCCCCAATAGAAAGTTCAAACTCTATTAGTTTTCCATTAGGTTTTACAGCATATGCTTTAGTTGCTGAAAGTTTTTCTTCTATTGTTTTCTTTATATCTGGAATGAAGATATAATCTCCATTCTCAAATGGAAGATTTTTGTCGCCGTCTTCATAAACAAATGGCAACATTCCCCAGTTTATAAGATTTGAGCGATATCGTTTTGTAGCGTATTCATTTGCTATGTTTGCCCAACCGCCCAAAACTTTTTGACAACTTGCAGCTTGTTCGCGCGCAGAACCGTCGCCCGGTTTTACAGCAAAAATTGTAGAACCGATTCCTGTGTTTTTTGCTGTTACAGATGGAAACTTCTGCAAAATTGTTTTTATTGAATTAACAATTTCTTCGCTCATTTTGTCAAAAGTAACGCCACTTTGTCTTTTTTCTTCTTCGGCTCTAACTTCTTTTGCACGTCCAACGTATAATGGATCTTTTCGGCTAAGCGTATATTCTGCGAGTCCAAGCGGATTTGAGCGGAAAGAAGATGTTTCGCCTGAAGGAATTAATTCATCTGTTGTTGTAACCGGATCGTGAATTTCTGAAACAATTTTCAATAAAAGATTTTCTGTCAATGGCTGCATTTCCGGCCAGTCTTTTATGTTTGGTCCAAACTGAATTTCGACTTCCGGATTTGCAACATTTTTTGAATCGTAAACTCGTTTTTCATAAATTCCTTTATCAAAGAAATATTTTTTGCCGGAAAATTCCGAATCATATTCTGTGGCGGGAGTTAAAAATCCTTTGTTTGCTGCAGTTGATGCAATTGAACGAGCATCCATAAGTGCAACATAAGAAATCTGTCCATTTTGAATTTTACTACCTTCGCGGTTTGGAAAGTTTCTTGTAGAATGACGAATAGAAAATGCTCCATTAGAAGGAGTGTCGCCGGCTCCAAAACAAGGGCCACAAAATGCTGTTTTTATAATTGCACCTGCACTAACAAGACTGCTAAATGCTCCGTTTTTCATTAATTCTTGATAAATTGGCATAGAAGCTGGATAAATATTCAATAAGAATTTTCCGTTTCCTGTGTCTTTCCCTTTTAAGATATCTGCTGCGGCACAAATGTTTTCAAAACCGCCGCCTGCACAACCTGCAATTACGCCTTGGTCAACGTAGAATTTTCCGTCTATTATTTTGTTTTTAAGCTCAAATTTTACTTTATCGCCGAAACTAACTTTTGTACGTTTTTCTGTTTCATCTAAAATATCCATAAGATTTTTATTTACTTCATCAATTGTGTATGCGCAACTTGGATGAAAAGGCATCGCAATCATTGGACTGATTTTTGATAAATCAATTTCGATTGCGCCATCGTAATAAGCACCTTCTTGAGGTTCAAGTTTTTTATAAAATTGCGGACGGTTGTGAATTTCATACCATTCTTCAATTTTTTCATCGGTTGACCAAATAGAAGAAAGGCAAGTTGTTTCTGTTGTCATAACATCAATTCCAATACGGAAATCTGCACTTAAATTTGCAACTCCGGGGCCTATAAATTCCATAACTTTGTTCTTTACATAACCGTTATCAAAAACAGCTTTGATAATAGCAAGTGCTACATCTTGAGGACCAACCCCCGCAATCGGTGCGCCTGTTAAATAAATAGCAACAACGCCGGGGTAATTTACATCGTATGTTTTTCCAAGTAGTTGTTTTGCAAGCTCTCCACCGCCTTCGCCAATAGCCATTGTTCCAAGTGCGCCGTATCGAGTATGACTGTCGCTTCCTAAAATCATCGCACCACATTCGCAAAGCATTTCGCGTGCAAACTGATGAATTACTGCTTGATGAGGCGGAACATAGATTCCTCCGTATTTTTGAGCACAGGTTAAACCGAACATATGGTCATCGTCATTTATTGTGCCACCAACAGCGCATAGTGAGTTGTGGCAGTTAGTTAAAATATACGGGAGAGGGAATTTTTTTAACCCTGAGGCGCGTGCTGTCTGAATAATTCCAACATAAGTAATATCGTGCGAAGTAATTTTATCAAATTTGATTTTCAGTTTTGAAGAATCGTCGGAAGTATTATGATTTTGTAAGATTGAATATGATATTGTTTTTTTTGCTGCATCAGTTTCTGAAACTGTTGCATTTTCTGAAAGTTTTCCGTTTATAAGGTAAGCACCTTTGTCCCAAAGTTTCAATTTATTTCTCCAAAGATTTATTAAAGATAATTAGAGTATAACGAAAACTGTAGCAACACTCAATATGTGCGTTTTGCAATAGGTTGGTTCTAAAATTTAGAGATTAATCTAGCAAAACGCCCAGGCCTTGTAGTTTGCGCTTGCCGCAAACTACGGGTTTTGCTAGATTAGTCCCAAATTTATAACTCCAATCCCAAACGCAAAACGCTAATTTTTAGAATACGTCTACTCGAACTTATACGTTTAAAATAATCGTGGCCGCCCATTTTTTTTGGGACAGCCACGTCTTTTATAAAAGTCGAATTTTCAGAGCAATTTCTCTATTCCTGCGCAAGAGTGTTTATATAAGAAAGAGCTGAATCTGCCGCGATTTTTCCGTATATAGTAATATCGGCGACAGCATTACCGCCAAGACGATTACCGCCGTGAACACCACCTGTTACTTCTCCAGCAGCAAAAAGACCTGAAATAACTTTACCGGAAGTATCAATAACCTCCGCATCAGTATTAATCTTTATTCCGCCCATTGTGTGATGAACAGCAGGACCTACTTCAACCGCATAATAAGGAGCCGTTGATATGGCGCGGGGCATATCGCTGCCTGCACGACCAAACTCGGTATCGTTTCCAGAAGCTTGAATCTTATTGTAAGAGATAATTGTTTCCTCAAGAGCAGCCGCAGGTATGCCGAGTTTCTCAGCAAGCCCCGCAATAGTGTCGGCCTGTGTAAGCAGCCCCTGCCTTGCATAACCTTCAATAGCTTTAAGAGATTCTCGGATGCCTTGATCAAAGAGCAGGAATGATGTTTTTCCCGTTTGTCTAAGAATGGCAGCGGACATGATATCACGTGTAGCCATTTCATTGTTGAAGCGTTTTCCTTCTCGGTTAACCATGACAGCACCGTTTCCACGTACAGCTTCGGTAATCATAACTCCGTTGCCGGGAACAACTGTAGGGTGAGTCTGAATCTGCTCCATCTGAACAAGAGTTGCATTGAACTTCTTTACCCACTCGAATGCGTCGCCTGTCGCACCCTTATGATTTGTTGTACCAAATCCTGCAAGATCAGGTTTATACTGAACGACCATATCAGAGTTCGCACCGAATCCGCCAGTAGCGATAATAACAGCTTTAGCATTGACAGTATAATCACCAGCTCCAGAAGATACAGAAACAGCAAATCGAGAACCGTTACGAGCAATATCTGTTACTTTTGAATTGAAGCGAATTTCAGCACTTGCTTTTTCCGCTGCTGTTTGAAGCACAGGAACGAGGTGTATGCCTATCGCAGAACCGCCCTTAGGACGATGAGTTCTCCTGTTCGTTGAACCTGCCATCTTGCCTACGTCACCAAGGTCAGCACCCAAAGAAATAAGCCAGTCAACAGTTTCCGCCGAAGTATCAACCATATTGCGAACAAGCTCTGGATCGTTCAGGTTATAACCACCTTTCATAGTATCCTGATAATACTGCTCGTTCGTGTCAGCTATACCGAGAGATTTCTGTACAGATGTCTCGGAAGCGTTAAGACCACCGGTAGCGGCATTTGTGTTGCCTCCGGCAATACCCATTTTTTCAAGAACTATAACTTTCGCACCTTTGCCTGCCGCTTCTGTCGCAGCAGAAAGACCTGCGCCACCGGCACCAATAACAGCTATATCACAGGAAACATCTTCCGCAGTCTTTGCCGAAGATGTATTATCCGCTTTTCCTTGAGCTTTAAGCATTGCATTAGCAAGAGCTTCCATAGTAGCTTTTGAAGTGATAGTGGCACCAGAAACGGAATCAAGTCCGTCAACGCGATTCAACTTCACTGCCTGAGCGATAACAGTTTCTTCCGCAGGTTTTGCAAAATCAGTTTCGCTTTCAGAAACAATACGTGCTCCCGAAATCTTACCGTTTTTTACAGAAAGAACAAGCTCAATTGGCCCATTTCTACCCTCTGCTTTACCTGTCCATTCTCCATCTTTAAGAGGGATCCGTTTAGAGGCTTTGCAACATACGCACAGAGCCGCAGTAAAAACAATCAAAAAAGCCGCCATAATAAGCAGAAACTTTTTCTTTGTCATGTATAACCTCCTGACAGCGAGTATATATGCGGTATCCGTATAACGCCGCCGTCCGCATTTCGATAATAATTTAACGTATTTTTATTTTATGTGGAATCCCCTCAGAACAGAAAGTATAAAATCTCTTTACCAATAAATAACAAGAATCTGTTCAGGAGGGCGACTGTACTACTGCGCTTTCTAAAACTCACGGAATATTCTGCGCCGTTCGCTTTATTCTTGCAGGAATCCTCTTGGTATCATTTATATTGAATATGCTCTCATCAAGTTCCGCATGGCTTTACAAAATTGTTGACAGCTTTGTTAGATTAATTTCCAAATTTGCAGATTAATCACAAAATCGGAATCGAGGTTCTGCCATTTGTACATCGTTGTGCAGAATCTATAACACACAACCCAGTTTCCCAGAAATGAAGCAAAAGCGCCGTGCGGTTTCGACGCTGCGCGTCTGCAAAGGCACGACTTTTTGCTTCATTTCTGG
>JAAYQG010000148.1 GCA_012519415.1 Treponema sp. | reverse complement strand
CGGCATCTGAATCATTCAATCTTAATGCCTGAACATAATTAACCATTCCAGACCAGAAAAGCTTTTCATTAGCTGTCAAAACATAAGCTTTTCCATTCCAGACCAGAAAAGCTTTTCATTAGCTGTCAAAACATAAGCTTTTGTTAGCGTGCTAAATAATTTTACTCTTGTTTCAGTCTTCCTAAATTTTTCAGTACCGGGTTTTAATGTTCTTTTTTTACCAAATAGAAGCATCAAAGAAGACTTGAAATTAGACCAAATTATTCCAATTTTTTTCTCAGGGACATGATAGCCGACATATGAAAGTGCATTTTCAAAGTTTTCAATAGCTGTTGAAAATTTTCCCTGTTCCATATAACATTTGCCTAAATCATGCCATGTTTTCGCTAAAAGAAGCGGTGATTTTTCAGAAGATAAGACCATATTAAATGTCTTTATTGCAAGTTCATAGTCTGAATTTTTTCTATAAGCATTAGCAAGTTTCAGATAGATTTTATTAATATTGATTTCCGTATCTTTAACTTCGCCTGAACGATAAGCATCAAGGCAAACATTATAATGAGCTATTGAATCTGTAATTGCAAAACGTTTATACGCCTTCTCTGCTGCTTCAAATGCATAAATAAATACTTTGGCATAATCTTTTGCTTCTTGTGCATGATAAACAAGTCGCTCGACTACTGCAGAAATATTATGTTCATAATGTTTTTCTAAACTTTCAAGAACAGCAGAATTCAATTCTTTTTTTGTTGCCTCAAGGATTGTATCATACACTGTGTTTCTAACTGTGCTATCTTTAAAAATACATACAGGATTTTCTTCTGTGCCACGAACTATTATTTTATTTTCTTCAAAAGCAACAAGTGCTTTATCTAATGTTTCATCACTTATGCCTTCCGGAATAATTTCACGAAGTGCCGCAGGAAGGAATCCTGTTCCAAGAACAGAAGCTGTTTTGCAAATAACTTGTTCTTCAAAAGAAAGAGTATTAAAACGAGATAAAATAATAGTCTGTATTGAAGACGGAATTTCTATTGTTTCTACAGATTTTGCAAGTTTATTTTTTCCGGTTTCGCAAGGTACCAAAGTTCGGTTTTCTTTTAAGTTTCTTGCAACATGTTCTATAAAGCAAGGATTTCCAGAAGCAGAAGAAACAATTCGATTTATAAAATCCTCTGCGGGATTATCGATATTCAGCAAAGAAAGCAAAAGCTCTGTTACAGTATTTCGATCTAACGGCAACAATTCAAGCACAAAAATATTATTATCTTTATAAAAAGAATTTAATTTTGAATCAGGACGAGAAAGTGCGATTAAAAATAGCGGAAAATCTTTTGCTTCTTTGAGTAAATATTCAAAAAATTCAAGAGAAACAGCATCACACCAGTGCAAATCTTCAAGTACAAAAATAGCCGGAGCTCCTGCTGTAAAAACAGAAAGCAGCTTGTACATCAACTTAAAAAAATGTTTCAATTTCAAGCTTGGAACCATTTTTATTTCATCTGCTTTTGAACAACTAAATCCCATCATTCCAAGAACATATGGAAGCCATTCAAGTTCTTCTGGAAAATATTCTTCAAAAAGCGAATGCAAATGGTTATATGCTTCATCATCAGAGAGAAATTCTGTAAGGGAAATAAGCTGTCCAATTAAATTGCGCCATAAAAAAAAGGGAGTGGACTGTTCATATTGATAACAGTAACTGTAAATCATCGGTAAATAAGGCTGTTTTTTTTCAAGATAAGCAGTGCAAGTTTCGACAAGAAACGATTTTCCAATACCACCGTCCCCTACAATGGCCAAAGCATAAAGCTTTCCTTTTGAACATTCTTCATACGCTTTTAATATAAAATCTTTTTCGCGCTCACGTCCAAAAAGCTCGTTTTGTTCACGCTCTTTTGGCAACAACTGACGTTTTGAATCAAACTTATAAACTGTTTGTGGTGTTGAAAAACCTTTTAATTCAATTGGCGGCAGTTTTTCAAAAATACATTTTTCATCGGCTTTTTGAGCAGTTCTATTATCAGCAATAAATGAAAACGGTTCTCTGTCGGCAGCTTTCATCATAAGCCTTGCAGCTAGATTTATAATGTTTCCAACAACTGTAAAGTCTTTTCGCATTGATGCACCGAATTCTCCGGCATAAACCGTACCGGAGGCAACACCTGCATTTACAGATGTTATAAAGTGCAAATGTTTTGAATCTTG
>JAAYQG010000147.1 GCA_012519415.1 Treponema sp. | reverse complement strand
CAGCAGGAATATTTCCATCTAAGCGATATACATATCCGGTTTTGTCTATTTGAACAGCAACAGATTGTCCATTAATTTCTGTAATAGCAATTGCTGCTGTTTTACGCTCGGAAACAGTAATAATAATTTGATCCGGAAAACTTTTTTCAACTTGAACGCTTTCAAATAAATGGATTCTATTCAATTTAGAAGCTAATGCACCGGTATCAAAATTAATCCACGTTTGCCTAACATTTAGTCCGCAAACTTTAATTATATCTTCCGGAGCATATTGCGTTAATCCTGCAAACCTCACCTGAACAGATGCTGTGCAAGGAATAATCACAACATAAATCACCGCCTCCACAATAAGAACAGCAAAAAGAACTACGACTAAAATTTTTAAAATCTTAGTCCTCATATCAGCATTTTTTCCCCTTTTTACTTTGCTGATAGATTCTTTTTGAGAACAATAACGTTCCAAATCTGCAAAGCTGTACAAATCACCCATTTTTCAGTTTCCCTCTCTTTTATTCCATCTGGATACATTTATGATCAAACCGCAAAAACTCATCGAAACTATAAGCGATGTTCCTCCCGAAGAAAAAAACGGAAGAGGAATACCTGTTGACGGAAACAAACCGCAAACAACACCGCAATTCATCAAAGATTGAATTAAAATTGCACTTACACAGCCAAAAGCTAACAAACTTCTAAATCTGTCTGTGCATACTAAAGCAACCTGAAAACCTCGCAAAGCAAAATATATAAGAACAATGAAATATAAAATTACGCCAAAAAATCCCATTTCTTCAGCCCAACCTGCAAAAATAAAATCAGATTGAACTTCCGGAATTGAAATTGAACCTCGAAATAAACCACCGATACCTTGTCCCCAAAAACCTCCGCCGGCTATAGCTTTTCTTGCCATATTCAGCTGATACCCGCCTCCAAATGGATCTATTGAGGGATTCAAAAATGAAATAATGCGTTGAACTCGATAAGGTTCAGTAAAAACAAAAAGAAGAATTACCGGTAGCACAAGACAAAAGAAAATTACAAACCATCTTAATTTTATACCGGAAAAGAAAAACAAAATAAAACTCAAAATCATCACTATCAATGAAGTTGAAAAATCATTTTGAAGATAAATAAACAAAACAAAAACAGAAGTCATAATAACAGCAGGAATAATCGATGCTGCAATTTCATCCAATCTACCTTGTTTTTTAACAAACAAATGCGATAAATAAAGGACTATAACAAGTTTTGCAGGTTCAGATGATTGAAATTCGAGCCCGGCAATGCTAAGCCATCTTCTTGCACCGTTTTTCTCTATTCCAATTCCGGGTATACAAGTCAAAATACATAAAAGCAATGCAACAGGAACAATAATCGGCAAAAAGCGTCTTATTGCATCAAGGTCAATCATTGCAAGAAAAAGAACAACTACAATACCTATCATTAAAAATACAAGTTGTCTTTTTACAAAAAATAATTCATCATTTTTAATTCTTAAACCCGGATTAAGAGAAACACTATATAAAGTTACAAGTCCCAAACCTAAAAGAAGAATAAAAGAAACAAGAAATCCTATATCTGTTTTTTTTCCAATTACAATCCGTTCGGAAGATGCAAAAAACCGATTGTTTATCACTCACAGCCTCCAAGTTTTATATCTAACGCTTCTGCCACGCGCCACAAAGCCATTCCCTTAGAAGCTTTTAACAAAACCAAATCTCCATTGCAAACTGAAGATTGCAACTCTTCAGAAATTTCTAAAATATTATCGCTGTAAAAGCATTTTTTCTTATTTTTACAGGAATCATATGCAAACTTCATTTCATTTCCAAAAAAAAGCGTATAATCAACTTTCGATTTAGCTACTCTTATTCCAAGTTCACTGTGAAGTAAATTGGATTTTTCGCCAAGCTCAAGCATATCGCCCAAAACATAAATTTTCTTGCCTTTCCATTCAAGATCATCGCAAAATGTAATAGCATTTTCCATAGAATCAGGATTTGCATTATAACAATCATGCACAAGTGTTTTTGTTCCGCGATAAATCTGACTGCGTCCAAAAATAGGTTTTACACTTTCAAGTCCTTTTTTTATTTCTTGTGCTGATAAATGTAAATATTCAGCTATGGAAATTGCTGCCAAAGCATTTAAAAAATTATGTTTTCCTGGAACAGGAAATTTTATAAAAACACCATTATATTCAAAAACAGTTCCGTCTAACCCTGACGAAAAAACACTTTTAATAAGTTTATTTGATTTGATACCATAAGTTTTTATACGCCCTTTTGGAACTTGCTGCAAAAAAGATGTATATTTATCTTTTTCAGGCACAAAACCAACACAATGTTCATTAAAATTTGAAAAAATATTTTTTTTCTCTTCAGCAATTGCATCTTGCGTGCCGAGAATTCCGATATGGGCAGTACCTATGTTTGTAATTACAGCGATAGAAGGAAAAAGAACAGATGCAATTTCAAAAATTTCACCTCTTCGATTCATACCCATTTCAAAAATTCCAACTTCATGTTCCGGTTTGATTTTAAAAACAGAAAGCGGCAAACCTGTTTCCGAATTTAAATTGCCGGCATTTGTAATTACTGAAAATTTTTGAGATAACACAGACGCAATAATCTCTTTTGTTGTTGTCTTACCAGAAGAACCTGTTACACCTATTTTTATTAAGCTCGGAAACTGTTCAACATATCGTTTTGCCGCATTTTGCAATGCTGTCATTGTATTTTCAACAGCAATGAATGTTGCGTTAAATTCC
Source organism: Treponema sp. (assembly GCA_012519415.1). GTDB lineage: Bacteria > Spirochaetota > Spirochaetia > Treponematales > Treponemataceae > UBA1240. The sequence continues at coordinate 2,862 of JAAYQG010000147.1, read as the reverse complement.
TTTGATAAATTTTCAAATTCCGGTTTTTTTTCGACAAGCTCGGATTTTGCAACAAAAACAACAGATGCACCATTTTGAAGTGCCTGTTTAATATAGATATGTCCATTCTGAACTTTTCCTATAAGAGGCACAAATAAAGATTTTTTTACACATTCACGACTATCTATAGAAACTGAAGAAAAACAAAAATTCTCACTTTTTGCCCCAATTAAAACACCACCAACAGCATCAATGAGCGTTTCAACTTCCATTAAAGTATCAATTTCCATTTTTTCTACCCTTTACTTCAACTCGTATAATATCTTCAGGTTTAGCTTTTTCCATGTTTAGAGTTTCAGTTGCAATCATTTCAATTCTATCCGGACTAGACAACTTTGAAATACTTGCAACAAGACGCTTATTTTCTTCGATAATTTCGTATTGTTTTTTTTCTATTGCCATTACAGATTCTTCAAGCCTCGCATATTTTCTTGCTTGAAGTGTATTTAAAATTAAAAGAGCAGGAACAGCAAGTGCCAAAACACATACAAACACATTTTTCATTACACATTCGATTTTCATAAAACTGACTCCCTCACCTTTTGCACAACTCTAAGTCGTGCACTTCTGGACGGCGCATTACGCTGAATTTCTTCCAAAGTAGGACTTACCGGTTTTCTAGTTAGTAAATCTGCACGTTTGCAACCGCCACAAGCACAAACAGCCTGCTCCGACGGACAAACACATTTCTTTGCAAGATTTTTGAAATGCACTTTTACAATTCTGTCTTCAAGCGAATGAAATGTTATAACCCCAAGTTTGCCACCGATTTTCAAAACCTTAAATGCTGAATCGAGAACTCGCGGCAGTCGCTCTAATTCTTTATTTACAGCAATACGCAAAGCTTGAAAAGTTTTAGTAGCTGGATGAATTGCACCATGCCTATATTGAGCCGGAACAGCCCTATAAATAATATCGGCTAAATTTTTTGCATTCTCTATTTTTGCAGAATGTCTAGCTTCAACTATCGCATGCGCTATTCTGCGGCTGTACCTTTCTTCTCCAAACATATAAATCATATCTGCCAATTCATTTTCTTTCATTGTCTGAATTAAGTCTGATGCAGAAATTTCAGCATTTGCCGAAAGACGCATATCAAGCGGTTCGTTCATGCGAAATGAAAATCCTCTTCCGGATTTTTCATAATGAAAAAGTGAAATTCCCAAATCAAACAGAATCAAAGACGGCTGCTCTTTTTCATTTGAATAATTTTCATAAAAATCATCAAACCAGCCGGAAAAAAATTGAATACGCTCGCCAAATATAGAAAGTCTTTCTTTGGCGCGTGCTTGAATAACCGGATCTGCATCGATGCCAATTATTTTTAGATTCTTATATTTTGATAGAAAAGCTTCCGAATGACCTCCCTCCCCAAGTGTCGAATCAATCATAAGAGGGGAATCGCCATAATTTTCACCATCTGGCGACAAATAGGACAAGCATTCGTTCAGTAAAACTGAGGTATGAATAATTTCCAATTTTTTCCCCTTTATAAAAATTGCAACAATACAAAAGTATTAAAAACAAATTGAAGACAACCCTTCTGCTGCTTCTTGAAAAGAAGATTCACTTGCAGAAAGATAATCTTGATATGTTGTACTATCCCACAATTCTATGTATTTATTTACACCAAGTACAACACAATCTTTTGTTAAATTTGCATATTCGCGGAGGCTTTGAGGAATTGATATTCGACCAGATTTGTCAAACTCGACTTCTTGTGCAGGTGCTATAAGACGACGCAAAACAAGTCGAGCCTGAGAATTAAAAGGTGATGAATTTGTCATAATTTTCACAGACAATTCTTTCCATTCCTCTGGCGTAAAAAGCCACAAACACTTATCTAACGCCTGAGTTAAAACGAGAACATTGCCTGTTAATTCATTTCGTAATCTTGTCGGAAAAAGGATTCGTCCTTTTTCATCGAGCGTATTACGATATTCACCGGTAAGAAGCTCCATCCACTTTTACCTACTTATCCCCACTTTCTCCCACATAATTCCATTTTAACAGAGAAAAACAGATTGTCAACGCTCAAATTTGTAAAAATGTAAAAAAACTAGCAAATACTTTACTTTTACGTTACACATCTGTATAGTTTTTTTAGCGTGCTTTGTTTATGCGACAGATTTAATACCGAACGTAGAGCGTCAATGCGAATTAACTCATCTATATGTTAGTTTTTACGGATATTTTTTATGATTAATACTTATAACGAATCTGCATTACATGAAAATTTAAAATTTATATATGCTAATTTAGTAAATGGAACAACAGAGGTAAAGCTAAAAAATTTTATTTGCGATATTGTTGCAGATAAACATATTTATGAGATACAAACATCAAACCTTTCTTCTCTTTACAAAAAAATCAATCAACTTATAAATGATTATTCATTTACTATAATTTTTCCTATTGCAGAAACGTGCTTTATTGAATGGCGAACAGAAAATAATGAGTTTATTTCTAAAAGGAAAAGTCCTAAAAAAGAAAACGAATACCGAATTTTTAAGGAAATTACTAAACTGATTCCATTTATTGATAATCCAAATTTTCAAATAATAATATTAAAAGCTGATATTTTGGAAACGAGAATAAAAACTGAAAATCCTATTCAATTAAAAAATAATTCACGCCATCGAAAAAAAAACTGGTATAAAAAAGACAAAAATCTATTAAAAATTAATTCAAAAATAATTTTAAACTCTTTAGATTCTTATACGGTACTTGCTGAAAAACTTTTAATTGATCAATGTTTATCATTAAAAGATTTAAAAAATAACAAATTATGTAATAAATATGCTGGATATATTATTTGGTCGT